>CAJOHW010000009.1 GCA_905234565.1 uncultured Oscillibacter sp. | reverse complement strand
GCGGCTTCTCCTCCCGCAGTACTTCCAAGACCACCTTCGTCTTGTACTCCGCCGTGTAGCTTTTGTATCCCATGGTATGGGTCTCCTTTCTCCGCACTTCTCAGCGCTTTTTCATCATACCATGTTCACGCTTTTTTTCGACCCCTGGTCCGAGAACCGGGGTCCATTATAGTCTTTGCCCCTGCCATTTTCCGCGCCGCGCAGGGTTCCTCTTGCAATTCCGGCGGCGCTTTTGTATAATAGCGTCAAAAGTTCCCCCGCCGCGAAGGGCGAAAAGGAGGCAGACATGGCGGAAGAGGTAAAAACCGCGTCCCCGGAGACGGGGGAGGGGCGGAATTTTATTGAGGCGTTTATCGACGCGGACCTGGCCCCGGGTGGCCGCTACGCGGGAATGCGGGTCCATACCCGGTTCCCGCCGGAGCCCAACGGGTATCTGCATATTGGGCACTGTAAAGCCCTGACCATTGATTTCGGCACGGCGGAGAAGTACGGCGGGCTGTGCAATCTGCGTATGGACGACACGAACCCCACCAAAGAGGACGTGGAGTATGTGGAGGCCATTCAGGAGGACATCCGCTGGCTGGGGTTCGACTGGGGGGACCGGTTCTTCTACGGTTCGGACTACTTTGAGGAGGACTACCGGCAGGCCGTGGGGCTTATCCGCAAGGGCCTTGCCTACGTGTGCCAGCTGACGCCGGAGGAGTTCAGGGAGTACCGGGGCAGCACGGGAGAACCTGCCCGCAGTCCCTGGCGGGACCGGCCCATAGAAGAGAGCTTGGATCTCTTTGCCCGGATGCGCTCCGGAGAGTTCCCGGACGGGGCCATGACACTGCGGGCGAAAATCGATCTTGCCAGCGGGAATTTCAACCTCCGGGACCCGGTGCTCTACCGGATCAACCACCTCCCCCACCACCGCCACGGGGACAAGTGGTGCATCTATCCCATGTACGACTTTGCCCACCCCATTCAGGACGCCCTGGAGGGCATTACCCACAGCCTCTGCTCCCTGGAATTTGAGAACCACCGCCCCCTGTACGACTGGGTGGTGGAACACTGCGATCTCCCTTCCCGCCCCCGGCAGATTGAGTTTGCCCGCCTGGGGATTGACCACACGGTTCTCAGCAAGCGCAAGCTCCGGGCCATGGTGGAGGGGGGACAGGTGTCCGGCTGGGACGACCCCCGGATGCCCACCCTGTGCGGACTGCGGCGGCGGGGCTACACCCCCCGGTCCATCCGGAACTTCTGTGAGCGCATTGGGGTGGCGAAGGCCGCCAGCGTGGTAGAATTCGGCTTTTTGGAACACTGCCTCCGGGAGGACCTGAACGCCTCCGCCCGGCGGGTTATGGCGGTGGTCCGGCCTGTGAAGCTCATCATCACCAACTACCCCGAGGGACAGCGGGAGACAGTGACGGTGGAGAACAACCCCTTGGACGCCGCCGCCGGTACCCGGGAAGTGGCCTTTTCCCGGGAACTGTGGATTGAGGAGGAGGATTTCCTGCCGGAGAAGGCTCCCCGGTACAAGCGGCTCTATCCCGGCGGACCGGAGTGCCGCTTAAAAGGGGCGTATCTGATCCGCTGCACGGGCTTTGAGCGGGACGGGGACGGCCGTCTCACGGCGGTGCTGTGCGAATACGACCCGGCCAGCCGCGGCGGGGACCCGGCGGACGGCCGGAAGGTGAAAGGCGCCACCATCCACTGGGTGGACGCCGCCACGGCGGTGGACGGGGAGGTCCGGCTGTACGGGAACCTGTTTTCCGATCCGGCCCCGGACGAGGCGGGGAAGGATTTTATGGCCTGTCTGAACCCGGATTCCCTGGAAATCCGCAGGGGCTGCAAGCTGGAAGCCTCTTTGAAGGACGCAAAGACGGGGGATCACTTCCAGTTCCTGCGCTTGGGGTATTTCTGCCCGGACAGCCGGGACTCCGCCCCGGGACACCTGGTCTTTAACCGGAGCGTGTCCTTGAAGGACAGCTATGTGAAAAAATAAGGGGCCATCCGGCCCCAGGGCGCTTACGCGCCAAAACGACCCCCGCCGCGCATAGCGCGGCGGGGGTTCTAATTTAGGCATTTAAGTTTTTTCTCAGTTCTTCCACGCTGTCAAATGGCTCGGACAGGTCCTCGCCGCGTTCCGCCGCGTCCATGGCCGCCAGCGTGGTTTGATTCGGCACGTTTCTTGTGACCACAAAGGGAAGCCCCTGTTCTCTTAAAGACTGCTTGAGAAAAAGGTGAAAAGCGGTGGAGAGGCTCATGCCCAGATCGGTAAAGAGGGCATCCGCCTCTTTTTTGAGATCTTCCTCTATCCGAAAGGTAATATTGACGTTTTTCATCGCTGCACTCCCCCTTTGTATTGTACGCGGAACCGGGGAAAAGTCAATCAGAAGCCGTGCAAATCATGTGCGGATGTTATGCTGCGCGGCTGGCTGGACAGCTGGCTGGACAGCGCCGCTCAAAACACAACCCCTCTCCCGGCGCATAGACTGTGGGGAGAGGAGGAGTGTGACGTGGAGCACTATTTGATTCTGGCCCGGTCCGTGACCTATGCCCAGCGGATGCAGAGGGCCTTGGAGCGGGCGGGGATCCGCAGCCGGATTTTCCGGGCCCCCCGGGATCTGACGGACGCGGGTTGTGCCTACGCCCTGCGCTTAGGGGTACGGGATCTGCGGGAGGCGTTGACGGTTCTGCACGAGGCGGGGCTGGACCCCTTGCAGGTGTTTTTGTATCAGAAGGGCCTGTACCGGGAGGTGGGGGCATGATCTGGCTGGACAGCGCGGCGACCACCTTCCAGAAGCCCCCGGAGGTGGCCCGGGCCTGTCAGGAGGCCATGGCCACCATGAGCACCCCGGGGCGGGGGGCCTATCCGGAGGCTCTGCGGGCGGCGGAGACGGCCCTGCAATGCCGGGAGGAACTGGCGGAGCTGTTCGGCGTCTCCAGCCCGGAGCGGGTGGTGTTCACCCTGAACGCCACCCATGCGTTGAACCTTGCCATCAAGAGCCTGGTGCCCCCCGGCGGACGGGTGGTGATCTCCGGCTATGAGCACAACGCCGTCACCCGGCCCCTGACCGCCTTGGGCGCGGAGATCCGGGTGGCGGACGTGCCGCTTTTTCAGGAGGCGGCGTGCATCAAGACCTATGAGCGGCTTATGACCCCGGACGTACACGCGGTGATCTGCAACCACGTGTCCAACGTCTTTGGGTTTATCCAGCCTGTGGAGGCCATTGGGGCGCTGTGCCGGAAGCGGGGGATCCCGCTGATTGTGGACGCCTCTCAGTCGGCGGGGACGGTGCCCCTGGACATGGAGAAACTCGGGGCGGCCTTCGTGGCCATGCCGGGACACAAGGGGCTTTACGGTCCCCAGGGCACCGGGGTGCTGCTGTGCGGGGAGGGGACAAAGACCCGCACCCTGCTGGAAGGGGGCACAGGCAGCGCGTCCCTGCGGCAGAAGATGCCGGAGTTTTTGCCGGACCGCTTGGAGAGCGGCACCCACAATATGCCCGGCATTGCGGGGCTGCTGGAGGGGGTGCGGTATGTGCGGCGGCGGGGCGTGGAGGACATCTGCGCGTCGGAGCGCCGTCTTGCCATGCAGGCGGCCAAGGGCCTGGGGGAGATCCCGGGGGTCCGGGTGTTTGCCCTGTCGGGGCTGCGGGATCAGACGGCGGTGCTGTCCTTTTTGTCGGAGAAGATGGGCCCGGAGGCCCTGGGGGACGCCCTGGGACAGCGGGGCATTGCGGTCCGGGCAGGACTGCACTGCGCCCCCCTGGCCCACCGCACGGCGGGCACCCTCGCAACAGGCACGGTACGGGTGAGTTTTTCCGCCTTCAACACCCCGGAAGAGGTGCGGCGGTTCTTAACGGCTCTGGGGGACATCCTGGGCTGACAAAACTTTTCAAGCGGCGGGGGAACAGGCGCGAATTTTTGGCAGGGATCACCTTGCAATCCGCGCCTGACTTTACTATAATATTCATAACTGTATCCTCGCGGACGGCTGGGCGGCCGAGCACCAGCCGGGGAGCGCGGCCAGGATTTGTGGGGGCGGCAGGGCAGAATGCGTCAGACACGGCCCCTGAAGGGAATGACAGAGACATGGAACTGAATTTTGCCGAACTTGCCGCCTCCGCCGGACGCTACCTGCTGTCCATTCACGCCGCCGGATACCTGGACATCGCCATTATGGCCTATATCCTGTACCGGATTCTGCTGCTGGTGCGCTCCACCAAGGCCGCCAGCCTCATCAAGGGGCTGATGGTGTTTTTGGCGGCGGTGCTGCTGTCCTCCGTATTCAGCCTGCGGGGCATCAACTTCATCCTCAGCCGCATGGTGGACTGGGGGGTGCTGGCCCTGATTATCCTGTTCCAGCCGGAGATCCGGCGGATTCTGGAACAGATGGGCAGCCGGCGGTTTATGGCCTTCTTCTCCCCGGCGGCGGCGGCGGACGTCATGGAACAGGCCATCTCCCAGACGGTGCTGGCCTGTGTGGAGATGAGCAAAACCCATACGGGGGCGCTGATTGCCTTTGAGCGGGAGATCCTGTTGGACGAACCCCTCCGCACGGGCACGGTATTGGACGCCGCCGTGTCCAGCGAGCTGGTGAAGAACCTGTTTTTCGTGAAAGCCCCCCTGCACGATGGGGCGGTGTTAATCCGCCGGGGGCGGATTTTAGGGGCGGGGTGCGTTCTGCCCTTGAGCCGGAACGCCAACCTGTCCCGGGACCTGGGCACCCGCCACCGGGCGGGGCTGGGCCTGAGCGAAACCACCGACGCGGTGGTGGTCATCGTCTCGGAGGAGACGGGGACCATCTCCGTGGCCGCCGGAGGGATGCTGAAGCGGCACTTAAAGGCGGAGACGTTGGAAAATCTTCTGCGCAACGAGCTTTTGCCGCCGGAGGACGGGGAGGACCGGAGACGGTTCGTCCTGCCGGACTGGCTGAGACGGCGCACGGAGGCCGGGAAAGGAGGCGGGGACCATGGAGCGTAACCAGGAGCGGTCCACGAAGATCGCGTATTTCCTCCTGGCCCTGGTGACAGCCATGGGGATCTGGTTCTACGCGGACACCTTTGGCAACGGCGGCAGCGCCTTTTCCGCCCGGCAGGAGATCACCGGGATTCCCATTGAGTACACGGGAGAGGAGAGCCTGGTGGAACAGGATCTCATGCTCCTGAGCGACGGCACCAGTTCCACCGTGGACCTGACGTTCATCGGTTCCCGTCTGCTGGTGTGCCAGCTGGACCGGGCCCACATCCGGGTTACGGCGGATTTAAGCGGCATCCAGTCCCCCGGGGCCCAGACCGTCAGCTATTCCTGGACGTTTTTGGACAGCCAGTACAAGGCCACCCTGCCCGCACGGCAGAAGTACTCCCGGCTGACGGTGGAGCGGAAGGTGGAGAGCGCCTCCGTGAACGTCAGCGAGCTCAACAGCAAGGAAGTGGACGTGCGCTGTGAGCTGGTGGGCACCGTGGCCAAGGGCTATTCCGCGGGGCAGATCCAGCTCTCTCAGAGTTCCATTGAGATCCGGGGCTTGGAGGCGGATTTGGAGGCAGTGAGCTACGCCAAAATCTCCCTGGACCTGGGCCGGGACGCCAAGGAGACCGTGTCGGCGCTGCTGGAGTGCGGGTTTTATGACCAGTCCAACCAGCTCATTGAGGACGGGGGCTTCCGGCCTGTGACGGACAAGATCCAGGCCACCCTGCCCATTTACGTCACCCGGGATTTGGCCCTTGTCATCGACTTCACCGATGCCCCGGGCATCCGTCTGGCGGACGCGGACTACCGGATCCTGCCGGACACGGTGACGGTCATGGGAGAGGCCCGGTATTTGGACGGCGTAGAATCCCTGACCATCGGGGAGTTCAACCTGCAAAACCTGTCGGGCCAGGGGAAGACCCCCAGCAGCCACACCTTCCCGGTGGTAGTACCGGAGGGCTGTGAAAACCTCAGCGGCGTCAACCGGGCCACCCTCCGGATCTCCTTCCCCAACCTGAACACCGCCACCGTCACCACCACCCGCTTCGCCATCCATACGGAACTGCCGGAGGGCAAGACGGCGGAGGTCCTGACGGACAGCTTGGATGTGGCCCTGTACGGCACCGCGGAGGCCCTCGGCGCCGTGTCCGGAGGGGATCTGCTGGTGATTCCGGACTTAAGCGGCTACACCGCCGCCGCCGGGGACTACACGGTTCCGGCGGACGTGGAGGTCACCAGCGGCGCGGACGTAGGCGTCTCCGGAGACGACTACCAGGTCCGGGTGCGGATTTTGGAAGAGACGGGCGAATGAGCCTTTTATACCCGCGCTCTTTAAGATTAGCCACATTTTAGGCCACTGGCACGGCAACGAATGGCAAATCTTATTGTTCACGAGTATATGAGTGCTTTTCGATAAAAACGGGAAACAAGTTCCAATGGAGGCGGGATATGACCCAGATTGCCACGGTAGAGCGGATTTTGAGAGACGGACGGGCGGAGATTGCGGTGCCCCGGCAGACCGCCTGCGGTCACGACTGCGGCTCCTGCGCCGGATGCGGCGTCACGGGGCAGTCGGTCCGGGCCAGGGCGGAGAACCCCATTGGGGCGGAGCCGGGACAGAAGGTAGTGGTCCACAGCAGCACCCGGAACCTGCTGGGCATCGCCGCCCTGGTCTATTTGACACCCTTGGCGGGCTTCTTCCTGGGCTGGATTGGGGCGGCGGCGGCAAATTTGTCCGCCCCGGTGTGCTACGGGGCTGGGGGCCTGGGCTTTGCGCTGGGACTGGTGCCTGCCCTTCTGCGGGATCGGCGTCTGCGCCGGCAGGGGGGCATGGCCTTCACCATCGTGCGGTTTTTCTGACGTGTTCGGCTATGTGCGCCCGCCGCTGGACCGGATGGCGGGGGAGGACGCCGCCCGGTTCCGCCGGGTCTACTGCGGCCTGTGCCACGCCCTGGGGCATCGGTACGGCCCCGCCGCCCGGTGGATTTTGAACTATGACTTCACCTTTCTGGCCATCCTCCTCTTGGACGGGGAGGGGGAACCCCGCCGCCGCCGCTGCGCGGTGCATCCTGTCCATGGCCGGGAGATTTTAGACGGGGAGCCGTCCCTGGATCTGGCGGCGGACGAGAGCGTGATTCTGACTTATTACCAGCTCCGGGACGGCGCGGAGGACTCCGGGCCTCTCCGGGGGCTTCCCTATCGGATGGGCAGCGGGGCCTTCTCCCTGGCCTATCACCAGGCGGCGGCGCGCCGCCCCCGGTTTGACCGGGCAGTGCGGGAGCGGCTGGGGGCTTTGCGGGAACTGGAAGAGAGCCGCTGCGCGTCCTTAGACCTTCCGGCGGACGCCTTTGCCAGCCTCCTGCGGGAGGCGGCCCCGGAGGAGGGGGACCCGGTGCGGCGGCGGGTGCTGGGAGAACTGCTGTACCATTTGGGACGGTGGATCTACCTCATCGACGCGGCGGACGACTTGAAGCGGGACGCGGCGGAGGGTGCTTACAACCCCGCCGCCCTGCGCTATGGCCTCTTAGACGGGGCCTGGACCCCGGAGGCCAAGGAGGCCTTTGCCGCCACCCTGGACCACTCCGTCCACCGGACGGCGGCGGCCTTTGAGCTGTGGGATTTCGGCGTGTGGGATCCCCTTCTGCGGGAGACTCTCTACTATGGACTGTTCCGGGTGGGCCGGGCCGTGCTGGACGGCACGTTCCATCAGGCGAAGAAAAGAAAAAGCATCTAAGACGAAAGAGCAGGTGAGGCCGGATGGAGGATCCGTACAAGGTCCTGGGCGTAGGCGAGGACGCCACGGACGAGGAAGTGAAGAAAGCCTATCGGGAGCTGGCCCGGAAATACCATCCGGACAACTACCAGAACAACCCCCTGGCGGACTTGGCGGAGGAGAAGATGAAGGCCGTCAACGCCGCCTATGAGGAGATCACCCGGCGGCGCAGCGGCGGCGTCCGACAGGAGAGCGGGTACGGCGCCTCCGGCGCCTCCGGCGGCGGGGCCTACGGATCGTCCTATGATCCGGTACTGCGGCAGGTGCGGGTTGCTATCCAGTCGGGGGATCTGGCCCGGGCGGAGGCGTTGCTGTCCCAGTACGGGGAGCGGAACGCGGAGTGGCACTTCCTGTGGGGATCCCTGTGCGTGCGCCGGGGGTGGATGGACGAGGCTTTACAGTCCTACGAAAAGGCGGTGGCCATGGACCCGTCCAACGCGGAGTACCGTCAGGCCCTGGACTATATGCGCCGGGGCACCCGGACGGCCTATCACCCCAGCGGCGGCACCTTTGGCACCTACGGCGGCTGCTGTGACGACTGGTGCCTGCCATTGTGCTGTGCCTGGTCCGTGTGCGGCGGGAACCCCTTCTGTATCTGCTGTTAAAAACGGATATGATACCCGCGCTCTTTAAGATTTGCTGCTTTTTAGGGTACTGGCACGGCAACTGAAGGGAAATCTTATCGAGTATATCTATCACCAAAGAAAAGCAGGGAGGAACATCTGTGATCAAGAGCATGACGGGTTATGGCAGGGCGCGGCAGATGCTGCACCAGCGGGACATCACCGTGGAGGTCCGGGCGGTGAACAACCGCTATCTGGACTGCACAGTGAAAATGCCCCGGGCCTTTCTCTTTGCGGAGGACGCCATGAAGCGGCGGGTACAGGAGGCGGTATCCCGGGGGAAAGTGGATGTCTTTGTCACCGTAGACGCCACCGCCGCCGACACGGTGCAGGTGGCGGTGAACGCGCCTCTGGCGGAGAGTTATTTGAGGGCGCTGCGCCTTTTGATGGACCAGTCCCGGAACTTCCTCCTGCCGGACACGCTGCTGCCCGTAGGGGACAGCGAACTGTGGAAGGGGGCTTCCCCCTTTGCCGTGGCCAGGACCCTGGCGGGGTATCCGGATGTACTGAGCGTGACGAAGGCGGAGACGGATCTGGAGGGCGTGGAGGCGGATCTGTGCGCCGTGCTGGACGAGGCCCTGGAGAATTTCAACGCCATGCGGGCCCAGGAGGGGAAGAAGCTGGCGGAGGACCTTGCAAACCGCTTAGACGCGGTGGAGCGGTACACGGCCCAGGTGGAGGCCCGGTCTCCGGAGACCGTGGCGGAGTACCGGGAGAAGCTGCTGCGGCGGATGCGGGAGGCTCTGCGGGGCGTCACCGTGGACGAACAGCGGATCTTGGCGGAGGCCGCCATCTACGCCGACAAGACGGCGGTGGATGAGGAGACGGTGCGATTGAGAAGCCACGTCTCCCAGCTGCGGGGCCTTCTCACTTCCAACGCCCCCCAGGGCCGGCGGATGGACTTCCTCATTCAGGAGATCAACCGGGAGGCCAACACCATTGGCTCCAAATGCGCCGACGTGTCCATTGCCCGGGTGGTGGTGGAGCTAAAGGCGGAAGTGGAGAAAATGCGCGAACAGGCGCAGAATGTGGAATGAGCATGATTGGCATCGGATACGGCAGTTTCCTGAACGAGGGACGGATTGTGGCGGTGTTACAGCCGGACTCCGCCCCCATCAAGCGGATGGTGCAGGAGGGCCGGGACCGGGGGGCGGTCATCGACGCCAGTTACGGGCGGAAAACCGCCGCGGTCTTTGTGATGGACAGCGGACACATCGTCCTCTCCGCCCTGCCGCCGGAGCGCTTTGGCGGCCAGGATAACCAGGAGATAACCGGACAGGAAGAGAAAGGAGAACCGGCGTGAGGGAAGGCAAAATTTTCGTGGTCTCCGGACCCTCCGGCGTGGGAAAGAGCACCGTGCTCCACGCCCTGCTCCAAAATCGGAAGAACCTCTATTTCTCCGTCTCCGCCACCACCCGGCCCCCCCGGGAGGGGGAGGAGGACGGCGTCCACTACCACTTTGTCACCGTGGACACCTTCCGGGACTGGATCGCCCGGGACGCCTTTTTGGAATACGCGGAGTACGTGGGGAACTTTTACGGCACCCCCCGCAAGTACGTGGAGGACGCCCTGGCCCAGGGCCGGGACGTGGTGCTGGACATCGAGATCCAGGGGGCCATTCAGGTGCGGCGGAAGGCCCCGGAGGCGGTGCGGATTTTCATCGCGCCCCCCAGCTGGGTGGAACTGGAACGGCGTCTGCGCAGCCGGGGCACCGACAGCCCGGAGAAGGTCCAAAAGCGGCTTCTGCGGGCAAAGGTGGAATTCCAGACCGCCTACGCATATGATTATTTCGTGGTCAACGACACGGTGGAAAACGCGGTCCGGGAGCTGGAAGCCATTATGACCGCGGAGCACTGCCGCCCGGACGCCCGGATGGAGAGCATGAGCAGTTAATCCGGAAGGATCGGACAAAATCTTGCCGCCAGCGGCGGCGGAATGGATGTGGAGACAATGATGCTGTATCCCGCTATGAGCGAACTGACCGCTCATATCCCCAACCGTTATATGCTGGTGAACGTGGTAGCCCGGCGGGCCCGGCAGATCGCGGACAGCTATGACGAGGCCCATGAGATCTTAGACGAGAAGCCCGTGACCCTGGCCATCCACGAGGTGGCGGAGGGGATTCTGGACCCGGAGGAGAAACCGGAATAAAAGAAGCGTTCGCGGCACAGAGCGCGGAAGGAGGGACGGACGTGGAGACCGCCGAAATTGCCAGAGTCGCGGTCAGCGCCGCACCCTACTCCGCCGACAAGCCCTATGACTATCTGGTGCCCGCCCCCCTGTTGGAGGGCGCGGCGGCGGGGGTACGGGTGACGGTTCCCTTTGGACGGGGCAACCGTCCCTGCGAGGGGCTGATTTTGAAACGGTTCCGGGGGGAAAAGCGCCCCAACCTGAAACCCCTCTCCGGGGTGCTGGACCCGGCTCCCGTGCTGGACGAGGCGGAGATCGCCCTGGCCCTGTGGATGCGGAACCGGTACTTCTGCACCTTCTTTGAGGCGGCAAAAACCATCCTTCCCACGGGGCTGTGGTTCCGGCTGAAAGAAACCTGGCACTTGGAACCGGAGAGGCCGGAGACCCTGCCAAAGCCGGTCCGGCGGTGCCAGAGCGTGGTGGACTACTTGGAGGCCCAGGGAGGTTCCGCCGACTGGGACGCTGTCCGCGCCGCCTGCGGGGAAGTACAGAGCGTCCTGCGGGCCTTGGAAAAGGCGGGGGTGGTCCGGTGCGAGACCACGGCCCAGCGCCGGTCCGGGGACCGTCTGCGGCGCATGGCGGAACTGGCGGTATCCCTGGAGGACGCCCTGTCCGACCCGTCCATGAAGCGCAGCGCTTCCCGGCGGGAGGTGGCGGAGTTTCTCTCCTCCGCCGGACGGGCCTCCTGTGCCGACGTGTCCTATTTTACCGGGGCGTCGGCAAAGCTGCTGCGGAACATGGAGCGGGACGGCCTGATCCGCTTTACCCAGCAGGAGGAACTGCGCCTGGGGCCCATGGAGGCCGTGGAACCCGTCCCTCCTGGGGCCCTGAACGGGGAACAGCAGGCAGCCTTTACAGCCGCCGCCGCTCTGATGGAGAGGGAAGCCCCTGCCTGTTTTCTGCTTCACGGCGTCACAGGCAGCGGAAAGACCCAGGTCTATCTGCACCTGGTCCAAAAGGCCCTGGACAGCGGGAAAACCGCCATGGTCCTGGTGCCGGAGATCATTTTGACCCCCCAGATGATGGAGAAATTCTCCTCCTGTTTCGGGGACATCTGTGCCATGCTCCACAGTTCCCGCCCCGTGGCGGAGCGGTACGACCAGTGGAAGCGGATCCGCCGGGGGGAGGCCCGGGTGGTGCTGGGGACCCGGTCCGCCATTTTCGCCCCCCTGAAACACCTGGGGCTGGTGATTTTAGATGAGGAACAGGAGAGCAGTTACCAGTCGGAACTGTCTCCCCGCTATCACACCCGGGACGTGGCGAAATACCTGTGCGCCCGGGACGGTGCCCTGTTGCTTTTGGGTTCCGCTACCCCTACCATTGAGACTGCCTGGTGCGCCCAGCAGGGCCAGTACCACCGGGCGTTTCTCCGAAACCGCTACAACCGGCGGAGCCTGCCGGAGGTGACTGTGGCGGATCTCCGGGAGGAGGTCCGGGCGGGAAACGCGGGGATCATCGGGGGAATTTTGCGGCGGGAGTTGGAGGAGAACCTGTCCCGGGGAGAACAGAGCATTCTGTTTCTCAACCGCCGGGGCAGCAGCCGGATGCTGCTGTGCGGGGAGTGCGGCCATGTGCCGGAGTGTCCCCGGTGCAGCGTGCCCATGACCTACCACTCCGCCAACCACCGCCTCATGTGCCACTACTGCGGCCACTCCCAGCGCTCTTTTGAACAGTGCCCCGTCTGCGGGGGGCGCATGAAGCACATCGGCGCCGGGACCCAGAAGGTGGAGGAGGAACTGGGGGAACTGTTCCCGGGCACGGGGATTCTGCGCATGGACGTGGACACCGCCGCCGGACGGCATGAGGAAGTGCTGTCCCGGTTTGAAAAAGAGCGGATCCCCATTCTGCTGGGGACCCAGATGGTGGCCAAGGGCCTGGATTTTGAGAACGTGACCTTAGTGGGGGTTCTGCTGGCGGATTTGTCCTTGTATGTGGACCACTACCGGGCCTCAGAGCGGACCTTTAGTCTCTTGACCCAGGTGGTGGGCCGGGCGGGCCGGGGAAGCCGTACCGGACGGGCGGTGATCCAGACCTATACCCCGGGGAACGATGTGATCCAAAGCGCCGCCACCCAGGACTACGCCCGGTTCTATGACAGTGAAATCCGTCTGCGGCGGCTGCGGCGGTATCCCCCCTTTGCGGATCTCTTCACCCTGACGGTGTCGGGGATCGAGGAGGGGGCGGTCCTCCGGGGAGCCGCCCGGGTGCGGGACACTTTGCGGTCCCTGTGTGAGCGTCCGGGCCTTGCCCGGTGGAACCCGGAGGTCTTAGGCCCCGCCCCGGCGGCAGTGCTGCGGGTGAACAACCGCTTCCGCTACCGGGTGACTTTGGTGGGGAAGAACGACCGGGAGGCCCGGGAGGCTTTGAGCTGGCTTTTAGGGGAATTCGCCCGGGACCGGGCCAACCGGGGACTGCATTTGCGGATAGAGTGCAACGGAGCGGACTGACCGCCGCCGAAAATTATAAAAAAGGTACGTTCCGGGAACTGGAAAACGGAGCCGGAGCGGGAAGGATCGAGAACATGGCATTGCGTAGAATTGTGGAACAGGGAGATGTGTGCCTGACGAAGGTGTGCCGTCCGGTGACGGACTTCAACCGCCGGCTGTGGCTGCTGCTGGACGATCTGCGGGAGACCCTGGCGGATGCCGGCGGCGCGGGACTGGCGGCCCCTCAGGTGGGGGTGCTGCGCCGGGCCTATGTGGCCATGGACCTGGACACGGAGGAGATGTTTGAACTGGTAAACCCCGTCATCGTGGAACAGCGGGGGGAACAGAGGGGCCCGGAGGGCTGTCTCAGCGTGCCGGGAAAGTGGGGATTGGTGACCCGTCCGGAATATGTGCGGGTCCGGGCCCAGGACCGCCACGGCCAGTGGTATGAATTGGAGGGCCGGGATCTGATGGCCCGGACGCTGTGCCACGAGCTGGAACATTTGGACGGCCACCTCTACACAGAGCACATCGACCGCTTCCTGACGGAGGAGGAACTGGAAGAGTACCGGGAACAGGAGGGCTGAGGCCATGCGCGTTCTCTTTATGGGCACCCCGGACTTTGCCGCCGCCTCTCTGCGGGCGCTGGCGGAGGGGGGACACACGGTGTGCGGGGCTGTGACCCAGCCGGACAAACCCAAAAACCGGGGACACAAGCTGGCCTTCTCCCCGGTAAAGGAGTATGCCCTGTCAAAGGGGATCCCCGTGTTCCAGCCCCCCACCCTCCGAAACGCCGGTGCCGTGGAGGAACTGCGGTCTATGAAGCCGGACCTCATCGTCGTGGCGGCCTACGGGAAACTGCTGCCGGAGGACGTGCTGGGGATTCCCCCTTGGGGCTCCCTCAACGTCCACGCCTCCCTGCTGCCCAAATACCGGGGGGCGGCCCCCATCAATCAGGCGATCTTGGATGGGGAGACGGAGACCGGCGTCACGATGATGTATATGGCAAAGGAACTGGATGCCGGGGACATCCTTCTGCAAAGATCCACCCCTATCGGGGACCAGGAGGACGCGGCGGCACTGACGGCGCGGCTGGCGTCCCTGGGGGCGGAGGCCCTGCTGGAAGCGGTGGCGTCCCTCGAACAGGGCACCGCGTCCCGGACGCCCCAGGACGGCGGAAAGGCCACCTATGCCCCCATGCTGTCCCGGGAATTGTCCCCGGTGGACTGGACCCGGTCCGCCCACGCCATCCACTGTCAGATCCGGGGGCTGATCCCCTGGCCCTGCGCCTGTGCCGCTCTGACGGAGGGGGGCACCATGAAGCTCTACGGTGCGAAAGAGACGGGAGAGGAAACCAATCTCTCCCCCGGCACCGTCACGGCGGCGGGCAAACAGGGCATCGGCGTTGCCTGCGGGGATGGAAAGGTCCTGTACCTGACGGAGATTCAGGTCCAGGGGGGCAGGCGCATGAGCGCCGGAGCCTATCTTCTGGGGCACGACGTCCCGGTGTTCGTGGTTTGAAACCGGGTTTCTTTGGACAGGATGTGAATACAAGGATACCATTAACCTGAAACGGAAGGGGAGCGATTGCGTGTACGGTTCCTATTATGGCGGCTACGGGTACTACGGCGGCGGGGACACCCTCTATTATCTTCTCTTACTGCCTATCCTGGCCCTGTCCCTGTGGGCACAGTTCCAGGTCAGCGGGAATTTCCGGCGGTACAGCCAGGTCCGCTGTGCCCGGGGACTGACCGGGGCCCAGGCGGCGGAGGCGGTACTCCGGGCCAACGGCGTGGTGGGCGTGGGCATCCGGTCCTGTGCCGGATCCCTGACGGACCACTATGACCCCCGGGACAACTGCATCTATCTCTCGGAGCCGGTGTACGGCGCGGCCACGGTGTCCGCCGTGGGGGTGGCCTGTCACGAGGCGGGGCACGCGGTGCAGTACGCGGAGAATTACTGGCCCGTGCGGGTGCGCAGCGCTGTGATTCCCGCCACCCAGTTCGGCTCCCGCTTCTCCTTTACGGCCCTGATTCTGGGGATTCTGCTGTACAGCCAGCCTTTGCTGCTGGTGGGCATCGTCCTTTTCTCCCTGACCACGTTTTTCCAGCTGGTGACCCTTCCGGTGGAGTTTGACGCCTCCCGCCGGGCGGTGCGGACCATTCAAGACAGCGGCCTGCTGTCAGGCGAGGAAGTCACTGGGGCGAAGCGGGTTCTGCGGGCGGCGGCACTGACCTATGTGGCGGCACTGCTGATGTCGTCCTTGCAGCTTTTGCGGTACGTGCTGATCTTCATGAGCCGGAGCGGCCGCCGGGGAGGACGCCGTTGAGGGCGGGACCGGCCCGTGAAGCGGCCCTGAAGGTTTTGACGGACTGCCGCCGCCGGAACGCCTGGGCGGATGCCGCTCTGCGGTCCCGGACGGGGGACCTGTCCCCGGCGGACGCCGCCCTGTGTACCCGGATGGTCTACGGCGTGATCCAGAACCGGATGCTGCTGGACTATGACTTGCGTGCGTACTGTACCCAGAACTTAGAAAAACTCCAGCCCCCTCTGCGGGAAATTTTACAGTTGGGGGCCTATCAGATCTTATTTTTGGACCGGGTGCCGGACCGGGCCGCCGTGGACACGTCGGTGGAGCTGGCGAAGTCCGCGGGACGCCCCCGGGCGGCGGGACTGGTGAACGCGGTACTGCGGAAGCTGTCCGCCTGCCGGGACCACCTGCCCCCTCTGCCGGAGGACCCCGTGGAAGCCCTGTCCCTTCGGTACAGCCACCCCCTGTGGCTGACGGCGCGGCTGGTGGACCTCTTGGGTGTTGAGGAGGCGGAGGCGTTTTTGGCGTCGGACAACGGCGCTCCGCCCTTGGAAGTCCAGGCCAACCCCCTCCGGACATCGCCGGAGGCCCTGGCGGCGGAGTGGCAGGCGGCGGGGATCGAAGCGCGGCCCCACCCCTGGGTTCCCGGCTGCTTAGAACTGACCGGGGCCGGGGACGTGACAGCCCTTCCGGCTTTTCGGGAGGGACGGTGCCTGGTGCAGGACCCGGCGGCCCGGCTGGCGGTGCTTTTGGCGGACCTGTCCCCAGGACAGGCTGTGCTGGACCTGTGCGCCGCCCCAGGGGGCAAAGCCTTCGGCGCGGCCATGGCCGTAGGGGAAAAGGGATCGGTCCTGGCCTGTGATATCAACGGCTCCAAACTCCGGCACGTCCGGGAGGGGGCGAAACGCTTAGGACTGGACGGGATTCTCCAAACCCGGGAGGCCGACGGGCGGGAATTTCACCCGGAATGGGCGGAGAAGTTCGACGCGGTGCTGGTAGACGCCCCCTGTTCGGGACTGGGGGTCATCCGGAAGAAGCCGGATATCCGCGATAAGGACCCGGCGGCGCTAACAGGGCTTCCCGCCGTACAGGCGGCGCTGTTGGACAACGCCGCCCGGTATGTCCGCCCGGGGGGGACGTTGCTGTACTCCACCTGTACGATCCTGCCGGAGGAAAATGAAAACATCGCGGAGGCGTTTTTGTCCACTCACGGGGAGTTTGTTCCCTTCCCCTTTACGCTTCCCAACGGGGAGGGGCCGTATTTTTGCACGACCCTCTGGCCCCAGCGGCACGGAACCGACGGATTCTTCCTGTGCCGGACGCGAAAGCGGACACCAGGCGGGCACCGTCAGAGGGATGAGGCTTTGTCATGATAGACCTGAAATCCATGAACCCGGAGGAGATCGGGGCCGTGCTTGCCCAATGGGGGGAACCGGCCTACCGGGGAAAGCAGATCTTCTCCTGGCTCTCCCGGGGGGCGCGGTCCTTTGGGGACATGAGCGATCTCCCGAAAACCCTCCGTTCCCGGTTAGAGGAGGAATGTACCCTGTCCCCGCCCCGGATGGCCCGGCGGCAGATCTCCCGGATCGACGGCACGGCGAAATACCTCTGGGAACTCTCCGACGGCAACTGCGTGGAGTCCGTCCTCATGCGCTACCGCCACGGCAACAGCGTGTGCGTGTCTACCCAGGCGGGGTGCCGCATGGGGTGCGCCTTCTGCGCGTCCACGATTTCCGGCCGGGTCAGGGACCTGACGCCGGGGGAGATCCTGGACCAGGTGATTTACACAGGACTGGATTCCGCTGTCCCCGTGTCCCACATCGTGCTCATGGGCATTGGGGAACCTCTGGACAACTTAGACGCCGTGCTGAAATTTTTGGAACTGGTGAGCCATCCCTGGGGACTGAACATCGGAATGCGCCACATCTCCCTGTCCACCTGCGGGCTGATTCCGGGGATCCGGCGTCTGGGGGAACTGGGGATGCAGTTTACCCTGTCCGTGTCCCTCCACGCCCCGGACAGCGAGACCCGGTCCCGGCTCATGCCGGTGAACCGGCGCTATGACGTGGAGGACCTGTTCCGGGCCTGCCACGACTATTTCCGTAAGACCGGACGGCGGATCTCCTTTGAGTACGCCCTCATCGACGGCGTCAACGACCACGACTGGCAGGCGGACCGCATTGCGGACAGGCTCCGGGGAATGCCCGGCCACGTGAACCTGATCCCCTTGAATGAGGTCCGGGAGAGCCCTCTGCGGCCCTCCCGGCGGATGGAGGCGTTCCAAAAGAGACTGGAGCGCCGGGGCGTGGCCGCCACGGTGCGGCGGAAACTGGGCAGCGATATTGACGCTTCCTGCGGACAGCTCCGCAGAAGGGAAGCGGAGAGGAGTGAGCATTCTTGCGGCTTTGGGGAATCACAGACATAGGGATGGTCCGCCGGGAGAACCAGGACGCCTACGCCATCCAGGAGGACACCCCCTCGGGACACGCGGTGTGCGTGGTCTGCGACGGCATGGGCGGGCCCGCCGGAGGCCGCATGGCCAGCGCCATCGCCGTGGAGACCTATCTTGCGGAACTGGTGCCCCTGCTCCGGGAGGACATGGACCCCCGGGCGTTGAGCCTGGCCTCCGCCCAGGCGGTCTCCCGGGCCAACGCGGCCATCCGGGAGGCGGCGGCCAAGACGCCGGACTATCAGAATATGGGCACCACCCTGGTCTCCGCCATTGCCTGCGCCGAGGGGGCGGTGGTCTCCAACGTAGGGGACAGCCGGGCCTACTGTCTGTCCGGGGACCGCTGTGTCCGCATCACCCGGGACCACTCCCTGGTGCAGAACATGGTGGAGCGGGGAGACATAACGGCGGAGGAGGCCCGGCACCACCCCAAGCGGAACCTGATCACCCGGGCCCTGGGGCCGGATGAGAATGTGGAGTGCGACGGCTTTCTATGCCGTATGTCGTCGGATTCCCTGCTGCTGCTGTGTACGGACGGGCTGACGAATATGCTGGACGACGAGGAACTGCGCCAGATTCTCAGCCAGGGGCCGGAGGGCTGTCTGGAGCGCCTGGTGGGCCTTGCCAAGGACCGGGGGGCCCCGGACAACGTGACGGCAGTGCTGATGCAGTGGCCGTAAAGGAGGGAAAAGAGACATGGACCCCTATCTTGGCAAAATGCTGGACAACCGCTATGAGATTCTGGAGCGCATCGGCGCGGGAGGCATGGCGATTGTCTACAAGGCCATGTGCCATCGGTTAAACCGGCTGGTGGCCATTAAGATCCTCCGCAGCGACCTGGCCCAGGACGAGGACTTCCGCCGCCGGTTCAACGCGGAGTCCCAGGCGGTGGCCCAGCTGTCCAGCCCCAACATCGTGTCGGTGTACGACGTGTCCAAGGGCGGCGAGATCGAGTATATCGTCATGGAACTGGTGGACGGCATCACCCTGAAACAGTATATGGAGCGGCGGGGACAGCTGAACTGGCGGGAATCCCTGCACTTTATCACCCAGATCATGCGGGGTTTGGCCCACGCCCACAGCCGGGGCATCGTCCACCGGGACATTAAGCCCCAGAACATTATGGTCCTCCGGGACGGCAGCGTGAAAGTGGCGGACTTTGGCATCGCGGTGCTGGAAAACGCCGCCCAGACCCTGACCCAGCAGGCCCTGGGCAGCGTCCACTATATCTCCCCGGAACAGGCCCGGGGGGACCGGACCGACGCCCGGTCCGACATCTACTCCGCCGGAGTGGTACTCTACGAAATGCTCACGGGACGCCTGCCCTTTGAGGGGGAGTCCGCTGTATCCGTGGCCATTCAGCACCTAAGCTCCACGCCCCCCACTCCCCGGTCCCTGAACCCGGAGATCCCGGAGCAGCTGGAACTCATCTGCATGAAGGCCATGGCCCCCACCCTGGACCGCCGCTATGCCAGCGCAGAGGAGATGATCCGGGATTTGGAGGCCTTCCGCCGGGATCCGGCGGTCAATTTGGACTTCCAGATGTCGGATCTGCGGCCCTCTGTGCCGGACGAGCCCACCCGTCCCCTGGGATCCTCCACGGCGGCGGTGTACTACGCCCAGCCGGAGGAGGAGAAGGAGGATTCCAAGACGCCAATCCAGCTCCTGGTGCTGTGCGGCGTGGGGATTGCGGCCATTTTGCTGGCGGTGATCCTGTTCCGATCCATCTTCCGGTCCTTCGGACAGCTGCCGGAGGAGAACGTCCAGGAGACCCACCTGGTGCAGTCCGTAGTGGGCTACACCGTGGAGGAGGCCCGGGAATTGGAGGGCGTCAAGGGCGTCTTTGAGATCTTGGAGATGGGACAGCGCCCCAGCGACGAATATCCCGCCGGGGCCATCCTCGCCCAGGATCCCGCGGCCAACAACTACCGCAAGGGGGAGAACCTGGTGATCCAGGTCTGGGTCAGCTCCGGGGAGGAGACGGGCATTATGCCCAATGTCATCAACCAGACCGTGTCCCAGGCGGAAAAACTGACCTTGCAAAGCCTCATCACCCAGTTCGGCCTCACCGTAGAGGCTCCGGAGGCGGATATGGTCTATGACGACGACTTCCCCGCCGGATATATCATTTCCAGTGAGCCGAAAGAGGGGGAGACCCTTCACCGGGGGGACACCATCCGCCTGGTGGTCAGCAAGGGCCGTCCCACCTGGGTGCTGCCCTCCTTTGTGGATATGACCTTGAACCAGATGTACAGCCAGATCGCAAACGCGGACTTTAAGATCTCCCCGGAGGTGGAGTTCGTATACAGTGAGCGGCCCAACGGCACGATCCTCAGCCAAAGCCCCTCCGCCGGCACCTCGGTGTCGGAGGGCACCCGGATCTCCCTGACGGCCAGCCAGGGCCCGGAACCGCCGCCGCCGGATCTCACCATGCAGGTGATCATCCCCCTGCCGGACGACCGGGAGACAGCCTATCTGGAAATTGACCGGGACGGGGAGCGGATCCGGTCCAGCAGCGTGGACTGCACCTCCGGGAGCTATTCCCTGCGGCTGACAGGCAAGGGAGAGACGACTCTCGCGGTATACCTGGACCGGGAGGCCGTGTTCCTGGAAACCGTGACCTTTGTGGACGGGGGCACCGTGACGCTGAGCAACCGGGTGGAGCCGCCTCCGGCTCCCGTGCCGGAGGAACCGGAGGCGCCGGAGACGCCGTCGGAAGAATTCCCCGAAGAGACGGAAGCTCCCCCTGAGCCGGGGACGGAGAACAGCGGAAGCGTCGTCACCGGGGAGGCCGGGGAACAGACGCTGCTGGAGGATCTGTGACAGAGGAACCCCTGGCCCGGGGCCGGATCCGGCGGGTGCTGGGGGGCTTCTATGATGTGGATACGCCGGAAGGCGTACTGGTGTGCCGGGCCAGGGGGAAGTTCCGGAAACTGGGGGTGACGCCTCTGGTTGGGGACTGGGCGGCGGTCCGGCGTCTGGGGGACGGAAAGGGCTATTTAGAGGAAATTCTGCCCCGGAAGAACGTGTTCTCCCGGCCGGCCGTTGCCAACATTGACCAGCTGGTGCTGGTGGCCTCTGCCGCCGTGCCCCGGACGGACCCCTTCCTCATCGACCGGATGTCCGCCGTGGCGGTGTTAAAAGGCTGTGGGGTTGTGCTGGTACTGAACAAGTGTGATTTGGACGGAGCGGAGGCCCTGTACCGGATCTATACTGCCGCCGGGATCCCGGTGCTGCGGACCAGCGCCGTGACGGGACAGGGCGTGGAGGAACTGCGCAAGCGTCTGACAGGCAGGCTCTCCGCCTTAACCGGCAACACCGGAGTGGGCAAGAGCAGTCTCTTAAACGCCCTGGTTCCGGGATTTGACTTGGAAGTGGGAGAGGTCAGCGCGGCCCTGGGCCGGGGCCGCCACACCACCCGCCATGTGGAGCTGTACCGCCTGTTCCCCGGGGCGGAGGTCATGGACACGCCGGGGTTCTCCTCCTTTGAGACGGAGGAGCTGAACCTGGAACTGAAAGAGCGTCTGCCGGAGACCTTCCCGGAGTTCGCCCCCTATTTGGACGGCTGCCGCTTTACGGGGTGCAGCCACACGAAAGAGGCGGGCTGCCGGGTGTTGGAGGCGGTGCGGTCCGGGGAGATTCCGCCCTCCCGGCACGAGAGCTATGTTCGGCTGTATGAGGAACTGAAACCTCTGCGGCCCTGGCAGAAAAAATAAAACGCCCCGGTTTCCGGCACTGACGCCGGGAACCGGGGGTTTTTTACGCTCACGATTGGGTTCAAAACAGGAACATGGCGTCTCCGAAACTGAAAAAACGATAGCGCTCCCGGACCGCCTGGGCATAGGCGTTCAGGACCTGCTCCCGTCCGGCGAAGGCGGAGACCAGCATCAGCAGGGTGCTCTTGGGGAGATGGAAATTGGTGATCAGGGCGTCCATGGCCCGGAATTGGTATCCGGGATAGAGGAAGATCCCGGTCCAGCCGCTGCCGGGACGGACCGTTCCGTCCTCACCCGCCCAGGATTCCACAGTCCGGCAGGCGGTGGTGCCCACGCACACACACCGTCCTCCGGCGGCGCGGGTGTGGTTGATAAGGTCCGCCGTCTCCGGCGGCATGGTGCAGAACTCCCGGTGCATCACATGGTCCGTGATGATCTCCTCCTGGACCGGACGGAAGGTGCCCAGGCCCACATGGAGGGTCACGAACCCTGTGGATATCCCTCGTTCCCGAATTTGGCGCAACAGGCCCTCTGTAAAGTGCAGTCCGGCGGTAGGGGCGGCGGCACTGCCGTTTTCCCGGGCGTAGACGGTCTGATAGCGGTCCGGATCCGCCAGCTGTTGGTGGATATAGGGGGGCAGGGGCATCCGGCCCAGCCGTTCCAGCACTTCCAGGAAGATCCCCTCATAGCGGAACCGTACCAGCCGGTTTCCATCCTCCGTGACGGCTTCCACCCGGGCGGACAGTTCTCCCTCTCCGAATTGGAGTTCCGTACCGGGGCGCAGCTTTCGTCCCGGACGGACCAGGCACTCCCAGACATCGTCTCCCTGATCCGCAAGGAGCAGAACTTCACAGGCCCCGCCGCCGGGCAGACGGCGGCCCAGAAGCCGGGCGGGGAGCACCCGGGAGTCGTTGAGAACAAGACAGTCCCCGGGGCGCAGCAGGTTCGGCAGTTCATAAAATTTACGGTGTTCGATGTGCCCGGTGGTCCGGTCCAGGGTCATGAGCCGGGACTCGTCCCGGCGCTCTAAGGGCGTCTGGGCAATGAGCTCCGGCGGCAGTTCATAGAAGAAGTCACGGGTTTTCATGGTTCCCTCCCCGTCTTGACGGCGCGGCAAAAGCGTGCTATGATAGCGGAAACATAGGACCCGGCGGCGGTTTCCCGGTGAAAACGCGCAAAATGAGCGGAGCGCGCACAATACGCAGACAGGGAATGCCAATCGGTTCTTTTTTCGGATCCCGGCATAGTATAATACAAACCGGCGTATCCTGCAAGGGCGGAGAACTTCCACCGGGAAAGAAAGAGGCCTAAAAGGCGTATGGAAACGGAGAGGCGTATGAAAGAATATCGAGTGGGTGTCATTGGAGGAACCGGCATGGTGGGCCAGCGGTTTGTCACGCTGCTGAGCGCACATCCCTGGTTCCGTCTGACGGTGATTGCGGCCAGCGGCCGCAGCGCGGGTAAGACCTATGAGGAGGCGGTTTCCGGCCGCTGGGCCATGACGGCCCCCCTGCCGGAAACGGCCAAGGGGCTGATCGTGCTGGACGCGGCGGCGGACGCGGAGAAAATCGCGGCGCAGGTGGATTTCTGCTTCTGCGCCGTAGATATGGAGAAGGAAGCCATCCGGGCCTTGGAGGAGCGGTACGCGAAGCTGGAATGCCCCATCGTGTCCAACAACTCCGCCAACCGCTGGACAGAGGATGTGCCCATGGTGGTGCCGGAACTGAATCCGGAGCATTTGGCGGTGATTGAGGCCCAGCGGCGGCGTCTGGGGACGAAGCGGGGCTTTATCGCCGTGAAATCCAACTGCTCCATCCAGTCCTACGCACCCGCCCTCCATCCCCTGCTGAAATACGGCGTGGACCGGGTGCTGGCGTGTACGTATCAGGCCATTTCCGGGGCGGGAAAGACCTTCCAGCGCTGGCCGGAGATGGTGGATAACCTGATCCCCTACATTGGCGGGGAGGAGGAGAAGAGCGAACGGGAGCCTCTGCGGGTGTGGGGCAAAGTGGAGGACGGAAAGATCGTCCCCGCCTCCGCGCCTCTGATCACCACCCAGTGCCTGCGGGTTCCCGTGTCCGATGGGCACACGGCGGCGGTGTTTGTGAAGTTCCGGGAGGGCTGCGCCCCCTCTCTGGACCAAATCCGGGAGGATTGGCGCACGTTCCGGGGCCGTCCACAGGAACTGAACCTGCCCTCCGCCCCCAAGCAGTTCCTGCACTATTTTGAAGAACCGGACCGGCCCCAGGCCCGTCTGGACCGGGATCTGGAAGGCGGCATGGCCATTTCCCTGGGCCGTCTGCGGCCGGACTCCCAGTACGACTGCAAGTTTGTGGGCCTGAGCCACAACACCCTCCGGGGAGCCGCCGGCGGCGGGGTCTTGCTGGCGGAACTGCTGTGCGCCGAGGGGTATATCTGAGCGGTATTTTGAGGCAGTCCCCCTTCCGGGAACCGGGGCTTTGCCTGATGTCTACAAAAGAGCGGATGTCCCCCAGGGCATCCGCTCTTTCTAAGAGAGCCTGATTTTCATATTAGTTCTTATTCGTGGAGTGAAACCGATGGGGAGGAATGGCCTGTGAGCGAACCTGTATTTCGCGGCTGTGCTGTGGCGATTGTGACCCCGTTCCGGGGGGACAGCGTGGATTTGGAGGCCCTGGGCCGTCTGCTGGACTGGCAGATCGCCCAGGGGACGGACGCCGTGGTGGTCTGCGGCACCACGGGGGAGTCCGCCGCCATGAGCTATCGGGAGCGGCTGCGGACGGTGGAGTACTGCGTGGAGCGGGTCAATGGGCGGGTTCCGGTGATAGCGGGCACGGGGTCCAACTCCACCGCCAACGCGGCGGTCCTGTCCCGGGACGCGGAGACCGCCGGGGCGGACGCGCTGCTGCTGGTGACGCCGTATTATAATAAGGCGTCCCAGGAGGGATTGATCCGGCACTACCGCCAGGTGGCCGACGCCGTCACCCGGCCCTGTATCCTTTATAATGTTCCCTCCCGCACGGGAATGCGCATTGCCCCGGAGACCTGCGCGGTCTTGGCGGAGCATCCCAACATCGCAGGGATCAAGGAGGCCTCCGGGGACCTGGACGCGGTACAGGAGATCCGGCGGCTATGCCCGGAGGACTTCGTCGTGTGGTCCGGCAGTGACGGCGACACGGTACCCATCTGCGCCTTTGGAGGGGCGGGGGTGATCTCCGTGGTGGCCAACGTCCTGCCCGCCGAGATGAAACAGCTGGTGCGGCTGTGCCAGGAGAACGACTTTGCCGCCGCCGGGAAGCTGCAAATCCGGCTGAAGCCCCTGTGCGACGCTTTGTTCTGTGAGGTGAATCCCATTCCGGTGAAAACCGCCCTGAACCTCATGGGCTGGGACGCCGGGGACTTCCGTCTGCCCCTGTGCCCGCCGGAGCCGGAGCATTTGGAACGAATTCGCCGGACGTTGGAGGAGTTCGGCCTTCTGCCGGAGGCGTGAGGGCTTACCTCCGGCCCTGCTCTTTCCAGTAGATCAGGGCCGAACCCAGCAGACACAGCCCCGCCATGGGCAGGCGGGGATCGTGGCGGGACACGCAATAGAATAAAAAGGCCGCTGACAGGCCGAACAGCGCCGCCGCCAGCAGGAACCAGGGATTTTTCATAGGCGTCTCCTTTATCTCCCCCGCAGGCTCTGCGGGGGAGTTGTGTTTGCGCTTTTATTGGGATTCTTCCAGCAACTTCGCCCTGAAGTACCTACGATCCAAAGGACGCGGCCACCTGACGGACCTGCATTTCCGCACGGAGAAAGGCCCGGGCCACTTGGGGATCGAAATGGGTCCCGGCGCTGCCCCGGATAATGTCAATAGCGGCCTGGAATGGGAACCCCTGCTTGTAGCTGCGGCGGGAGACCAGGGCATCGAACACATCCGCCACCGCCATAATCCGGGCGGACAGGGGGATCTCCTCGCCGGACAGGCCGTAGGGGTAGCCCTTACCGTCCCAGCGCTCATGGTGGAAGGCGGCTAAGTTCCGGGCCTCATAGAGGTAGGCGGACTCCGGCACCAGGTCGATGGCCCGGGAGAGAATCTCGCTGCCCGCCACGGTATGGTACTTCATGATTTCAAATTCCTCATCCGTCAGTGGACCGGGCTTGTTCAGCACCGCGTCGGGCACATGGATTTTGCCCACGTCGTGGAGAGGCGCGCCGCTGAAGACGTGTTCCATAAACGTGTCGGTGAGCTGGGCGGTGTAGACGCCGTCTTTTCGCATCTGGTCCATGATGATTTTCACATAGGCGGCGGTTTTGCGCACGTGCTGTCCGGTGTTGAGGTCCCGGCTCTCCACCATCTCCGCCAGCACCAGGATCAGTCCGCTCTGCATTTTGGTGATGGTCTGGGTCTTGTCCTGCACGTCGGCGATGTAGCGTACCGTATCCTCTGAGGTCTTGGCAATGGCCTGATAGAGGTTTTCAATCTCGTCTCCGGTGTGGATTTGCAGGTCCTGAATCCGCCGGAGGCTTCTGGACCGGGCCTCCTCACTGTTGTAGGCGAAAGCCCCGGAGGACCGGGCCATGGTGTTGATGGGAATGACCACGTGGTTTTCCGCGAACCAGAAGCCGACGGAGAGGATGAGCAGGAAGAAGTTCAGAAAGAGGGCGAGCTGTTTGGCAAGAAAGCTGTACTCATTGCCCCGCAGTTCCGGCATGGAGATGTCCGCCGCCGCGTAACAGCGGCACACGCCGCCGCTGTCATACACCGGCTGGTAGCAGGTAAGAAGCCAGCCGTAGGTCTCATTGGAGATCACCGGATCGATGGGCTTCCCCGTCAGAAGGGCGGGTAAGTATTCCTGAAAGGCATCGTCAAACTCCACCAGGTCCCCGGGATTGCCGCCGGGCAGATCCTCCGTGTCCAAATCGAACACCACATGACAGCCGTCCGGCTGGATCTGGTAGACGTAGAGGTACTCGATGTCCGGGGAGCTGTCCCGCACCCGGTACAGCCGGGCCTCCGTCTCCAAATACCCCGGGGCGTCCTCTCCCAGGGCCAGAAAATCTTCCACCCGGTCCGGGTCGATGATGCTGGCGGCTAAATTGGCCAAGCCCTGTCCCATTTTGATGTGTTCGTCGATGGTGGACTGGCGGTACAGGATGAAACTGATGCTGACGGAGGCAAAGGCGATGGACACCGCCGCCGCAGCCAAAAGAAGCAGGATTTTCGTCCGCAGGGAGATGGAGCGGCAGGGCCGGCCTTCCTCTGGAAGTACCTGTTCCGGAGGGGCAAGCCAGCGGGTTTTGATCGTTTCCGGCAGCAGCCGGGCAAGGAGGGCGGCCAAAAAGACGCTCAGGGTCTTATCCAGCAGGTTGATCACGAGATCCGCACACAGCAGGGCCTCCAAGGGTCCGAAATCCAGACGGGCGTCGAAGAAATGGGCCAGGGAGGTGGACGTGGGATCGCCGTAGGACAGGCGGTAGAGGAACCAGGTCAGCACGCTGCTGAGCCCGCTGCACAGGACCGCGAAAAAGGCGGCGGGGAAAAACAGGGTGGAGAACCGCCGGAAGCAGCCCTTTTGGGCAAAGAACGCGGCGCTGAGAGCCACCAGGACGCTCAAAGCGCCGTAATACGCGGAGGAGGGAGTGGACGCGGCCTTGATGAGGTTGGTCAGAAAGCCCACCGCCACAGCGGGGAGGTATCCGCCCACCACGGCGGCGAAGATGGTGCCGGTACAGTCCAGGAACAGGGGCAGGCCCAAGCCTCGGACCAGGATGGTCCCCAAGGTGTTGAGGGCCAGTCCAAAGGCGCAGAGCAAAACCAGCGGCAGAAGCTTCCGAAAGGTTCCCGAGGAATCACGCATTGGAATCCCCCTTTCTCAATGTCCCGTCATTATACCATGGGCCGGACAGAGAATCAATCACCAAAAATGCGGGAAAAACACGCAAGAGCCGGGGCAATCCCCCGGCTCCTGCGCGTTCTGTGCCGTTTTTACAGCTTCTTCATATACGTTCCAGCGTATTTCAGCATCAGTTTTTTCACTCCGGCGGGGAACTCCACCTGCACCAGGGTGTCCCCGGACAGAGGCGTCACAGACAGCACCGTGCCCTGGCCGAAGGCCGTGTGTTCCACTGTATCCCCCGGGGACAGGGACAGGGCGCTGTGGGCCGACGGAGCGGACGGGGCGGCAGAGGGCGTGGCGGCTGGCGCCTCCGGTGTCCGACGGGGCGGCATGGTCCGGACCGGGGAACCGCCGCTGTTCCAGACGGCCCTGCCCGGGCTGTACGCGCCGTACGCACCGTAGGGACGGCCGCTCCACGCCGGTTCCTCTTTCCCCTCCCATTGGATCTGGTCGGAGGGAATCTCCTCCAAGAAGCGGGAGGGCGGGTTAGAGGACGTGCGGCCATAGAGGGTCCGGAGCCGGGCGTTGGTGAGGACCAGGGTCTCTTTGGCCCGGGTCATGGCCACATAGCACAGCCGCCGCTCCTCCTCCAGATCTTCTTCCCGGTAGGCGGAGTTTGCCCCGGGGAAGATGCCCTCCTCCATACCCACCACGTACACCGCCGGGAACTCCAGCCCCTTGGCGGCGTGAATGGTCATCATGGTTACGCAGTCACTGCCCAGTTCCGTGGAATCCAGGTCCGTATACAGGGAGATCTCGTTGAGGAAGCCGGAGAGAGAAGGGTCCTCCGGCCCCCGCTCCACAAAACCTAAGATGTTGGATTTCAGCTCCCGGACGTTGTCCAGCCGGGCCTGACTCTCCGCGTCCTTCTTTTCTTCCAGGGCCTTTGTATACCCGCTGGCCTCGCACAGGGCGTCATAAAACTCCGGCAGGGCCAGTTCCTTCGCTTTTTTCCGCAGATCGTCCACGAGATCCGCGAATTTCAGGAGCTTTCCCTTGACGGTTTTCAGTTCCGGGAACAGATCCGCGTTCCGCATGACCTCGTATAGGGTCAGTTCCTGTTCCGCCGCCAAATCCGCGATCTTGTTCAGCGTCACGCCGCCGATGCCCCGTCCAGGGTTGTTCACAATCCGCCGCAGGCGCAGATCGTCCAGGGGGTTGTTTACCACGCACAGATAGGCCAGCATATCCTTGACCTCCGCCCGGTCAAAGAACTTCATGCCCCCCACCACCCGGTAGGGGATGCCGTTGCGCTTCATGGCATACTCCAAGGCGTTGGACTGGGCGTTCATGCGATAGAGCACCGCCGTGTCCTTAAAGTGTCCCCCCTTGCGGACCCGGTCCAGCACCTCCCCGGCGATGAAATCCGCCTCGTCGCTCTCACTGGGCAGGGTTCTGGCCCGGACCGCGCCGCCTTTTCCATTTTCGGTCCAGAGGGTTTTCCCCTTGCGGCCCAGGTTGTTCTGAATGACCTGGTTGGCGGCATCTAAGATGTTCTGGGTGGAGCGGTAGTTCTGTTCCAGGCGAATCACCCGGGCGTCGGCGTACTGCTCCTCGAAGCGGAGGATGTTTTCGATGTTGGCCCCCCGGAAGCGGTAGATGGACTGGTCATCGTCCCCCACCACGCACAGGTTCCGCCGCTTCCCCGCCAGGGCCGCCGTCAGCAGGTACTGCATATGGTTGGTGTCCTGGTACTCGTCCACCAGCACATAGCGGAACTTGGTCTGGTAGTACTCCCGGACCTCCGGCTCCTGTTTCAAAAGGGTGACGGTATGGAAGATCAGATCGTCAAAATCCAAGGCGTTGGCCTTGTGGAGCCGCTGCTGGTAGGCGGCATAAACCTTGGCAATACGGGCCATGCGCCAGTCCTTGTCCGCCTGATACTTGGCAGAGAACGCCGCCGGATCCAGGTACTGGTCCTTCGCGGAACTGATAATGGACAGCACGGATTTCGCCGGGAAGGTCTTTTCGTCTAAGTTCAGCTCCTTGACGATCTCTTTGATAACCCGGCGGGAGTCGTCGGTATCGTAGATGGTAAAGTCCTTCTGGAAGCCCAGACGGTCAATGTCCCGGCGGAGGATCCGCACGCAGGCGGAGTGGAAGGTGGAGGCCCACACGTCCTCCGCCGCGGGACCCAACCGGGCGGAGAGGCGCTCTTTCAGCTCTCCCGCCGCCTTGTTGGTAAAGGTAATGGCCAGGATCTCCCAGGGCCGGGGGGGATCCACGGCGCACAGCCGCCGGGCCCGCCGCAGGGCGTCCTCGTCCGGGTGTTCCGGGAACTGTTCCAAAAAGGCCAGATCCGCCTCCGTGACCCCTGCCGGGATCTCCTCCGTATCGCTGCCCCTGCCGTAGGCCAGGAGCACATAGATCCGCTGGATCAGTACGGTGGTCTTGCCGCTGCCGGCTCCGGCCAGGAGCAGTAAAGGACCTTCCGTTGACATGGCGGCCTGACGCTGCATGGGGTTCAGCCGCCGCAGATCCCCGGCAATCACGGCCTTCCGGGCGGCCTGGAACCGCTGCGCAAACTGTTCCATAGGTCAGTCGTCCGCCTCCGGCTCCCCCAGGAGGATCCCCTGGCGATAGGCGGCGGACTGGCGGAGATACCCCTGGGCGGAGGCCCGGTTGCGCTCGATCTCCGCCGGGGTCACGGACCGGGCCACCTTTCCAGGGACACCCAGAATCAGGGATCCGTCCGGGGCGTCCAGCTTCCCCGTCACCACGGCCCCCGCGCCGATGATACAGTCGTTGCCGATTTTCGCGCCTTTGAGCAGCACGGCCCCCATGCCCACCAGCACGTTGTCCCCCACGGTGCAGCCGTGGACCACGGCGCTGTGGCCGATGGTGCAGCCCTTGCCGATGGTGGTGGCCTCGTGGAGCACCGCCCCGTCCTGGATGCTGGTGTTTTCTCCCACCCGGATGGGGCCGCTGTCCCCCCGGATCACGGCGTTGTACCACACGCTGACGCCTTTCCCCAGTTCCACGTCTCCGCTGACCCTGGCCCCCTCGCAGATCAGCACGTTCTCGTCGGTTTTCCGCAGTTCGTAAGCCATGCCGGTTCCTCCTCTGTATGATCACTTCTGTTTGTTCGTCAGTCCCCGAATTCCGGGACGAAATTGCCGTTTTCAAAGACCGGGATCCGTCTCCCCTGCCAGTCCGTGCCGGTAATGCGCAGATCCCGGGTGCCCACCATGAAATCCACATGGGTGATGGAGTCGTTGAGGCCCTTTTCCTTCAACTGTTCCTTGGTCATCTCCCGCCCGCCTGCGATGCAGGGGTACGCCTCTCCAAAAGCGATATGGCAGGCGGCGTTTTCGTCGAAGAGGGTGTTGTAAAACAGCAGGTTCTGCTGGCGGATAGGGCTGTCATAGGGCACCAGGGCGATTTCCCCGAAATACCGGGCCCCCTCGTCCACGGAGACGGCGGCTTCCAGTTCCGCCTGGCCCTTTTCCGCGTGCACCTCCACGATCCGGCCCTCTTTTACCACAAAATAGAAATTCTCTATGACGCTGCCCTCATGGGACAGAGGCATGGAGGCGTAGACTACGCCGTTGACGCCCGTGCGCAGGGGAGAGGTGAAGATCTCCTCCGTGGGGATGTTGGCGATAAAGGTTTGGCCGGAGGGGGTGCAGTCGTCCCCGGCCTCCCAGAGGTGGTCCCGGGGCAGTTCCACGGTCAGGTCCGTGCCCAGGGCGTTCTCATAGTGGAGAAAGCGAAGCCCCAGGGCGTTGAGCTTCTCTCCCCGCCGCCGGAGGGTATCCAGATGGGTTTTCCAGCGGTCCACGCCGTGGCCGTCCCCGGTGATCCGGACGGAGCGGAAAATGGCATCCCACAGCCGCTCCATGGCCCGGTCCTCCGGGTCCTCCGGAAAGACGGACCGGGCCCAGGAGGGGATGGGAATGGAGGCGATACACCAGGGGAAGGCGCTGGACGTCTGCAAATCATCGAAGGGTTTCAGGGCCTTTCCGCTGGCGCGGCGGGCGCGGACCAGCCGGTCCGGGTCCACGCCCCGGAAGTTTTCCGGGTCCGTGGCGGACACCGCCAGATAGGCCGCCCCCTCCCGGGCGTAGTCGTTATAGAAATGCTGCCGCCAGTCCGGCACCGTGTCAAAGACCTCGTCCTTGGCGTGCAGGTACTTCATGCGGGCCAGGGCGTCGTCGCCCCAGTTCATGACCACTTCCCCGCAGCCAATGTCATAGGCTTCTTTCGCGCACATCCGTGCGAAAAACGCGCACTCCACCGGGGACGAGATCACCAGCCGCTGTCCCGGCTGGACGTTCAGTCCCACCCGCACCAGCAGCGCCGCGTACTCCCGCAGTTTTTCCTCCATGGGGTCAGTACTCCTTTCAAAGTTAAGGGTTTTATTGGTTTGCCTGCGGTTCTTCCAGGGGATCCGGGACCTTGGGCGTGGTCAGGTACATCTTGAGGGGGTCCAGGTCCACGCATTGGGTAGGATCCCAGGTTCCGGTGATATCCCAGGCCACGGCCCGGTTCATGACCGTCAGCCGCTCCCGGAAGAACTTTTCATCCGCCAGAGGGGCAAAGACGCCGCCCTTGGCAATCAGGGGCTTGATATCCGCCAGATGGATGGTGCCGTCATTAAAGTAAGCGTACACGGTGAAATCCTCTCCCGGCACCGCTTGCAGCACTTCCGGCCAGAAATCGTCCGTCATGGGGCTCCCTCCTTACATCAGGGGCGCGATCTTTTTCATCGGCTCTCCGGTTTTGGACAGTTCCCAGTTCTGCATCAGTTCGTCCTGGTGCAGTTCTGCCCAAGCAAGGACATATTTTAGCTGCCGCCTTGGGAGAGAGCCTTTCATCACACAGCCCTCTTGAATGTCAATGGACGCATCCCGTCCCGCGTAAGACGCATGGAAGCGGGGCGGGCTGTGATCGTCGTGGTACATCGTGATCCGAATTCCGCCAAACAGAGATATTTCAGGCATAGCGCACCTCCCAGGTATCGATCAACAGCACGTAGTATACCACACTCTGGCCCGGTTGAAAAGGGAATTCCTGCCGCACGGACGCGGCCTTTCCCGCATAGACTGCGGGGAAGGAGGAATGCGGCATGGCTTATTCGGAGCGGGAGCTGCTGGCGCGGCTGATCCAGTGCGAGGCGGGGGGCGAGGGGGAGAACGGCATGAAGGCCGTGGCGGGGGTAGTGATGAACCGGGTGGAGGCCCGGGGCGGGGAGTACGCCCGGGTAGGACAGGGAAGCATCCGGAACATCATCTTCCAGCCCTACCAATTCGTCTGCGCCAGCGAGATCGAGGGCGGCGTGTACAACCCCCAGAACATCTACAATATGCGGCCGGAACAGATCCACTATGACATTGCGGACTGGGCCATGGCCGGGAACCGCCTGGGCGACGTGGCGGAATCCCTGTGGTTTTACAATCCCTTCGGCCCCACCTGCCGGTCCTTTTTCCCTTCCAGCGTGGGCTATTGGCAGACCCGCATCGGCAACCACTGTTTCTACAACCCCACCAACGCCTATTACCAGACGTGAGGGAAAGGAGCAAACGGCGGGCAATCGTACATCCGGCGAAATCCCTGGCAGACGATCATTGAGGAGGGAATTTGCGTATTCCACGCGGGAGAATCTCTTCCCAAGTGTTGCGCGGCCGCGGAAAGTTTGTTATACTGAGAAGAAAGCGTGAGAAAGCGCGGTGAAAGAGGGGGTGTCCGTATGCCCGATTCCGCCCGGATCATCCGGGAGACAGCCATGCAGGTCAGCGGGGTTCTGCTGGGCAAGGAGCGGGAAGTAGCCGAGGTTCTGCTGGCGATTCTGGCCAACGGCCATGTGCTGCTGGAAGACGTGCCCGGCGTGGGCAAGACCACCCTGGCTTTGGCCTTCTCCAAAACCTTGGATTTAGACTACCGCCGGGTCCAGTTCACCCCCGACGTGCTGCCCTCAGACCTGACGGGCTTTTCCATCTACCGCCGGGAGCGGGAGGAGTTTGTCTACCAGCCCGGGGCGGTATTCTGCAACCTGCTGCTGGCGGATGAACTGAACCGGACCTCTCCCAAAACCCAGTCCGCTTTGCTGGAAGTCATGGAGGAGCGGCGGGTGACGGTGGAGGGGGTCACCCGGGAGGTGCCGGATCCCTTCCTGGTTATCGCCACCCAGAACCCCCTGGGGAGCGCCGGAACCCAGCCTTTGCCGGAATCCCAGGCGGATCGGTTTTTGATCTCTTTGTCCCTGGGCTATCCGGACTTAGAGAGCGAAATCGCCATGGCCCAGACCGTAGGGGTTCAGCGTCCCTTAGATGCCCTGCGGCCGGTAGCTACACGGGAGGACGTGCTGGAAATGCAGGCGGAGATCCATCAAGTGTATCTCAAAGACACGGTGTACCGCTATCTGGTGGAGTTGATCGCCGCCACCCGGCGGCACCCCGCTCTCCGGCAGGGGGCCAGTCCCCGGGCCACCATCGCCTTAGTGAAGATGGCGAAAGCCGCCGCCTGGTGCCAGGGACGGGACTTCGCCACCCCCGCCGATGTGCTGGACCAGTTTCCCTATGTGGTGTCCCACCGCCTGTCCCTGACGCCGGAGGCCCAGCTGGAGCGGATTCCCCTGTCGGAGATTCTCCGTCAGGCCGCCGCCTCCGTGCGAAAGCCCCCCATGGGACTGCGGCGATGACCCGGGCCCTCTCTTACCTGCTGCTGACGGCCGTGACGTGGTATCTGGCGGGAATGTACCGTTCCTTTCCCCTGACGGCCCTGTTTGTGGCGGAGCTGATTTTGTTTGTCCTGCTGGCGGTGCAGTGCGGGATTCTGTGCTTCACGGTGAGGGCGGAGTTTCCCGTGTCCCGGACCGCCGGGGAGAAGGGAGCGGAGTGCCGCTGCCGGGTGCGGCTGATCCAGCGGGGGCGGCTGCCTGCCTCCCGGGTGCGGCTGACGCTGTCCCTGTCCTATCCGGGACGGCAGGGCCGGGTGGTGCGGCGGCTGTCCGCCGGAGGGGAGCCCCGGTCCGAGACGGAGCTGGAATTCTACGCGGAACCGGTCCTCTGCGGCCCTGTGACGGTGGAACTGGCGGCCCTCCGGGTGTACGACCTCCTGGCCCTGTTCCCTATCCAGCGGCGGTGCCGGGAGAGCATGATATTGGCGGTATTTCCCGTGCCCCGGGCCCTGCGGATCGAGTACGCGGGGGCCGGGGGAGCCTGGCAGGGCGGGGACGCGGTCCTTCCTCTGCGGACCGGATCCTCCGTGGAATTTCGGGGACTGCGGGAGTATCAGGCAGGGGACGCCGCCCGGGCCATCCACTGGAAGCAGTCCGCCCGGACGGACCGCCTCTGGACCCGGGAATATGAACAGGAGGCCCGCAGCCGGGCGTCCTTGGCCCTGTGCGGCCCCCAAACCCCTCTGCGGGCGGAACAGTGGGACGCTTTTTATGAAGTTCTCTCCGCCTTGGTACTGGGTCTGCTGGTCCACGCCGCCGCGGTGCAGGTCCTCTGGCGGGACAGCCAGGGGACAGGACAGGCGGAACTCTCCCAGGGGGCGGATCTGCGGGATCTGCTGGCCCGGCTGTATGCGTATGGCTTAGAGGAGGCGGTGCTGGCCGGAGAGTTTTCCCTGAACACAGACTTGGAATGGCGGCGGGGCGGGGAACTGGTATACCGCTTCTCCCAGACCGCCTTCCCGGAGGAGATCCGGGACCGGGTGTTTGATCTGTACGGGTAACTTGTGCGGCCAGATACGGCCAGGATTTGCCGCTCCTTCCAGGAATTGTGCCTTGCGCGGTCCCTTCCCTTCCGCTATGCTGAAGGAAACGCTGATCGAATCCGTCTGCGGCGCTTGTCGGCGCTTTTCCGCCAACTCTGCGTTGCAAAATCTTGAAATCCACAGAGGATTCCCGCGCTTTTGCGCCTTGATTTGGCGAAAAATCGCTCGACAATCGCTCTTGCCGGATTAAATCAGCGTTTCCTGAAAGACGCGGAACTGGAAGGAAGGGGGAATCCGCGTGAGACGCATTCTGATTTGTGTATGCTTTTGGCTTTTGATTCTGCGCCCTCCGGCGGAGGCGGCGGTGCGCACGGTGCCCGTCCAGGTGGACGGGTTCGCCCTGGACGGGGAGTGCTATTTAGAGGACGGCGTCACCTATGTGCCCTTGCGGGCGCTGCTAAACGCCTTTGGGGATTGGGAACTGCGCTGGGACCGGTCGATACAGTCCGCCGTAGGCGCGTCCCCGGACCACGTGCTCCGGATTTCTCCGGCGTCAGGCCGGATAGAGACGGACGGCAGGGTGTTTTACGGAAAGGCCTGGATCCAGGACGGAACCACCTATGTGCCATTGCGGGCGGTGACGGAGGCCCTGGGAGGCCGGGCGGTGTGGGATCTGTACTTACAGGGGGCGGCGGTCACGTCCCCCGGCGGGGCCTATGACGCCGTGGAACTGTACTGGCTCTCCCGGGTCATCAGCGCGGAGAGCCGGGGGGAGCCTATGGAAGGACAGATCGCCGTGGGGAACGTGGTGCGCAACCGGGTGGAGAGCCGGGAGTTTCCCGACACCATCCCCGGCGTGATCTTTGACCGGCGGGGAGCGGTGCAGTTTGAGCCGGTGGAGAACCGGACGCTGTTTCTGCCTCCGGCGGAGTCGTCCATAGAAGCCGCCCGGCGGGTGCTGGACGGGGAGAGCGCCGCCGGGGACTGCCTGTATTTCTACGCCCCGGCCCTGTCCCGGGGGGTGTGGATCAACGCCCACTGCTCCTACGCCCTGACCATTGGGGGCCATCGGTTTTACAGATAGGGCCGCATTCAAAAATCGTTTACAAAATCCCGACAAAAAAACCTTTACAGGGACGGAAAAAGCGAGTATACTCATATATGTAAATTTTTGCGGTCTGATGGCTGCAAGGTGACTGATAAGAAGGGGGTGTCCGCATGGACGAGTTCACCAGACGTTTTAACGTCAGCCTGGAAAAGGACCGGGAGATCCGCCAGGTGCTGTCCACGGTCTATGCGGCGCTGGAAGAGAAAGGCTACAATCCTATTAACCAGATTGTGGGCTACATTCTCTCGGAGGACCCCACCTACATCACCAACCACAACAGTGCCCGCACCCTGATCCGCAAGGTGGACCGGGACGAACTGCTGCAAGTGCTGGTCCGGACCTATCTGAGCCAGAAGCCCCCGGAGGAAACCGAATCTGTTTGAAACGGATATAAAGTATAAAATGCCGCCGCCCCTTTCCCGCTGGGAGAGGGGCGGCGTTTGGTTTTTACCGAAGAACCGCGTGGAGTTCCGTCCGCAGACGGTCCAGAATCCCCTGGACCTCCGCCTCCGCCTCGGCGGCGGTGAGGCTCCGGTCCGGGGCCCGGAGGGTCAGGTTAAAGGCGGCGCTCTTGCAGCCCGCCGGGATGCCGGGGCCGGTGTAGAGGTCGAAGAGGGACACAGTCTCCAACAGTCCGCCGGAGCCCTTGCGGATGCAGTTCACCAGGTCCGACACGGGGATGGTCTTGTCGCACACCAGGGCGATGTCCCGGGTGACGGCGGGGAACTTGGGCAGGGGGCGGTACACCGGATCCGGCCTGGCGCAGTCCAGCATAGCGGCAAAGGACAGTTCCGCCGCGTACAGGGGGCAGTCCACGCCGTAGCGCTCCGCCACGGTGGGATGGATCTGGCCGAACACGCCGATTTTCCGGTCCCCGGCGTACACGTTCGCGCACCGTCCCGGATGGTAGGAGGGGTTCCCGGCCTCCGCCGTGAACTGTACTTCCTTTACCCCTCCCAGGACCGCTTCCACGGTGCCCTTGAAGGCGAAGAAGTCCAGTTCCGGCCCGTAGGCTCCCAGGGCCAGGACCTTGGGCTCTTCCGCCAGACCGTCAGGCCGGGGGAAGTAGGTCCGGCCCAGCTCATAGAGCTTTACGGAGCGGTTGCGGAAGTTGTAATTCCGGGTGAGGATTTCCAGCATGGAGGGCAGAATGGTGGTCCGCATGACGGAGGTGTCCTCCCCCAGGGGGTTTAAGATCCGCAGGGAATTGCGCAGGGGGGAGTTCTCCGGCAGGCCGATCTTGTCGTACCAGGCGGGGCTGATGAAGGAATAGGTGATGATCTCACTGTATCCGCAGGCGCGGCACAGTTCGCCCAGGCGGTTTTCCGCCTTCTGTTCCACCGTAAAGCCCCGGCGGGGGTTCAGGCCGGAGGACAGGGTGTCCGGGATGCTGTTGTAGCCGTAGAACCGGGCGGCTTCCTCCGCGATATCGGAGTAGTGTTCCACGTCCGAGCGCCAGGAGGGCACATGGATGGTATCGCCGTCCAATGCAAAGCCCAGGGACAGCAGAATCCGCCGGATCTCCGCTTCCGGAATGTCCGTGCCCAGGAGGCGGTTGATCTTCTCCGGCTCCAGCTTCACGGTGACGGGGGCGCTGTCTTTGGCGATGACATCCATGACGCCGTCCACCACTTCCCCGGCTTCCAGCAGTTCCACCAGCTCACAGGCCCGCTGGACCGCCCGCATGGTGTTCATGGGATCCAGGCCCTTTTCGTACCGGGCGGAGGCCTCTGTGCGCATATTCAGGGCAGTGGCGGTCCGCCGCACCGACGCGCCGTTGAAGTTGGCGGACTCAAAGAGCACCATGGCGGTGTCGCCGAGAATCTCACTGTTGGCGCCGCCCATGACCCCGGCCACGCACACGGGTTTCTCCTGGTCGCAGATACAGAGCATGGAGGGCGTCAGGTTCCGGACCGTGCCGTCCAGGGTCTGGATGGTCTCTCCCTCCCGGGCGGTACGGACGAGGATTTTCCCGCCGTTGACGCAGGAGAAGTCAAAGGCGTGCATGGGCTGGCCGTATTCCAGCATGACGTAGTTGGTGATATCCACGATGTTGTTGATGGGCCGGACGCCGGAGTTCCGCAGCCGCTCCCGCATCCACACCGGGGAGGGACGGATCTTCACGTTTTTCACCAGCCGGGCGGTATACCGGGGGCACAGGTTCCCGTCCTCAATCTCGATGTCCAGCAGTTCCCCGATGTCCCCGCCGCCGCCTTTGATCTCTGGCGTGTGGAGACGGAGGGGCCGCTGGAAGGTGGCGGCGGCCTCCCGGGCAAGACCGATGACGCTGAGGCAGTCCGGGCGGTTGGGGGTGATCTCAAACTCCACCACATGGTCGTCCGCGCCGATGAGCGCCGCAATGTCCGTGCCCGGGGCGGCGTCGGTGTGGAGAATCCAAATGCCATCGGGGATGCAGTGGGGGAACTCCGCCTGTTTGGCCCGGAGATCCTCTAAGGTGAGGACGCTGCCCGCCTTGGTGTCCAGGGCGATGAGATCCCCGGCGTGGAGATTGGGATGGTCCGTGACAATGGTACAGCCCTCCCCGCCGTCGTCACAGCGGACCGTAAAGCGCCCGTAGCCCGCCGGCTCCACCGCTGTCACGGAAGCGGCCTTTACAGTGCCGAACAGCTTGTATCCGGCGGCAATTCCCGCCGGGATGGAGGGCTTTTTGGGATCTAAGGGCTTGTAGTCGTTCAGCAGGGCGGCGGGAACGATGGCGGCCTCCGGATAGTCGTGTTCCGCCGTCAGATTCAGTTCCTTTAGAGAGCACAGCATTCCCTCCGATGCCACTCCCCGGAGGCTGCCTTTCGTAATCGTCTTGCCCCCGGGCAGCAGGGCGTTGTGCAGGGCCGCGGGCACCAGATCCCCCACATGGACATTCCAGGCCCCGGTGACAATCTGGACCGGGGCGGATTTGCCCGCGTCCACCTGGCAGATCCACATATGATCGCTGTCCGGGTGCCGCTCCATGGAGACAATCCGGCCCACCACCACGTTTTTCAGGGAGGCGTCCAGGACCTCCGTGGCCTCCACCTTGGACCCGGAGAGGGTCATGGCGTCGGAAAACGCCCGGTCGCCGATGTCGTTCAACGTCACAAATTCTTCCAGCCATTTGCGGGAAAGCTTCATGGGTTCCCCCTCCTTACTTAAAACTGTTCCAAAAAGCGGATGTCGTTCTCAAAGATCAGCCGCAGGTCGTTGATCTTGAACCGGGCCATGGCCATGCGTTCCAGGCCGAAGCCGAAGGCGAAACCGGAGTACACCTCCGGGTCCACGCCGCAGCCGGAGAGGACCTTGGGATGGACCATGCCCGCCCCCAGGACCTCCATCCAGCCCTCCCCCTTACAGGTGGGGCAGCCCTTGCCGCCGCACCGGGCGCACTGGACATCCACTTCACAGCTGGGCTCCGTAAAGGGAAAGTGGTGGGGCCGGAACCGGGTCTGGGTGCCGGCGCCGTAGATCTCCTGAATGACGGCGTTGAGGGTCCCTTTCAGATCCGCCATGGTGATGCCCTTGTCCACCACCAGGCCCTCGATCTGGTGGAACATGGGGGAATGGGTGGCGTCCACCTCATCCTTCCGGTACACCCGGCCCGGGGAGATCATGCGGATGGGTACGCCGTAAGTCTCCAAGGCCCGGATCTGCATGGGAGAAGTCTGGGTCCGCAGCAGGGTCCGGGACTCCTCGTCCAGATAAAAGGTGTCGGTCCACTCCCGGGCGGGGTGGTCGTCGGGGGTGTTGAGCTTGGTGAAGTTGTACTCCGACAGCTCCACCTCCGGCCCGTCCATGACCTCGAAGCCCATGTTGATGAAGATCTCCTTGAACTCGTCCAGAGCCGTATACATGGGGTGCCGGTGGCCGATGTCCTCCCGCTTTCCGGGGATGCTGACATCCACCGTCTCCAGGGCCAGACGGGCTTCCAGGGCCTTTTGTTCCAGGGCGGCGGACTGGCGCTCCACGGCCTGTTCCAGGGCGGCGCGGACCTCATTGGCCATCTGTCCCATGGCGGGGCGCAGTTCAGCGGAGAGGGTGCCCATGCGTTTGAGAACGGCGGTCAGCTCCCCCTTGCGGCCCAGGTACCGGATCCGCAGGGCCTCTAAGTCCGCGGCGGCTCCCGCCTCCTGAATGGCCCGCAGGGCGCTCTCCCGAATGGCTTCCAACTGTTCTTTCATATGCAGGCTCCTTTTCGGATGAAAATACGGTGTCTCGCGGCATAGAAAAGCCCTCCGTCCAGCTTTGGGACGGAAGGCCGCGGTACCACCCAAATTCGCACGGGAATCGTGCGCGCTCTGTGTCCCGGTAACGGGGGACGGACCGGCTGTGTCTCCACAGCGGCTCCCGGGCGAACCAAACGGCGCGCCGCAGGCGGCTTCCAGCCGTGGCTGCCCTCTCTGCGTCCCCGTCATGGGGAAACGCGGCGCGTTGTCCGTTATTTTCCCGTTCTCTGCCTAAAAATCCCTCTCTTTATACCACACCCCGCCCCGGATTGCAAGAGGGATTTTCAAAAATCCCTTTTACCTTTGCGGGATCTGACAGGCTGTCCGGAGAATTATTTGTAGGATTGCACAAAAGCCGCCCCGCAAACAGGACGGCTCGATAAACTGGAATTTATTAGGCTTAAACATCATTTTTTAATCTACCGTAAATATAATAATCACACCACATATTCACCATTTTCCCTTGTCTGATAAAGCCTTCCCGTGTATAGGAACACTTTTCCAATATCCTCTGAGAGGCGATATTCTCTACATGAACCTCCGTCCATAACCGCTGTAATTCAGTGTGTTCAAAACAGAAAGTCGTGATTGCGTTCAGCGCTTCCGTTCCATAGCCTCTTCCCTGACAGGCGGGTGAAAGTCTTACCGCTATGGAAGCCATTCGATTGTTTTCAATGAGAT
>CAJOHW010000008.1:846-45563 GCA_905234565.1 uncultured Oscillibacter sp. | reverse complement strand
GCTTTTCCAGTTGTTGGCGATGCGGCGCAGCACCAGGGCGGCGTTCTCCCCCACCGTCTCCGGCAGCAGCACCAGATACTGGTTCTTCCCGCTGCGGGTGAACACGTCGCTGCGGCGCAGGGACCGGCCCAGCATCTCCCCGAACAGGGCAATCGTCTCCTCCGGACAGTCCGGGGCAGTCAGAGAGAAAATGGCAAAGTCCACCGGATGGTGGTAGATCTCAATGCACCGGGCCAGGAAGCGGTAAATGCACTGGAACTGCTCAAAGCCCACCTCATAGGCCCCCTTGGGCCGGTTCCGCTCCCCTAAGATCTTCTTAGCCCCGGTGAGGGTGGCGCTGTAAGGCGTAGACACTTCCTGCTTGGCGGCAGTTCCGTGATAGACGGCGCAGCCGTGCTTGCCGTTGCGCTTGACCTCATAGAGGGCCTTGTCTGCCTTGGCATAGAGGTCGGAGAAATTGGTACCCTCCTCCGGCACCAGCACCGCGCCTACGGAGGCCCCCAGGGGGATGTTCATATCCTCCCCCATCAGCTCCCGGGCGGCGGAGAGAATCTGCTCGTTGATGCGCCGGGTCTTGTCCTGCAAGATGCCCTCGTCCCGCACATCCTGACAGAAGGCGATGAACTCGTCCCCGCCCATGCGTCCGGCAATGTCCGTGGCCCGGATAGCCCCCCGGAGAATCTCCGCGAACCGGATCAGCACCTGGTCCCCCATGGCGTGGCCGTAGAGGTCGTTGACCAGCTTGAAGCTGTCCAGGTCCACCATCATGAGCGTGCCCGTGGCCCGGGTACAGAGATTCCGCAATACCTGCTGGGCGTGGGCCTTGTTCAAAAGCCCGGTCATGGGGTCCGTCTCCGCCACCATCCGCAGACGCTCGATCTCCTCCATGCGCCGCATCAGATTCCCCACCCGCCGCAGCAGCACTTCTTTCTTGAAAGGCTTGCGGATAAAGTCCATGGCCCCGCTTTCCAGGCTCCGGATCTCGTTCTCCTCGTCCTCGTCGGCGGACATGAAGATGATCGGGATATCGTCCCCATAGCGCTGGCGCAGGAGGCGCTGAAGGTCTAACCCGCTCTGCCCTGGCATAACCAGGTCCGTCAGCACCAGATCCGGCTGGAGCTTTTCAAACAGCGCCGCCGCCTCCTCCACGCTGGCGGCGCTCACCGTCTCATAGCTGCCGGAGAGCATCGCCTCCACCGCCGTGCGCATAAACGCGGCGTCGTCCACAATCAGGATTTTTTTCATCGCCATACCGCATTCCCCGCATTCGATTTGTGGGACCGGGCGGATTCCGGGCCCGTCCCCGCACATTATTGTCCTATTATACCAGCGGCGGCGGTCTTTTGTCAATCATTTCGGGGCCGGGAGAAGCCGATCCCATGCCGCCTGCGTTGCCGTCGCAGAAAGCTGGGATAAGAGCAGCTTATAGAGCGAGTTGGCCGTCCGCCAAGGACGCCTCCGTTGCCGTCGCAGAAGCCCCGGACACGAACAACTTATAGAGCGAGTTGACCGTCCGCCCAGGACGCTTTCGTTGCCGTCGCAGAAAGCTGGGACGAGAGCAGCTTATAGAGCGAGTTGGCCGTCCGCCAAGGACCGGCCAGGACTTGCAATTTGCGTTCCTTTCGTGTACAATACCATCCTGCGGGGATTGTGAAAAAAATCACGCTTCCCGCCCGTTTTGGCGTATCGCGCCAAAAGACGGCGTACCTTCCGGCTATGGGGACACACTGACCAGCCCTCCGAATTATGAGAGGAGCGGCAGTGATGGAAAGGAGAAACGATCATCATGAGGAAGAAACTGCTGGCACTGGCCCTGGCGCTGGTGTGCGCCGCACTCCCGGGCTGCGGAGGCGGTACGCAAGCCCCCGCCCCCCAGGACCCCGCCCCCGCCTCCAATGAGCTGAGGGTGGGCATCGCCCAGGACCTGGACGACACCCTGGACCCCCACAAGACCGTGGCGGCGGGCACCCGGGAAGTGCTGTTCAACGTGTTTGAGGGCCTGGTGAAGCCCTCGCCGGAGGGGGAACTGATCCCCGCCGTGGCGGAGAGCTGGGAGCTGTCCGACGACCATCTGACCTATACCTTCCATATCCGCCAGGGCATCACCTTCCATGACGGCAGTCCCGTGACGGCGGGGGACGCGGCCTGGTCCCTGCTGCGCCTGGCGGACCCCCAGGAGGCGGATGTGGCGGCGGTGGCCGCTCTGTCCGCCATTGCCTCTGTGGAAACCCCCGACGCCGCCACTCTGGTGCTGACGCTGTCGGAGCCCTCTCCGGAGTTTTTGTCCTATCTCACCGCCGCCGTGCTTCCGGCGGATTACGCGGACCAGGACACCCAGCCCATCGGCACGGGGCCCTTCCGCTTCGTCTCCCGTACCGCCCAGGAGTCCGTGATCTTGGAGCGCTACGACGGCTACTGGGGGGATCTCCCCGCCCTGGAACGGGTGACCTACCGGATCTTTGAAAACGCGGACAGCATTCTCTTAGGGATCCAGGCCGGGGCCGTGGACCTGTTCGCCCATCTGACCCGTACCCAGGCCGCCCAGCTGCCGGAGGACTTTTTAGCGGCGGAGGGGTATATGAACCTTGTCCAGGCTTTGTACCTCAATAACGCCGTGGAGCCCTTCAATGACGTGCGGGTCCGGCAGGCCCTGTGCTACGCCGTGGATGTGGATGCCCTGCTGGATCTGGCCTTTGACGGCTACGGTTTCCCCATTGGGTCCAGTATGTATCCCGCCTTCGGGAAATACTACGATCCGTCCCTGGCGGACCTGTACCCCCACGACACGGAAAAGGCCAAGGCCCTGCTTGCCGAGGCCGGATATCCTGACGGCTTCTCCATGACCATCACCGTGCCCTCCAACTACCAGCCCCATGTGGACACCGCCCAGGTGCTGGCGGCCCAGCTGGAAGAGGTGGGCGTACAGGCGGAGATTGTGCCGGTGGAGTGGGGCGCGTGGCTGGAAGACGTGTACCAGGGCCGGAATTTCGAGTCCACCGTCATCGGCGTGGACGCCGCCAACATGACCGCCCGGGCCCTGCTGGAACGCTTCGTCTCCACGGCGGGGAACAACTTCATCAACTACCACAGCGCCGCCTATGACGCCCTCTTTGCCGCCGCCCAGAGCGCCTACGATGACGCCGAGCAGACCGCCATCTACCGGGAGATGGAGCGGAACCTGGCGGAAAACGCCGCCAACGTGTACTTGCAGGACATGGCGGATCTGGTGGCGGTGCGCAAAGGGCTCCAGGGCCTCCAGTTCTATCCCATCTACGCCCTGGACCTCTCCACCCTGTACTGGGCGGAGTAAACCCGTGAGGATCCATCTTATCAAGGCCCGGGAGGGGGGACGGGCCGGAGGATATGTTCTGCGGCGGCTGGGGGCTTTGCTGGTGACCATGCTGGCGGTGTCCTTCCTGGCCTTCGGGGCCTTTTCGGCCATCTCCGGCAGCGCGGCCAGCCTCCGTCTCGGTACCCAGGGCACCTCGGAACAGGCGGCGGCCTTAGAGGCGGAGATGGGCCTGGACCGTCCCCTTCTGGCCCGGTACGGGTCCTGGCTTTTGGGCTTCTTCACGGGGGATCTGGGCACGTCCCTGTCCTACCGGCAGGGAGTGGGGGAACTGCTGGCGGGAAAGGCCGCTGTGACCCTTGCCCTCAGCGGCCTGAGCTTCGCGTTGATTGCGGCGTTGTCCCTGCCCCTGGGACTGCTGTCCGCCCGCTTGGAGGGCGGTCCCCTGGACGGTCTGCACACGGCCTTTAACCAGTTCTGCATGGCGGTGCCCCCGTTTTTCACCGGGATCCTGCTGTCCTACGTCTTTGGCATTGCCCTGAAACTCTTTACCCCCGGGGCCTTTCCCGGCCTGGACCACCCCCGGCAGGCGGCGCGGCACCTGTTTTTCGCCGCGCTGTCCATCGCCATTCCCCGCACCGCCATGACTGTGCGGATGCTGCGGGGCGTGATCACCAGCGAACTGCGCAGGGACTATGTGCGCACGGCCCTGTCCCGGGGACAGGGCCGGGGGGCGGTGCTGCGGCGGCACGTACTGCGAAACGCCCTGCCCCCGGTGGTGTCCTTCCTGGCCCAGACCATGGCGGAGATCGTGGCGGGGGGCATTGTGGTGGAGCAGGTTTTCGGGATCCCGGGCCTGGGCCGGATGCTGGTAGCCTCCATCGGAAACCGGGATTACCCGGTGGTCCAGGCCATTGTGGTGATGCTGGCCTTTTGGGTGGCCCTGGCGGGGACCGCGGCGGATCTGGTGAATGCCCGGATCGACCCCCGGCTCCGGTTCTCCCAGGCGGAGACAGGAGGTCCGGCGGCATGAAACAGGGCATGAAATACGGCATGAAAAATCAATTTCTTTTGGCGGGACTGTTTCTCTCCGGCATCGTCTTCGCCGGAATCGCCCTGGGCGCGGTGTGGACCCCCTATCCCCCCGCCGCCATGGGGGCGGGGAAGTTCCTGCCCCCCAGCGCCGCCCACCTCTTCGGCACGGACCAGTTTGGCCGGGACATCTTCTCCCGGGTCCTCCGGGGAGCGGGGACCACGCTGTCCATTGCCCTGGCGGTGACCGCCATGGGGGCCTTGGGAGGCGTGGCCCTGGGGGCGGTGACGGGGTACTTCGGCGGCTGGGCGGATACGGCCCTCATGCGCCTGGGGGACGCCCTGACCGCCTTTCCCAGCCTGCTCCTGGCCCTGACGGCGGTGAGCCTCTTAGGACCCGGCAGCAAATCCAGCCTGATTCTCTCTTTAGGGCTGGTGTTCATTCCCGGCTTCGCCCGGGTGTCCCGGACGGCCTACGCCGCCGCCCGGGAGGCAAACTACGTGAAAAGCGCCCGGCTCATGGGCGTGGGACGGGGACGGATCCTGCTAATCCACATCCTGCCCAACACCGCCCCGGCCCTGCTGCCCGCCCTGACCATCGGGTTCAACAACGCGGTGCTGGCGGAGGCGTCCATGAGCTATCTGGGGATTGGCGTGTCCCCGCCGGAGGCGTCCCTGGGCTATCTCCTCTCCGAGGCCCAGGGGATGTTCTCCCTGGCGCCGTGGTACGCCCTGGGAACCGGGTTTCTCATGGTGGCCATGGTGTTTGGCGTGGGCCTCATCGGAGAGGGACTGGGGAAGGGAGGCGCGGCGGAATGCTGAGCGTACGGAATCTCCATGTGCAGTTTCCCACCCGGGACCGGGAGGCGGTCCGGGGGGTGTCCTTTGAAGTGGAGGACGGCGAGATCTTAGGCCTTGTAGGGGAATCCGGCTCCGGCAAGACCGTCACCGCCATGAGCGTGGCGGGACTGCTGGACGGCTGCCGCCGGTCCGGGGAGATCTTCTTAGACGGCGCGGCCCTGCCCACAGGCCGGGAACTGCGCAGCGTCCAGGGCCGGGACATCGGCGTGGTGTTTCAGGACCCCTTAAGCAGTATGGATCCCCTCATGCGGGTGGGGGAACAGGTGGAGGAAGTGCTGCGGCTCCACACGAACCTCAAGCGCCGGGAGCGGCGGCGGCGGTGCCTGGAAGCTATGGCGGCGGTGGAACTGCCGGACCCGGAGCGGGTGTACCGGGCCTGGCCCCATGAGCTGTCCGGGGGAATGCGCCAGCGGGCCATGATTGCCGCGGCGGTGATCATCCGTCCCCGGCTGCTGCTGCTGGACGAACCCACCACCGCCTTGGATGTGACGGTCCAGGCCCAGATTTTGGAGCTTTTGCGGCGGCTGAACCGGGAGGAGGGCCTGACCATGCTGTTCATCTCCCACGATCTGCGCCTGGTACGGAAGCTCTGTAACCGGGTGGCGGTGATGAAGGAGGGGGAGATCGTGGAATTTGGGGACACGGAGGCGGTATACCGCCAGCCCCGGCACCCCTACACCCGCCGCCTCATCGACGCCATCCCCCGCCGCCGGGAGGGCATGAGACAGGAGGACAGCGCGTGAGAGACGATACGCCCCTGCTGTCCGTGGATCATGTGACCTGCGGCTACCGCCGGGGTCAGCCTCCGGTCCTGCGGGACGTGAGCTTCGCGGTGTATCCCGGGGAGGCGGTGGGCCTGGTGGGGGAGTCCGGCACCGGGAAGTCCACCCTTGCGAAAGTGATCTTAGGAATGCTGAAACCGGATTCCGGCACGGTGTTCCACGCCGCCCCCCGGCCCCAGATGATCTTCCAGGACCCGTACAGCTCTTTGAACCCGGCCTACCGGGTGGAGTGGATTTTGGAGGAACCCCTGCGGCTGGACAAGAATCTCTCCCGGGAGGACCGGCGGCGTCTGGCCCGGGAGATGCTGGAACGGGTGGGCCTGCCGGAGGAGTGCTTGCAGGAGAAACCCGTGCGGCTGTCCGGGGGACAGCGCCAGCGGGTGGCCATTGCGGCGGCGCTGCTGTGCAGGCCCCGGTTTCTGGTGGCGGATGAGCCGGTGTCCGCCTTAGACGTGACGATTCAGGCCCAGATCCTGGCCCTGCTGGGGGATCTGCGGCGGGAGCTGGATTTGAGCTATCTGCTGATCTCCCACGATCTCAACGTGGTGAGCCAGGTGTGTGACCGGGTGCTGGTGATGAAGGGCGGGGAGATTGTGGAACAGGGCACCGTGGAAGAGGTCTACCGCCGTCCCCGGTGCGCCTACACCCGCCAGCTCCTCTCAGCGGCGGAGTAAAGGGTATGGCATTGCGGGATTCGGATAAAATGCGGGATACTGCACAGAATACCATGGATACACGGGATACACGGACGGACACGCGGAAAAAGCCCACCCTGTTCCGCCGCCACAGGGCGCTCCACGGGTGGCTCTTAGGGGCCCTGGGGCTTTGGGGGCTGTACGTGGCGCTCCGGGGGAACCGGGGGCTGATGAACCGCTGGGTTTTCGGCCTGGACGTGCCTGTGCAGACGGCTTTCGGGCGGTTGTGGGCGGGGGTTCCCTTCTCCGTCATGGAGGGCACCCTTGCCCTGGGGGCCGGGGCGGCGGTGTGGTATCTGATTTGGAGTGTCCGGGGAATTATCCGGGCCAAAGGACGGCGGCGGGACCGGGCCTATGGGGCGGCGCTGGGCCTTGTATGCGCGGCGGTGAGTTTTCAGGCCCTTTGCTCCTGGCTGTGGGGCACCTGCTTCTGGGCGGACAGCTTCCAGGACCGCTCCGGGCTCTGCGCCGCCCCGGTATCCGTAGAGGAACTGGGGGCCGTGGCGGCTTATTTCGCCGGGAAGCTCATAGAGACGGCGGACACGGTGCCCCGGGATGACGGCGGCGTCTTCGCGGTCAGCCGGGAGGAGATCCTGTCCCGGGCCCCCGCCGCCTATGACGGCCTCGAACAGCTCTACCCCTTCCTGTCCTTCGCCGACACCGGGGTAAAGCCCATGGCCCTGTCACGGCTTATGAGCGCCATGGACTTTACGGGCTTCTACTGCTCCTGGACCGGAGAGGCCAATGTGAACGTAGACAGCCCCGCCTGTCTCCTGCCCTCCACCGCCGCCCATGAGATGGCCCACCAGCGGGGGGTGGCCTCGGAACAGGAGTGCAACTTCCTGGCGGTGCTGGCCTGCGTCACGGGGGATCTGCCGGAGTACCGCTATTCCGGCTGGCTCATGGGGTACATTTACCTGTCCAACGCCCTGTACCGGGCGGATCCGGCGGCCTGGGAAACGATCCGGGAGACGCTGCCGGAGGCGGTCCGGGCGGACCTGGCGGCGAACAGCGCCTACTGGGCCCAGTTCCGGGACACCCCGGTCCGCACCGCCTCCAACCAGCTCTATGACGCCATTCTGCGGGGCTATGGAGAGGACCGGGGCCTTGCGTCCTACGGGGCCTGTGTGGACCTGCTGGCGGCGTACTGGCGGACAGGGGGCTTCACGGCCCTTGACAGCGGCGGAGAAAGCGGGTAAAATCCCCGTATGTAATAATGACTGCGTCAGGCGGCCATTTCCGGCGGAGGCTCCGCCGGTACGCGGATATGATGGAATTGGCAGACGTGCGGGATTTAGGTTCCCGTGCCGCAAGGCGTGTGGGTTCGAGTCCCACTATCCGCACCAAAACAATCCGGCGGGTCCGAAGATCCGCCGGATTGTTTTTCTGCCTGTATGGGTCCTGTACGGGAGAGATGCTCACCCCTCCGCGATTTTCTCCCGGATGCGCTCTCCCATCTCCACGCAGCCAATGGCCTTTTCCCCCTTCCGGGCGATATCCCCGGTACGGTAGCCCTCTTTCAGCACCGCGTCCACGGCGCTTTCCACGCAGTCTGCCTCCTCCGGCATTCCCAGACCGTAGCGCAGAAGCATAGCGGCGGAAAGGATGGTGGCAATGGGATTGGCTTTATCCTGTCCGGCAATATCCGGCGCGGAGCCGTGGATGGGTTCAAAGAGGCCCAGGGTGCCCTCGCCCATACTGAAGGAGGGGATCATGCCGATGGAGCCGGTGATCTGGCTGGCCTCGTCGGAGAGGATGTCCCCGAACAGGTTCTCCGTCACGATGACATCAAACTGGCTGGGGTCCCGGACCATCTGCATGGCGGCGTTGTCCACGTACATATGGAGCAGTTCTACATCCGGATAGTCCTCCGACACCTCCGTCACCACTTTCCGCCACAGCCGGGAAGTGGCCAGCACGTTGGCCTTATCCACTGAGGTCACCCGGCCCCGGCGGGTCCGGGCCATCTCAAAGGCCACTTTCGCAATCCGACGGATCTCGTGTTCCGAATAGTCGCACACGTCCACGGCTTTCGTCTCGCCGCCGTCCTCCTCCGTGCGGTGTTCGCCGAAGTAGATGCCGCCGATGAGTTCCCGGACCACCACGAAGTCAATGCCCTTCTCCGCGATCTCCCTGCGCAGGGGGCAGGCGTCGGAGAGCACCGGGAACACCCGGGCGGGGCGCACGTTGGTGTAAAGGCCCATGCCCTCCCGGAGCTTCAGGAGGCCCCGTTCCGGCCGGTTTTCCGGGGGCTGGTCGTCCCACTGGGGGCCGCCCACGGCCCCCAGCAGCACGGCGTCGGACCGGAGGCAGGTCTGGAGGCTCTCGTCCGGCAGGGGCACGCCGAACACGTCAATGGCGTTGCCGCCCATGGGGGCCTCCTCATAGGTGAAGGTGTGGCCGAACTTCTCCGCCACGGCGTCCAGAACCCCCAGGGCCTCCTCTACGATTTCCGGGCCGATGCCGTCGCCCCGGATCACGGCGATGGTGCGGTTTTTGGCCTTCCGGGCTTTCAGGGACGCCATCAGCCCTCCGGCCTGGATCATGTCCTTGATAAAGGGCGGGAAGGGTTCCGCCTGGAAGCTCTCCCCCGTGGTCTCGTCGGTAATCACGCCGCTGTCAAAGTCCACGGACACCGTGTCTCCGTCCCTCACGGCGGCGCTGGCGGCGGGACACTCCAAAATCGCAAGGCCGATGTTAATGGCGTTGCGGTAGAAGATCCGGGCGAAGCTGGCGGCGATGACACAGGAGATCCCCGCCGCCTGAATGGCGATAGGGGCGTGTTCCCGGGAGGAACCGCAGCCGAAGTTGGCTCCGGCCACCATGATGTCCCCCTCCCGGACTTTGGACACGAAGTCCCGGTCAATGTCCTCCATGCAGTGGGCGGCCAGTTCCTTGGGATCCTGGGTGGCCAGATACCGGGCGGGGATGATCACGTCCGTATCCACATGGTCGCCGTATTTGAGCACTTTTCCTTTCGCGTTCATTCTGACACCTCCGTACAGCGCGTCATCAAGCCAAATCGGCGGGATGGGCGATATGGCCCAGAATCCCGGAGGCCGCCGCCGTGGCGGGAGAGGCCAGATAGACCTCGCTGTCCACATGGCCCATGCGGCCTACGAAGTTGCGGTTGGTGGTGGACACGCACCGCTCCCCGGCGGCCAGAATCCCCATATGTCCTCCTAAACACGGCCCACAGGTGGGGGTAGAGACGGTGCAGCCCGCGTCCATAAAGATGTCCGTGTAGCCCAAGTGCATACAGGCCCGGTACACGCCGGGGGTAGCGGGGATCACAATGCCCCGGACCCCGGGAGCTAAGTGCCGTCCCTTCAGGATGGACGCCGCCGCCTCCATATCCGGCAGCTGGCCGTTGGTGCAGGAGCCAATGACGATCTGGTCAATGGCGATCTCCCTGCCCTCCCGGGCGTTGTGGGCGTTTTCCGGCAGGTGGGGATAGGCCACGGTGCAGTCCACCTGGGAGAGGTCAATCTCCACCACCCGCTCATACTCCGCGTCCTCGTCGGCCTCCACGGCGGTCCAGGAGCGCTTGACCCGGTCTTTCACATAGGCCCTCGTGGCGTCGTCCACGGGGAAGATGCCGTTTTTCGCCCCGGCCTCAATGGCCATATTGCAAATCGTCAGCCGGTCATAGACGGACAGCTCCGCAACGCCCGGCCCCGTGAATTCCAGGGACTGGTACCGTGCCCCGTCCACGCCGATTTTGCCGATGAGGGTCAGAATCACGTCCTTGCCGGAGACGAAGGGCCGCAGTTTCCCGGTCAGGAGGACTTTGATGGCGGAGGGCACCTTGAACCAGGATTCCCCCGTAGCCATAGCGGCCCCCATGTCCGTGGAGCCTACGCCGGTGGAGAAGGCGCCCAACGCGCCATAGGTACAAGTGTGGGAGTCCGCGCCGATGATGGCCTCTCCCGGGGCGGCCAGGCCCTGTTCCGGAAGCAGGGCGTGCTCAATGCCCATGGTCCCCACGTCATAGTAGTGGGTGAGATCGAACCGTTTCGCAAAGGTCCGGCACTGGGCGCACTGGGTGGCGGCCTTGATGTCCTTATTGGGGACGAAGTGGTCCATCACCAGGGCGATGCGGCTCTTGTCGAACACGCTGTCGAACCCCGCCCCCTCAAACTCGTTGATGGCTACGGGGGTGGTGATGTCGTTGCCCAGCACCAGGTCCAGTTTTGCCTGGATCAGCTGTCCCGCCCGGACCTCCTCCAGCCCCGCGTGCCGGGCCAGAATCTTTTGTGTCTGCGTCATTCCCATAGGAATCCCTCCTTGTGTTTTCCCTTCAAATTCCCGGTTTTCCTCCGTACCGTTCCGACTGCTCTCTGGAAGTTGTCTGGGTTCTGCGGGCCATAAAAAAGCCTCCGCCTCCTTGCGCAAGAGACGAAAGCACACCTTTCGCAGTACCACTCATTCCTCCGTCGTGTTTGCCCTCTTTATGAAAGCTCCGTATTAAGGGACAGCATACAGGACTTTTCCCCGTTTGTCAAGGGGGAGTTTGGAACGCTGCTCTGATAAGAAAAAAGAGCCTTGGCTTTTGCAAGGCCCGCAGGTATCATAAAAGGCAAGAGGGGCAGCCTCCTTTCTCAAGGCGGTCAGCCCTTCAAATACAAGGTGCTTTCAAAAAGAAGCAGCCGTCACCGTGCAGGGTGGCGGCTGCGCTCTTTCACGATGATCGTGACCGTGTAGGGTCCGATATGCGGCGTGATACGCATAAGGCCTCACCTCGTTTTCGCGTGGTGTGACTGACCGCCGCCCCTCTTGCCAAAATGCAGTACAGCACGGTTCGACAGCATTTGCAAGGAAAAGAGCCTTGACTTTTTCCGAGTCCACAGGTATCATAAAAACCTGAGAGGTGGTGTTTTCGTGGCGGATGTGTTTATCAGCTACAAATCCAAAAGCACGTTGGATCTGGTCAGAGACACCATCTGTCCCGCCATTGAAGCCGCAGGGTTCCACTGCTGGTACGCGGATCGGGATTCCCCGCCCGGCGTATACGGCGGCAATATCAAACGGGCCATCGGGGAGTGCCGGATTTTTCTGCTGGTGCTGGACCAGTGCGCCCTTCACGCCCAGCATATCAAGAGCGAAACAGCCCTGGCCTTCCGGCGGCTTGCGGAGGGAGAGCGGATCACCCTGGTCCCTTTCCGGGTAGATACGTGCGATTTGAAAGACGACGACGATTTGGATTATTACCTCGTGTGCCAGCAGATTGTAGACGGCTGTCCCCCGGACGCACGGCACATCCAGAATTTGATTGACAGGATCATTGAAATTCTGACGGCTCTTGCCTGACCGGCCTCTGCCGTCCTGGACGGCTGGCCATGTGGACGCGAAAATGGAGGCGTTTTTATGGCGGATGTATTTATCAGCTACGCGCTCAGGAGCGCAGGCGGGATCGCGGATCAAATCTGCGGCGTTTTGGCGGAAAAGGGAATCTCCTGCTGGTATGCGGGAAAGGACATGAAGCCGGGAGATTTTGCCGGTTCCATCTCCCGGGCCATCCGGGAATGCCGGATCTTTCTGCTGATTCTGGACAAAGGCGCTTTTCAGTCCGCCCATGTGGAAAGTGAAATCGCGCTGGTTTTCCGGCGCATTGTCAACTATGAGAATGTGACGCTTCTGCCCTTCCGGGTAGAAAATTTTGATTTGAGCGCATCCAGTTGGGCTCCTTACTATCTGGGGCGGTGCCAGATTGTGGACGGCTGCCCCCCGGACGCACGGCATATTCAGGATCTGGGGAAGCGGATCGCACGTCTCTTAGGGCGTGAAAAAAACCCGCCGGAATTCTGCCGCGCCTCAGAGCAGTTCTAACGCGCAAACAACATTTTTACTGCCCCACCCAACAAGGGCCGCGGTCCAACCGGACCGCGGCCCTTATTCTATCCTGTTTTCTATCCTGTTTTCTATCCTGCTCTAACCTACGCTCTTTCTCACTTCTTCGCCCGGAACCACAGGTTGCCGTCCACGGACTTGACGCCGATGCCGGAAACCGTGCACTGGTCGCTGAACTGCCAGATGTCCATCTGATAGTAGAAGTTGGGATAGGCGCTGGTGGTTTTGGTACCGTCCTTGGGGGGATAGGAGTACTGGGGATACCAGGTGAGATATTTGGAGATCGCCACCTGATCGTACTTGTTGTACCCCACGGACCGGGCCTGGTACACCAGCGGCGTATACCCGGCGGCCTCCACCCGGCGGCAGAAGGCCAGGGCGCAGGCGGTGGCCGTTTCCTTGGACGCCCGGTTGGCCCGGTCGGCGTTGCTGTTGATCTCCCAGTCGTAGCACACGGGGCCATTGATATCGAAGCCCTTGATCAGCCGCAGCACCAGATCCGCCTCCTCCAAAGCCTCTTCAATGGTAATGGCCTGGGAGAAGATATACACGCCGGTCTCAATGCCCTGGCGCAGGGCTCCCCGGATGTTCTGGGCGTAGTAGTCGTCCTCGTACAGCTCCCCGGAGCGGGTATAGCGGCCCGCCACCCGGACGATGGCGAAGTCCACATCGTCCGCCTGGGCCCGGGCCCAGTTGATCTCCGTGGTTTTCAGGCTGCTGAGCCGGTCCCGGTTGTTGTGGGCGGACACGTCCACGCCGAATACCGCGTTGTAACGGCTGCCCTTGTAGCGCAGATAGGAGTAATCCCACTCAAACTCCCCGGAGTACACGTCCCGGGTTTTGACGCCGGCGTAAATGGGAACCTGGATGTTGCCGATGGTCCGCCAGGTGAAGCGAGCCGGGGTATAGTAATCGCTGGGCTTTAAGGACGCGGAGGGCGTGGGATTCACAGGCTGGGAGGGCGTCTCCGGCTCCACAGGAGTCACCTCCGCGTTGTTGTCTCCGGCGGTCTCCGGCGGCGTCTCCGGCACCGTGGGAGACTGGGTCACAGGGTCGTCCTCATGGGTGGGTTCTTTCGCGCCGGGGAGATAGGGCTCGTCCTCCGGCTCAATGATTTTGTTGTCGTTATCCGTCTGGTTTTGACCGCCCTGGCGCTCATTGGGGTCGTACAGTTCCGGATCCTGTTCCTCCGGGGGCACCGGGATCTCCGGGTCGTTGGACCCCGGCTCTGTGTTCTGGGTCTCCCCATTGGGATCGGCGGGATTGTCAGGATTGTCAGGATTGCTGGGCTCCTGGGTCTCCGAGCCGGATTCGCCGGAGGAGTTGGTGTCATCCGGGTTCTGAACGTCCGGGGTCTGGTCCTCCGGAGGGGTCTCCGGCTGGGGGGTGTGGGCCTCGATAAACGCCGGCGTCACCAGAATCACGGGCTGCACCTTGCCGTAATTCCGCACGCCTCCCTGCACGTCCACATCCTCTAAGGTCACGGTGCCGGAGGCCCCGGGGGCCAGCAGCAGTTTCCCCGTAATGGTCACGTTCCGCACAGAGGCCCCGGCCTGGCTGTTGATCATCAGGTTGCCGTCCACGTCCCGGTTCCACTCCTGATCCGTCTGAATCAGTTCCGTGACAATGTTGCTGAAGATCTGCACGATCTCCGCCCGGGTAATGGGCTCCGTAGGCCGGAAGGTCTCTCCCGCAGCCTTGTCCAAATATCCCCGCTGGTTCAGCACGGAGATGGGCCCCTGGGCGTAAGTGGAGATGGAGGCGGCGTCGCTGTACGGCAGAGTGATGGTCTCCCCCTCCGTCTCCAGCTGGAAGGCCCGGGCGATCATGGCCGCCGCCTGCTGGCGGGTGATGTTGTCCATGGCCAGGGCCAGGCCGCTGTTGCCTAAGTACACCTTGGCGGCGTTGAGCCGGAGAATCTCATCCTCCCAGTAATTGCCGCTGAGGTCCGAAAAGACGGAGGGGTCCGCCTTCTCCTGGAAGTGCATGAAGCGGTTCATAATCCCGGCGAAGGCCCCCCGGGTGATGGAGTTGTCCGGACGGAAGGTGCCGTCGGAGTAGCCGGAGAGGATCTGGTACTCCTGGCTCCACTTGTTGATGGCCTCCTCCGCCCAGTGGCCCTGGGTATCGGAGAAGGCGGCGGCCCCCGTCACGGCCAGCAGGGCGCTCAGTGCCCCTGCCGCCAGCAGTTTCAATAATCGAAAGCGTCCCATAACGGTCCCCCTTATTTGAAAAAAGTGAACGAGCGCTGAAAGAGCGCGCTTAGAACCCCTGCGGCCCAGGGCATACAGGGATTCTCCGCTATTATACAAGACAGGAGATTTCCGGTCAATATCTCTCCCTTCGCCTTTTTTCATGATCTTTTGCGAAAAATAAGAGGTTATTTGTCTTAATTTTCCAGACCGAACTGAATCCTCTCTTGATCTTCTCTTGCGTCTCCCGGGGAAATGGCGTATAATCGCAAGAGTTCGCAAGAAATTCATTCGAAACCCAAAAAATCCCATATTGCCCACAAGGAGAATCCTATGAGAGCCGCCATCGCAACTCTGGGCTGCAAAGCCAACCAGTTCGAGTCCCAGGCCCTGGAAGCGCTGCTGCGCCAGCGGGGCCACACCGTGGTCCCCTTTTCGGAAGAAGCGGACGCCTACATCGTGAATACCTGTTCCGTGACGGCGGAGAGCGACCGGAAGTCTATGCAGCTGCTGCGGCGGGTACGGCGGGAGCACCCGGCGGCGGTGGCGGCGGTGTGCGGGTGCTGTCCCCAGACCCACGGGGCGGAGGGCCTGGACGCGGATGTGATCGGCGGCACCGGGGACCGGCGGGGCTTCGTGGAACTGGTGGAACAGGCGGCGGCGGACCGGAAACGCCGGATAGCCCTGGACGATCCCCGGACCCGCCGGACCTTTGAATCCCTTCCGGCGGTCCGTCCCACCCGGCGCACCCGGGCCATGCTGAAAATCGAGGATGGCTGCGCCAACTTCTGTACCTACTGCGTCATCCCCTACGCCCGGGGTCCGGTGCGGTCCCTGCCACAGGCTCCCGCCGTGGAACAGGCCATGGACTTAGCCGCCCAGGGGATCCGGGAGATTGTGCTGACGGGCATCGAGATCTCCTCCTGGGGCCGGGACCTGCCAGAGGCGGGGAACCTGGCCGATTTGACGGAAGCTCTCTGCGCCGCCGTGCCGGACACCCGGATCCGCCTGGGGAGCTTGGAGGCGGGCATCGTAACGGAGGACTTTTGCAAGCGTCTCTCCCGGCTCCCGAACCTGTGTCCCCAGTTTCACCTGTCCCTGCAAAGCGGCTGTGACGATACCCTCCGCCGCATGGGGCGAAAGTACGATACCGCCCAATACGCCGGGAAGCTGGCCCTTCTGCGGCGGTTCTTCCCCCGGCCCGCTGTCACTACGGACCTGATCGTGGGGTTCCCCGGGGAGACAGAGGCGGAGTTCGATGCCACGCTGTCCTTTCTCCGCGCCTGCGGCTTTGCCCGGACCCATGTCTTTCCCTACTCCCCCCGCCCGGGCACGGCGGCGGCGTCCATGGAGGGCCAGATTCCCGGACCTGTGAAGGAGGCCCGGGCCCGTCAGGCGGGAAGCGTGGCGGCGGAATCCCAGAGGGCCTATTTAGAGGGCTGTGTGGGCGAAACTTACGGTGTACTCTTTGAGCAGGACCGGGAGGGCTTCGCCCGGGGACACGCCCCCAATTACGCGGAGGTCCGGGTTTCCGCCCCGGGACTGCGGAATCTCCTCCGCCCGGTCCGGATCCGGTCCACGGACGGGAAAGTGCTGTACGGAGAGCTGATCCAATCGGACGGGGAGGGACGGGAGACGCCATGAGAAGCCACTTTTTCGCGTACATCTCCCGGATGCGGTTCATCCGGCGCTGGGCCTTAATGCGCAATACCGCCCCGGAGAACGTCCAGGAGCACAGCCACCAGGCGGCGGTACTGGCCCACGCCCTGGCGGTGATCCGCAACCGGAAGTTCGGCGGACACATAGACCCGGGGTTCGCCGCCGCCGCGGCGCTGTACCACGACGCCTCGGAGATCCTCACCGGGGATATGCCCACGCCCATCAAATACGACAACCCCGCCATCCGGAACGCCTACCGGGACGTGGAGGCGGTGGCGGCCAAGAAACTGCTGGGGATGCTGCCCATGGAGTTGCAGGAGGATTTCGCCCCGGTGCTGACGGCGGTGCCCCCGGAGGTGGAGAAGCTGGTGAAGGCGGCGGACAAGCTGTCCGCCCATATCAAGTGCTTAGAAGAACTGAAGGCGGGGAACCGGGAGTTCCGGGAGGCTGCCGCCCAGACCCGCCGGGCCCTGGAATCCTACCAGCTGCCGGAGGTCCAGTACTTCCTGGACACCTTCTTAGACAGCTTCTCCCTGACCTTGGACGAGCTGCAATGAATCCGGTGCCTGTTTTGAAGTGGGTGGGGGGCAAACGCCAACTGCTCCACGCCATTGCCCCCCTGATTCCCCGGGACGTGTCCTTTTACTGTGAGCCCTTTGTGGGCGGCGGCGCGGTGCTGTTCCATGTACAGCCCAAATCCGCCTGGATCAACGACATCAATGAGGACTTGATCCGGGTCTACCGGGTGATTCAGGAGGATGTGGAGGGACTGATCCGGGAACTGTCCCAATACGAAAACACCCCGGAGTGCTTCTATGCCGTCCGGGACTGGGACCGGGACCGGGACGCCTACGCCCGGCGTCCGGAGGTGCAGAAAGCCGCCCGGATTCTGTATCTGAACAAAACCTGTTATAACGGCCTGTACCGGGTCAACAATGCCGGGGAGTTCAACTCCCCCTTTGGGCACTACCGCAATCCCAATATCGTGAACGGAGCGGTACTGCGCTCCGTCAGCGCCTATTTCCGCCGGGCGGAGATCCGCATGACTTCCCTGAACTTTGAGGAAGTCCTCCCCCAGATTCCCGGCGGCGCGTTTGTCTATCTGGATCCGCCCTATGATCCCGTGTCGGAGACTTCCAATTTCACCGGATACGCCCGGGGGGGCTTCTCCCGGGAACAGCAGATCCGTCTGCGCCAGTGCTGTGACGACCTGCACCGGCGGGGGATCCGGTTTCTATTGTCCAACTCCGCCACGGACTTTATCCGGGAACAGTACGCCGCCTATCCCATCACCACGGTCCAGGCGAAACGGGCCGTAAACTCCGACCCGTCCCGCCGGGGCGATGTAGAGGAAGTGCTGGTGAGAAACTATGCGTGAAATACCAACAAACGGAGAGGATACCATGGTCTATCTGGACAACGCCGCCACCACGCCGGTGCCCCAGGCGGTGGCGGAGGCGGTCTATGAGGCGCTGGTCCACGGCTTTGCCAACCCCAGCGCCCAGTACGCCCCGGGGCTGGCAATGAAGAAGCAGGTGGAACAGTGGCGGGGCGCCGTGGCGGAGGCTATGGGCGGGACAGCGGAGGGGCTGTACTTCACTTCCTGCGGCACGGAGGGGGATTTCGCCGCCATTTCCATCGCCTGCGCCCAAAACCGGGGACGGCACATCGTCACCACGGCGGTGGAGCACAGCGCGGTGTTGGAGACGTGTACACGGCTGGAACGGGAGCAGGGCTATGCCGTCACCCGGATTGCGCCGGATTCAAACGGGGACATCTCCGCAGAGGCGGTGCTGTCGGCGGTGGGGCCCGACACGGCCCTGGTGTCCGTCATGCTGGTGAACAATGAACTGGGAAACCGCTATCCCGTGGAGGAGATCGCCCGGGGGCTGAACACCATGGGGTCCGGCGCCCTGCTGCATACGGACGCGGTCCAGGGCTTTTTGAAGGTGCCCTTCTCCGCTAAAACCTTAGGGGCGGACCTCATCACCGTGTCCGCCCACAAGATCGGCGGTCCCAAAGGGATTGGGGCGCTGTATCTCGGTCCCCGGGTCCGGCACCCCCGGCCCTGGCTTCCCGGCGGAGGCCAGGAGCGGGGACTGCGGTCCGGTACGGAGGCCACGGCCCAGATTGCGGGCTTCGCCAAGGCAGCGGAACTGCGGCGGGCCTCCTTCCCGGAGGACGCCCAGCGGATGGAAGCCCTCCGGGCCTACGCCGTGGAACATTTGCGCACAATTCCCGATTTGGTACTCCTGGGAGGCGGAGCCCGGGGCACGGGGGCACCCCATATCCTGGCCCTGGCGCTCAATGGGTGGCCCAGCCAGAACGTGGTGAACGACCTTTCGTCCCAGGGGATCTGCATCTCCGCCGGATCCGCCTGCCACCGGGGAAAGCCCAGCCATGTGGTGGCGGCCCTGGGCCTTCCCAAGCGGACCGCCCAGAGCGTCCTGCGCCTGAGCTTCGGCCCGGACACCACGGCGGCGGACGTGGACGCCTGCGTCGACGCCCTGCGCCGCCACCGGGCGGAGCGGATGCCCATGCTGTAATGAGAACACGCGAAAACGCAGACAGCGCCCCTTCCCAACGGGAAGGGGCGCTGTGTTGATAGAAGCAATCGCTTACCGGGACAGATAGTAGTTGTTCAGATATCTCAGGGGGTTGATCCGGGAGCCGTTCTCCGTGATCTCAAAATGGAGGTGGGGACCTGTGGACCGTCCGGTGGAGCCGGTGGTGCCAATGGCCTGTCCCTGGCTGACGTACTGCCCCACAGACACGCTGCGCTTGCTCATGTGGGCATACAGGGTGGTGTTGCCGCTGCCGTGGGAGATCACCACATAGTTGCCATAGGAGCTGGAATATTGGGAGATGATGACCTTCCCGGCCTTGGCCGCCCGGACGGTGGTGCCGTAACCCACGCCGCCGATGTCCACGCCCTTATGGTTGGTGGAGCCGATGCCGCCGGGAGAGGACCGTCCGCCAAAGGTGGAGTTGATCCGGCGGCTGTCCACCGGCCAGTTGTAGCCCCCCAGGGCCACGGGAGAGGTCAGTTCCCCGCTGTACTTCGCCGCCTCTTTGGCCCGGCGCTCCGCCTCCTCTTTCGCCATCTGTTTCGACAGCCGCAGAATCTCCGACTGAATGGCGTCCTCCTCATCGGACAGATCGTCCAAATCGCCCTGCACATCGGACTTCATGGCCTGAAGCTGGATGATCAGCTGGTTGGCGGCCTCCCGCTGGGTGTCCAGTTCCGCCTGTTTGTCCAGCAGTTCCAGCCGGGCGTCCTCCACGGAGGCCCGCTGGCCCTCTAACTCCGTCTGCTTATCGGAAATCTCCACCTGTAAATTCCGCAGATCGTCGATGACCCGCTGGTCCGCCTCCATGATCTCGCTGACAAAGTCCAGCCGGGTCAGAAGGTCCGTAAAGCTGCTGGCCCGGAACAGAACGGACAGATAGTCCAGCCGTCCCTTCTCCTCCATGGACCGCACCCGCTCGCAGAACAGGGCGTACTGGTCCTCCTCCTGGCGCTGGGCGTCCTCCAACTCCGCCTGGGTCTGGGCAATGAGGCCGTTGTAGGTGTCGATCTGGGCTTCCAAGTTGGACACCTCGTTGCCGATGACCTCGATCTCCCCGTCCAGCAGGGTTTTCTCCTCCACGGCGGTGGAGAGGTCCCCGGACAGGGCGTTGATCTTCTCTCTCAGCTCCGCTTTCTGCTGCTTGAGGCCGCTGGCCTCTTTGGTCAGAGCGTCGATATCCGCCTGGGTCACCGCCAAAACCGGCGTGACCGTCATCAGGACGGACAGCGCCGCCGCAAGTACAGCCTGGATGAACCGCGTTTTCCCATTTCTCACCGTGTTTCCAGCTCCCTCTCAAAATATTTCTCAGGCCCATGCCGGGACATCCATACTGCTCCCGGCATGGCCGGCTTACACGTTTAAGAACCGCCGGATGGCGGACAGGCTCCCCCCAACTCCAATGAGCAGCCCGGATCCCAGGAAGATTCCCGCCACGGGCAGCCACAGTTTCTCAAAGGGGATCACCCGGAAAATCTGCAAGGCGTCGCTTCCGGTGACGCCCCGGGCTAAGAAGGTGTACAGCCCCCATTCCAGGAAGAAGGCAATCACCGCCCCCGCCAGGCCCATGAAAAATCCCTCGTACACAAAGGGCCAGCGGATAAAGCTGTTGGTGGCCCCCACCATGCGCATGACAGCGATCTCGTCCTGCCGGTCGAAGGTGGCAAGGCGGATGGTGTTGGAGATGATGAAGAGGGACACCACCAGGAGGCAGCCAATCAGGGCCGCGCCAATCAGGGTGGCCACGCTGCGGACCGTCAGAAACCCGCTGGCCACTTCCTCATAGACCCGCACCCCGTCCACCCCGGGCACCGCCTCAATGAGGGCCACGGTGTCGGACAGGATCTCCAGGTCGTCCACTTTCAACGCGAACCGGTCCCGGAGGATTCCCGGGTCTAAGTCCTGGAACATGGCCTCGTCGGGATGTTCCCGGGTGAAGTCGTCCATGGCCTCCTGCCGGGTGATGAACTGGGCGGAGGACACGTTGGGCACCGCCAGCAGGTCCGCCTCCACCGCCCGGGCCTGTTCTTCCGTGTATGTATCCTTCACGAAGGCCACAATCTCGTTGGCGGCTTCCAGGTCGTCCAGATTGGCCCCGGCGTTAAGCCCCACCAGGGTAAAGGTCCCGATGAGCAGGAGACAGGCGGCGGTGACGCCTACGGAGGCGAAGGCCATAAAGGCGTGGCTGCGGAGGTTGGACAGCCCCTCATGGACAAAGTAGCCGAAATTACGTCCTGGCACGGTGATGCCCTCCCACATAGCGGCCCACGGCGTCCCGGATGACGGCGCCCTCGTCGATGGTAATCACCCGTTTGCCGAAGCGGTTGACCAAATCTCTCGCGTGGGTCACCACCACCACGGTGGTGCCCATCTGGTTGATCTTCACCAGGAGGCGCATCAGGTCTAAGGAACGGTCCGGATCCAGGTTGCCTGTCGGCTCGTCCGCGATGATGGTGGAGGGGTTGTTCACCAGGGCCCGGGCAATGGCCACCCGCTGCTGTTCCCCGCCGGAGAGTTCCGAGGGATAGCGGTCCATTTTCTCGTCCAGGTCCACCAGGCGCAGGATTCTGGGGATCCGGTCCCGGATCTCCTGGTTGTCGGCCCCCACGGCCCGCATGACGAAGGACAGGTTGTCGAACACGGTTTTCGTCTCGATGAGGCGGAAGTCCTGGAAGATTACGCCCAACGTCCGGCGCATCATGGGGATCTGCCGGTCCTTGGGGCTGACGATGGAGAAGCCGTTGATCATGACCCGGCCAAAGCTGGGCTGGACCTCCCCGGTCAGGAGCTTGATGAGGGTGGACTTTCCGGACCCGGATGGCCCCACCAGAAAGACGAACTCCCCGTCCTCAATGGTGAGGGTGATGCCCTGGATGGCCCGGGTGCCGTTGTCATACTCCATTTCCACGTCTTTCAAACGAATCATGCGCTTGTACTCCTTCAAGAGCCTCCTGTTCCAAATTCCGGATCTCCCGGGGGAGAGGGGAAAAAATGACAAAAATAACAAATCGCTTTTTCCGCACAGCATTATAAACGCTTTCGGAAAATAATGCAACACCATTTCGCTTTTTTTCTATAATTTACAGATCGTTCACGAAAAATCCGCCTCCTTTTTGTGGGTTTGCCGGAACCCCCAGGCAGAATTTCCGCCTTCTGGAAGACATTGCATTTGCATTTCGGTTACAATTCGGTTACAATTATGCCAATCCTTGCAAGGGGTACAAGTTTCTGCTTTTTATGCCGTATTTACGCACAGGAGGGTTTTCAATGAAAAAGAGGAGGCTTTTGGCGTCGATCTGCGCTCTGGCGATGGCCATGGCGCTGTGTGCCCCGGCCCAGGCGGCGTACCACACCGTGGCCGCCGGGGACACCATGTGGAAGATCGCGTCCCGGTACAAGGTGGGCACCAGCGAGGTCATCTCCGCCAATCCCCAGGTGAAGAATCCGGACCTCATCTATCCGGGACAAAAACTGACCATCCCGGAGCAGAACAAGGCGGTCACGTCCTATGAGTCCGAGGTAGTGCGGCTGGTGAACGAGGTCCGCTCCCAGAACGGCCTGAAACCCCTGACGGAGGACTGGGAACTGTCCCGGGTGGCCCGGTACAAGTCCCAGGATATGCACGACAAGGGCTACTTCTCCCACACCAGCCCCACTTACGGCACGCCCTTCCAGATGATGAAGTCCTTCGGCCTGACCTACCGCACGGCGGGGGAGAACATCGCCTACGGCTACGCCACCCCCCAGAAGGTCATGGAGGGCTGGATGAATTCCAGCGGCCACCGGGCCAACATCCTCAATGCCTCCTATACCCGCATCGGCGTAGGGTACGTGCCCAGCGGCAACTACTGGACCCAGATGTTCATCGGATAACGCTCAAGCGCGGCAGTTCCGCGCCCGATCCCTTTCTATTCGCGCTCTTTCAGATTTGCCGCATTTTAGGCCGCTTGCACGGCAACTGACGGTAAATCTGACTGCGCACGAGGATAAGAGGGACCGGGCGCGGCTTATTTTCCGGACACCCAGCCGCTGACCAGATAGTATACCGCCGCCCCCAGAAGCCCCGCTCCCAGGGTGACAAGAAGGCTGCTTCCGTTCTGCCAGGCGGATACCGCCACCACCAGGCCCACAATCACCGCTCCGCCCTCACGGGCCGGATGCCGTCCCATAGTCCTTCCCCCTTCCCCGTCCGCGTTTTTTCGCTGTGGGGCATTGTATCACGGTTTCGTCCCGGGGGCAAGGGGTCCCGGGCGGACGGCCTTCCCCTGACGCCCTCACCCGGCCCAATCTTTTTCTTGCGGAAAGCCGAAAAACCCATTGTATAGGAGCGGGAAGTGTGTTATAATTGACAAAATCTCCCCGGGAGGAGGCGGAACCATGCTCAATACCACGCTGTGCTACCTGGAACGGGACGGGCAGGTCCTGCTGCTCCACCGGACAAGTAAGAACCGGGACGTAAACGCGGGGAAGTGGATCGGCGTCGGCGGCAAGTGCCGGGAGGGAGAAAGCCCGGAGGAGTGCCTGTGCCGGGAGGTCTGGGAGGAGACAGGGCTTACTCTGACGGCTTACCGGTTCCGGGGCATCGTCACCTTCTCCGCCCCGCCCTGGCCGGGGGAGTATATGTTCCTGTACACCGCCTCCGGCTGGACCGGAGATCTAACCGACTGTCCGGAGGGGGAACTGGCGTGGATCCCGAAGGGGGACGTGCTGTCCCTGCCCCTGTGGGAAGGGGACCGGATCTTTTTGCGGCTTTTGGAGGAGGACGCCCCCTTCTTCTCCCTGAAGCTGTGCTATGAAGGGGATGCGCTGCGCCGGGCCGTGCTGGACGGAACGGAGTTGAATCTGGAACAAGCATTGAATCTCGGCGGGAAATGAGGTGGGAACGATGGAGAACGGGAAAACAGACAAGAAGATTCTGCTGTTCGGCTTTGACGATCTGCGCACGATTTTGGAAGTGAAAACCGCCGTGGAACCCTTCGGAGCGGAGTTGATTCCGGTGGGCAGGAGCGGCAGCGGCAAGACCTTGGCGGTGCTGTGCGGCCTGGAAGAGGACGGAGAGGCCTCCGGCGGTCCGGTGCCGGGGCGCATGGCGGTGCTGTACGGCCTGGAAAACGATTTAGACGCCCTGCTCCCCGCCATGAACGCCGCCGGGGCCAACTGCCTCAAAGCCATCCTGACCCCCCACAACCGTACCTGGACCCCCTCCCGGCTGTATTGGGAGCTGTCCCGGGAACAGGAGGCCATCAAAGCGGCACAGGCAAAGCAGCCGTAAATTATGACATCCGGGCCGAACCGGCCCTGTCAAATAGATCGAAACCAAAGGAGGCGCAATCTATGAGGGGAATCCACAAACTGCCCGGTCTGGCGGCGGCGCTGTTTCTGGCCGCCGCGCTGAGCGTGACGGCGGCCTGCGCGGAGTTCGAGGCCCAGACCAAAACCGCTTTGGAGGACAGCTATCAGGGAAAAACCGTGATCCTCCACTCCAACGATGTCCACGGCGCCATTGAGGGCTACGCCTACATTGCCGCCCTGCGGGACGCCTATGAGGCCCGGGGGGCAGAGGTCATCCTGGCGGACGCCGGGGACTTCAGCCAGGGCACCACCTATGTCAGCACCAGCAGCGGCGCCGCCGCCGTGGCTATGATGAACGCGGCGGGGTACGATCTGGCCACCTTGGGCAACCACGAGTTTGACTTCGGCTATGCCCAGCTGAAAGAGAACCTGGCGGCGGCCCAGTTCCGGGTGCTGTGCGCCGACGTGCTGGAAGGCGGGGCCCCCATCTTCGACCCCCATTACACCTATACCACACAATCGGGCCTTCGCATTGGCTTTTTCGGCATGGAGACCCCGGAGACCCAGACCAAGGTGAATCCGGGGCTCATTAAGGGCATCACGTTCCTGTCCAAGGGGGATCTGTACACCTGCGCCCAGGCCCAGATCGACGCCCTGGAGGGAGACGATCTGATCATATGCCTGGCCCACCTGGGTGTGGACGCCGAGTCCGCCCCGGACGGCCACCGCTCCGTGGACCTGTACGCCAACACCACAGGCATCGACCTGATTCTGGACGGACACTCCCACACGGTCATGACCGCCGGGGAGAACGGGGAGCCGGTCCAGTCCACCGGCACCCGGTTTGAATACGTGGGCGCGGTGGTGATTGACGACGCCTCCAAGACCATCCAGGACCGCTATCTGATCCCCACAGAGGGACTGGAAAAGGACGCCGAAGTGGCCGCCGCCGCCCAGACCATTGTGGACCGGGTGCAGGCGGAGTACGGCGCGGTATTCGCCAAGAGCGAAGTGGATTTGAACGGGGAGCGGGCTCCCGGCAACCGCACGGAGGAGACCAACTTGGGCGACCTCATCACAGACGCCATGGTGTGGAGCGTGCTGAAAGAGGAGGGAGCCGTGACGGTGGACGCCGCCCATGTGGTGGGCATCACCAACGGCGGCGGCATCCGGGCGGGCATCGCCGCCGGAGACGTGACCCGCAACGATTTGAACACGGTTCTGCCCTTTGGCAACACCGTGGCGGTGGTGTATGTCACGGGCGCGGAACTGCTGGAAGCCCTGGAAGCCTCCACCTACTCCACCCCGGAGGCCATTGGCGGCTATCCCCAGACCGCCGGCATCGCTTTTACCCTGGACACCACCAAGCCCTATGACCAGGGAGAGGCCTATCCCGAGTCCACCTACTACCGCCCCGCCTCCATCCAGCGGGTCACCATCACCGGCATCAACGGCCGTCCCCTGGAACTGACCGGGACCTACGCCGTCGTCACCAACAACTTCTGCGCCGCCGGCGGGGACACCTATTACGCCTTTGCCGCCGCCTCCGCCCAGTTTGACACGGGCATCCCCATGGACGAGGCTGTGATGGACTATATCGACGCGGAACTGGGCGGCGTGATTCCCGCGGCGCTGTACGCCAGCCCCCGGGGGGACCAGACGATTGTCCTGGCCCAGGAACCCGAACCTGCCCCGGAACCGGAACCCGCGCCCGAACCGGCCCCCGCGCCCGAACCGGAACCTGCTCCCGAACCCGCCCCCGCGCCGGAACCCCAGATCCGGACCTACACCGTGGTATCCGGGGACACCCTCTGGGGCATCGCCCAGAAGTATTACGGCACCGGGAAGAAGTGGACCAGCATCTATGAGATCAACCGGGATGTGGTGAAGAACCCCAACCGGATCTATGTGGGCCAGGTGCTGAAAATCGCGTAAAGGAACGCATAGAGGACGCATAAAAAACCACACAATCGGCTTTCGCGCCCCGGCTCCGTGAGAGAGCCGGGGCGGGAAGATAGGAAGAACTCCGTGAACAAACGAAAGGATGGATGAAGATGAAGAAAATTCTTGCGGCGGCCCTGGCCATGGTGATGGCCCTGAGCTTAGCGGCCTGCGGCGGCGGAACCCAGAGCGGCGGGGAAACCGGCGGCGCTGAGAACGGCGGAATGCGGGTGGCTATGGTCACGGACTACGGCGACATTACGGACCAGTCCTTCAACCAGACCACCTATGAGGCCTGCAAGGCCTGGAGCGACGCCAACGGCGTGGACTTCACCTACTTCAAGCCCGCCGGAGACTCCGACGCGGAGCGCACCGCCATGATCGAAAAGGCCGCCGACGAGGGCTACAACGTGGTCGTCATGCCCGGGTACGCCTTCGGCAACGCCATCAAGGCCACCGCCGGGGAGTATGACGACGTGACCTTCATCGCCCTGGACGTGGGCGAGGGGGACCTGGGGGACTACACCCTGCCGGACAACCTGTACTGCGCGGTCTATAAGGAAGAGATCAGCGGCTATATGGCGGGCTACGCGGCGGTAAAGCTGGGCTACACCCACCTGGGCTATCTGGGCGGCTCCGCGGTTCCGGCGGTCCAGCGCTTCGGCTACGGCTTCGTCCAGGGCGCTGACGCCGCCGCCGTTGAAACCGGCGCGGACGTGACGGTGGAGTACGTCTACGGCAACCAGTTCCGGGGCGACGCGGACATCACCGCCTATATGGACACCTGGTATCAGCAGATGGGCGTGCAGGTGGTCTTTGCCTGCGGCGGCGGCATCTGGACCAGCGCGGCGGAGGCCGCGGCGAAAGTGGACGGCAAGGTCATCGGCGTGGACGTGGACCAGGCGGCTACCATCGACGGCAGCTACGGCGAGGGCCTGACGGTGACCTCCGCCATGAAGGGCCTGGCCCCCACGGTGCAGTCCCTGCTGGATGAGGTCCGGGACGGCTCCTTTGTAGGCGGCCGGGTGGAATCCCTGGGCATGGTCAGCGCGGATCCGGAGGAGAACTACGTGCAGCTGCCTCTGGAGTCCACCCAGTGGGCCGACGGCTTCACCCAGGACGACTACCGCACCTTAGTGGCGGACCTGTTCTCCGGCAGTGTGACCGTCAGCGACGACATCAGCGGCACCCCCGCTGACGCTGCGTCCACCATCACCGTGAACGTGTACGCGAATATTAAGTAATTGCATATTCTTCCGTGAATCGGACCGCCCTCCTTATATACTCGTGAACGATGAGAGTTACCATCGGTTGCCGTGCCAGGGACCTAAATCGGCGTCCCCCGGAAGCCCCGGTAAACTACACGCGCCGGAGGCCGTGAAAACGGCCTCCGGCGTGCGTTCGATTGCGGCGCTTAGACGCTCAGGCGCTGGTCTTACAGGTTCTTCTCGTAGGACTCCACCATCCGCTTGACCATCTGTCCGCCCACGGACCCGGCCTCCCGGCTGGTGAGATCCCCGTTATAGCCCTCTTTCAGGTTCACGCCCACCTCCGCGGCGGCCTCCATCTTGAACTTGTCCATGGCCGCCCGGGCCTCCGGGATATTGATACGGCTGCTGGAAGAGGTGGTGGAAGAACCGGATCCGCCGCCGCTCTGGGTGCCGCTCTGGTTATTGTTCTGGCTGTTGTTCTGATTGTTATTCTGGTCAGGCATATTGGATGCTCCTTTTCTGTTGGTTTTCTGTTGGTTTGTTCTTTGTTTTCACGCGATTGGGTATCGCCTCCGTAGTTTGACCCGGGGAAATGAGAATATGCCTGTTGTTTTTTGGAAAGGACGGCAAAAAGAAATCTGTCCTGTGCGATTTTGCTTGCTTTCTCCCGGGAGATCCGATATGATAACATAAAGAGGAGGTGCTGGTATGGCACAAGCTACATTCAGCGTCCGAATGGACGAAGCCCTCAATGCCGAAACCATCGCCGCTCTGAAAGAAGCCGAGGAAATGCTTTGCAACCCGGATAAATATAAGAGGTACGGCACTTTTCAAGAGGCCATAAGAGAGATACTTAAAGATAAGTGAAATTGTGCTTGCAATCCGGGATACTTTGTGATACACTTGTCGGGCTATGGAAAAGGGCGGTCCTCTGCCGGAGGGTTTTCCCGGTACGAACGCCTGAGAAAAAGGAGGAAACGGCAATGGATCTCATTGCGGAACTGAATCGGGAGGCCCTGCAAAAGGAAGCTCCCAAGGTCGCCATCGGCGACACCGTGCGTGTCCATGTGAAGGTCAAGGAGGGCTCCCGGGAGCGGATCCAGGTCTTTGAGGGCACGGTCATCGCCCGGAAACACGGCGGCATTGCGGAGACGATTACCGTCCGCCGCATCTCTTACGGCGTAGGCGTGGAAAAGGTCTTCCCCCTCCACTCCCCCACCATCGACAGCATCGAGGTTGTGCGCCACGGCGTGGTCCGCCGGGCCAAGCTCTATTACCTCCGGGGCCGGGTGGGCAAGAGCGCCAAAATCAAGGAGAAGCTGTGATCGAGGCAAAACACAGGCGTCCGCCTGTGTTTTCTCATGTGGCGGACAGTGCGATAGGAGGCGGAAAACAAGTGGCGGAACAGAATCCGGCCCGGGAGAACTGGCTGGGCCGGGAGATCTATGAGTGGGTGGACGTGATCCTCTCCTCCTTCCTGATAGTCATTTTCCTGTTTATCTTCGCGTTCCGGATCATGGGGGTGGACGGCCACTCCATGGTCCCCACCTTGCAGGATAAAGACGTTGTGCTGGTGCTGAGCCCCATGCTCAACCGGGACTTCCGGTACGGGGACATCGTGATCTTCCGGAAGGGCTCCTTCAACGAGCGGCCCCTGGTGAAGCGGGTCATCGCCACGGGGGGCCAGAGCGTGGACATCGACTTTGACAACGGGGCCGTGTATGTGGACGGGGAACTGCTGGACGAACCCTATATCCGGGAACTGACCTTCCTCCAGGAGGGCACCTCCTTTCCCCTGACGGTGCCGGAGGGCAGCATCTTCGTCATGGGGGACAACCGCAACGGCTCCACAGACAGCCGCAGTTCCCGCCTGGGCACCGTGGATACCCGCTATATCATCGGCCGGGTGGCTATGGTCCTGTTCCCCGGGAAGGATTACTCCACGGAAAAGCGGGATTTCAGCCGCATCGGCCTGATTGCCCGCCTATGAACATCCAGTGGTATCCGGGCCATATGGCCAAAACCCGGCGGATGATCGAGGCGGACCTGCGGCAGGTCCACGGCGTGTGCGAAATCCTGGACGCCCGGATCCCCCGGTCCAGCCGGAACCCGGACATCGACGCCCTGACGGCGGGAAAGCCCCGGCTGCTGGTGCTGAACCGGGCGGATCAGGCGGATCCGGAGGCCACGGCCCGGTGGAGCCGGTACTTTCAGCGCCGGGGCCTCTCCGTGCTGGAAACCGACTCCAAAAGCGGCAGGGGCATCCGGCGGTTTCCCGACGCCGTGCGGGAACTGCTGTCAGACCGGATCCGCGCCTGGACGGAGAAGGGCCAGCCGGGCCGGGTGGTCCGGGTCATGGTCCTGGGGATCCCCAACGTGGGGAAATCCACCTTCATCAACCGGGCAGCCGGCCGGAAAAGCGCCAAGGCGGAGGACCGCCCCGGGGTCACCCGGGGAAAACAGTGGGTGACGGTGGACCGGGGGCTGGAACTGCTGGACACCCCCGGCATCCTGTGGCCCAAACTGGGGGATCAGGAGACGGGGCTGCATTTGGCCTTTACCGGGGCGGTCCGGGACGAGGTGCTGGACACGGAGACCTTGGCCTGTCATCTCCTGAACTACCTGTCCCGGCGGTATCCGGAGGCGGTGAAAACCGCGTTTCGTTTGGAAACCCTGCCGGAGGGCGGGGACAACGCCGTTCTTTCTGGCTTTGAAGTGCTGAAAGCGGCGGCGGTGCGCCGGGGGTGCCGGATCTCCGGCGGGGAACCGGACACAGAGCGCATGGCCCGCTTGGCCTTAGACGAGTTCCGGTCCGGCAAGCTGGGACGCTTTACTCTGGAAGAACCGGAAGCCATTCAAACCACAACGGGAGAAGCAGAAACGGGGGAGGCGGAGCATGGACCTGTGGACCTATGAGCGGGCGCTGTGGGCGGAGGGGTTCCGGACCGTCTGCGGGTGCGACGAGGCCGGGGCCGGACCCTTGGCGGGTCCGGTCTACGCCGCCGCCGTGATTCTCCCCCGGGAGATCGAACTGCGGGGCCTGAACGACTCCAAGAAGCTGTCCCCGAAACGGCGGGAGGCCCTGTACGGGGAGATCACGTCCGTGGCGGAGGCATGGAGCGTGGCCCGGGTAGAGGCGGCGGAGATCGACGAAACGGACATCCTCAGCGCCCGGATCCGGGCCATGCAGCTGGCCATCAACGGCCTGTCCCTGCCGCCGGATCTGGCCCTCATCGACGGCAGCCGGGACCACGGCCAGTCCGCCGCCATTGTGTCCCCCCACCGCCTGCTGGTGGACGGGGACGCCCTCAGCGCCTCTGTGGCGGCGGCGTCCATCTTAGCCAAGGTGAGCCGGGATCGGTACGTGGTGAAAGAACTGGACCCCCAGTATCCCCAATACGCCTTCGCCCAGCACAAGGGCTACGGCACGAAACTCCACTATGAACGCTTGGACCAGTACGGCCCCTGCCCCGCCCACCGTCAGAGCTTCCTGAAAAAATGGGCCGCAAAACGGGGAAAGGCGTGAGCCGGGGACTTCCCCGCCAGTCCGGGAACCGGGGAGAGGACGCGGCGGCGGCGTACCTGCAAGGCCGGGGCTGTGAGATTCTGGACCGCCAGTGGCGGTGCCGCTGCGGGGAATTGGACCTGGTGGCCCGGGAGGGCGATGTGATCTGCTTTGTGGAGGTGAAACTCCGCAAAGCGGGCTCCCGGATTCTGCCCCGGGAGGCGGTGGACCGCCGGAAACAGGAGAAACTGCGGAAAACCGCTGCCCTGTGGCTGGCCGCCAAGGCCCCGGAGGCCCCCGCCCGGTTCGATGTGGCGGAGGTGTTTGCCCTGCCGGACGGGGAACTGCGGATCGACTATCTCCCCGATGCCTTTCAATAGCCTATCACACTAAAACGGGAGGGATTGACCATGGAATATTGGAGCACACGGGACAAAACCGTACGGCTTTCCGGGGCAGAGGCCGTGGAAATGGGGCTGTCCCGGGACGGGGGACTGCTGACACCAACCCGGATCCCCCAGATCGACCGGACGTTCATAGAGGCCCTGATTCCGGAACCCTACGCGGTCCGGGCGGCAAAGATTATGGCCCTGTACCTGACGGACTACACGGAGGCGGAACTGCGGTCCTTCGGGGAGAACGCCTACGGCCCGGAGAAGTTCGATGATCCCGCCGCCGCCCCTGTGCGGCGGATCAATGACAACACCTGGTGTTTGGAACTGTGGCACGGCCCCACCTCCGCGTTCAAGGATATGGCCTTACAGATGCTGCCCCAGCTGCTCTCCGCCGCCTTGAAAAAGACCGGGGAGGACCGCACCGCCTGTATCCTGGTGGCCACCTCCGGGGACACGGGAAAGGCCGCCATGGAGGGTTTCTCCGATGTGGACCAGACCCGGATTCTGGTATTCTATCCCAAAGACGGGGTGTCGGAGGTCCAGGAGGCCCAGATGGTCACCCAGGAGGGGGCCAATGTGGGCGTGTGCGCCGTGAAGGGGAACTTTGACGACGCCCAGGCAGGAGTCAAGCGGGTGTTCTCCGACGCGGAAATCCGGACAGAGCTGTCCCGCCGGGGGTACTTCCTGTCCTCCGCCAACTCCATCAACTGGGGCCGGATCCTGCCCCAGATCGTGTACTACGTCTCCGCCTACTGCGATCTTGTCCGGGACGGCAGCCTGTCCTATGGGGATCCGGTCCACTTCTGCGTCCCTACGGGGAACTTCGGGGACATCTTAGCCGCCTGGTACGCCGGACGCATGGGCCTGCCCATAGGAAAGCTGATCTGCGCCTCCAACCGCAACGACGTGCTGACGGACTTCCTCCGCACAGGCGTTTATGACCGAAACCGGCCCTTCCACACCACCATGAGCCCGTCTATGGATATTCTGGTGTCCTCCAACCTGGAACGGCTGCTCTTTGCCCTGTCGGGAGAGGACACGGCGGCGGTCCGGGGATGGATGGACGCCTTGAACCGGGAGGGACGCTACGAGGTGTCCCCGGCGGTGAAAGAAGCCCTGACAGAGCAGTTCTGGGGCGGCTTTTGCGATGAGGCGGGGACCTCCGCCGCCATTGCCCGGTACTGGAAGGACTACCGCTATCTCATCGACACCCATACGGCGGTGGCGGCGGACGTGCTGGACCAGTACCGCCGGACCACAGGCGATGAAACCCCGGCGGTGTTCGCCTCCACGGCGTCCCCCTACAAGTTCTGCGACCACGTGCTGGACGCCATCGGGGAGGGCGGTCAGGGTTCCGGCCTGGATCTTTTGGACCGGCTCCACGCCGTCACGGGCCTGCCTGTCCCCAAGCGTTTAGCCGCCCTACGCGGCAAGGACCGCCGCTTTACCCTGACGGCGGAGAAGGCGGAGATGGACCGGGTAGTGCTGGACTTTCTGTCCTAAAGAAAGCGCGTAAGGAAACGCATGGGAAAGGAGGGGCGGCATGGCCCTGTACGCCATCGGCGATCTGCACCTGTCTTTCACGGCGGACAAGTCCATGGAGGTGTTCGGCCCCGCCTGGGAGGGCTACATGGACCGGATCCGGGAGGCCCTGTCCGCTCTGGCACCGGAGGACGTGCTGGTGCTGGCGGGGGACACCTCCTGGGGCATGACCCTGGAGGAGGCGGAGGCGGACTTCCGCTTCCTGGACGCCTTTCCCTGCCGGAAACTGCTGGTGAAGGGGAACCACGACTACTGGTGGAACACCGTGTCCAAGATGAAGCGGTTTTTCGCGGACCGGAACTTCACCACCTTCGATTTTCTCCACAACAACTGCGCCGTGTACGGGGACTACGCCCTGTGCGGCACCCGGGGCTGGTTTTTGGAGGAGGATCCCCAGAACGTGAAGGTTTTGAACCGGGAGGTGTGCCGCTTAGAGGCCTCTTTCCGGGCGGCGGGGGACCGGCCCATCCTGTGCTTCCTCCACTATCCCCCCCTGTACCAGGGCTATGCGTGCCCGGAACTGCTGGAAACCATCCGCCGCTTTCCGGTGGAGCGGTGCTTTTACGGCCACCTCCACGGCTACGCCATTCAGCGGCGCTGGGAGGGAATCTGGGAGAACACGGAGTTTTCCCTGATTTCCGCCGATTTTCTGCGGTTCCGGCCCAAAAAAATCTGTGATTAGGGAAAAAAAGGCTGGTATTTTCCGCAAAAGGATGGTAGAATAGGGCCTTGCCAATGAAACGCCGGGGCGGGTGAAATCGTTCCCACCCCCGGCGTTTCATAAAATGTCATACACAGTAAAAAATGGAAAGGAGTAATCGTCATGAATGTCAAAAGCTGTGAGAAAACAGAAAAGAGCCAGGTAGAGCTGCTGGTGGAAGTGGGGCCGGAGGAATTTGAGGCCGCCTTGGAAAAAGCCTACCGGAAACTGCGGAGAAGATTCCGGGTGCCTGGGTTCCGCCCAGGGAAGGCCCCCCGGAAAATCATCGAGTCCCGCTACGGCGTGGAGGTGTTCTTTGAGGACGCCATCAACGAGGCCGCCCCCGCCGCCTATGACGCCGCCATTGCGGAGAAGGAACTGCGGGCCGTGGGGATGCCGAAACTCTCCATGGAAGGGGACATCACCCGGCAGGGCTTCACCTTTAAGGCCCTTGTGCCCGTGTATCCGGAGGTCACGCTGGGCCAGTACAAGGGCCTCTCCGCCCCCAAGGTCCACGTGGAGGCCACGGAGGAGGACGTGGACGCCCGGATCAAGCAGCTCTCCGACCGGAACACCCGCCTGGTCAGCGTGGACCGGGAGGCCCGGGAGGGGGACACCGCCGTCATCGACTTTGAGGGTTTCTTAGACGGCAAGCCCTTTGAGGGAGGCCAGGGGGAGAACTTCAGCCTGGAACTGGGCTCCCACAGCTTCATTCCCGGCTTTGAGGAACAGGTCGAGGGCATGAAGGCCGGGGACAGCCGGGACATTCAGGTGACCTTCCCGGAGAACTACGCCAAGGACCTCTCCGGCAAAGACGCCGTGTTCCATGTGACGGTCCATGAGGTGAAGGAGAAGGACGTGCCGGAGATCGATGACGAGTTTGCCAAGGACGTGTCCGAGTTCGACACCTTGCAGGAACTCCGGGCGGATCTGCGGGAGAAGATCGCCCAGGAGCGGGAGCGTACCGCCCAGCGGGAGTTTGAGGACGCGCTGATGGAACAGGTGGCGGAGGGCATCACCGCCGAGATCCCCGACGTGCTGATTGAAGACCAGGCCCAGCAGTTCCTGAACAATCTAAAAATGCAGGTCCGCCAGCAGGGGATCCCCTATGAGCAGTACCTGAGGATCACCGGCACCGACGAGGCCAAGCTCTTAGCCGACGCCCAGGATCCGGCAGTGCGGCAGGTGCGCATGGATCTGGCCGTGGCCGCCATCATCAAGGAGGAGAACCTGGAAGCCACGGACGAGGACGTGGAGGCGGAGTACACAAAACTGGCGGAGGAGGCCGGCATGGACGGGGAGTCCATCAAGAAGTACTTTACCAAGGAGCGGATGAAGAACCAGGTCCTCACCCGCAAGGCCATTGCCATTGTGGCGGACAGCGCCACCGCCACGGAGATCCCCAAGGCGGAGGAGACGTCCCAGGAGGAGAATCCTTAATTTTACAAAATCGACACATTCTTCCCCGGGAACCGTGTTATACTGATGCGCGTTATATCTTCGTGCTAAAGATGGACTTCCGCGGAAGAAGAACGGTAAGGAGGAGTTTTCATGAGTTTAGTGCCGTATGTTGTGGAACAGACCAACCGGGGCGAGCGCTCCTACGATATCTTTTCCCGGCTGCTGAACGACCGGATCGTCTTTTTGGGGGAGGAGGTCAACGCCACCACCGCCAGCTTAGTGGTGGCCCAGCTGCTGTACCTGGAAGCCCAGGACCCGGACAAGGATATCCAGCTCTATATCAACAGCCCCGGCGGCTCCGTCACCGACGGCATGGCCATTTATGACACCATGCAGTATGTCAAGTGCGACGTGTCCACCATCTGCGTGGGACTGGCCGCCAGCATGGGGGCGTTCCTGCTCTCCGCCGGAACCAAGAGCAAGCGCATTGCCCTGCCCAACGCGGAGATTATGATCCACCAGCCCTCCGCCGGCACCCAGGGCCAGATCACGGATATGGCCATACACCTGAAACGGCTGGAGACCATCAAAAAGCGCATGAATGAGATTCTGGCCGCCAACACCGGCAAGTCTCTGGAAGAAGTCACCGACGCCTGTGAGCGGGACAACTTCATGTCCGCCCAGGAGGCGCTGGAATTCGGCCTGATTGACAAGATTATCGCCACCAAGAGCCAGAGCGCGGAGAACCCCGATGAAGCGAAACAGGATTGACAACGGCCCGGGAAAGGCCATCCGCTGCTCCTTCTGCGGCAAGCAGAAGGCCAACCACATGATGATCGAGGGGCCGGGGGTGCGGATCTGCGACGAGTGCGTGCATCTTTGTATGCGGATCCTCAACGACAGCTATGAGGGCGGGGACATCTCCTCCTTGGAAGATATCCCTGACCGCCTGCCGATTCCCCAGGAGATCCGGGGCATTTTGGACCAGTACGTCATCGGCCAGGAGGAGGCCAAGATCGCCCTGGCCGTGGCGGTGTACAACCACTACAAGCGGGTGTACTTCGGCGGCGGGGAGGATGTGGAACTGCAAAAGAGCAACATCCTCATGCTGGGCCCCACCGGTTCCGGCAAAACCCTGTTCGCCCAGACCCTGGCCCGGATCCTCCGGGTGCCCTTCGCCATTGCCGACGCCACCACCCTGACGGAGGCCGGCTACGTGGGCGACGACGTGGAGAACATCCTGACCCGGCTGGTCCAGGCGGCGGACTATGACGTGGAGCGGGCGGAACACGGCATCATCTATGTGGACGAGATCGACAAGATCGCCCGCAAGAGCGAAAACGTGTCCATTACCCGGGACGTGTCCGGGGAGGGGGTCCAGCAGGCTCTGCTGAAAATCGTGGAGGGTACCGTGGCCAACGTGCCCCCCCAGGGGGGACGGAAGCACCCCCATCAGGAGTTCATTCAGATGAACACCAAGAACATCCTGTTCATCTGCGGCGGGGCCTTCGACGGACTGGATAAGATCATCGAGCGGCGTCTGGACCAAAAGAGCATCGGCTTCGGGGCCAACGTCCAGGGGAAGAAGGACAAGGACGTAAGCCGGATCCTCCGGGAGGTCCAGCCCCACGACATTCTGAAATACGGCCTGATTCCGGAACTGGTGGGCCGTCTGCCGGTGATTGCGCCTCTCAACGCCTTAAAGCGGGAAGATCTGGTGCGGATTTTGCAGGAACCGAAAAACGCCCTGGTGAAGCAGTACCAGGCCCTGCTGGCCTATGACAACGTGGATCTGGCCTTTGAGCCGGAGGCGTTGGACGCCATTGCGGACCTGGCCATTGAGCGGAACATCGGCGCCCGGGGACTGCGGGCGGTGATGGAAGGGATCCTGACAAAGCTCATGTACGACCTGCCCTCCGACCCCACTGTGGCCCACGTGTTGATTACAAAAGAATGCGTGGAGGGCACGGCGGAGCCGGTGCTGACCCGGAACCCGGATAAGATCAACTACACGGTAAAGCTGAATCCGGGGGAGGCCCGGGCCCGTCCGGCGTCCTGAAACGCGGGAAATCGAAACGTACGTGCATCCGCGTGAAGGATCAGATTTGCCATTGGATGCCGTGTCATCGGCCTAAACTGTGGGAGAACTAAGAGAGCGCGTTAAAAAGAGGGGAGGGGCGGTCCCCTCCCCTGTGTCTGCCTCTGGAAGGAGGAACCTATGGAAACCATCGAGGCGGCGGCGGTGTGGAATATTCCGGTCATGCCCCTGCGGGGCCTGACGGTTTTCCCCCATATGAACCTGACCTTTGACGTGGAGCGGCGGATCTCTATCGCCGCCCTGGAAAAGGCCATGGAGACGGACCAGGAGATCTTCCTGGTAACCCAGAGAGAAATCAGCGTGGACGCCCCGGGAGAGGGGGACCTGTACACCATGGGCACCATCTCCCACATCAGCCAGATTCTGCGGCTGTCCGCCACCTCCGTGCGGGTGATGGTGGAGGGACGGTGCCGGGCGCGGCTGTGCCGGCTGTGGCAGACGGAGCCCTTCCTGCAAGGGAACATTGAGGAAGTCCGGGAGCCGGAGCTGTCGGACACCCTGCTGCGCAGTCCCCGGATGGAGGCCCTGCTGCGCCAGGTCTGGAGCCTGTTCAGTGAGTACGCGGAGATGGCGGGGAACATCGCGGACGAAGTCATCACCGCCGTGTCGGACTGCCGGGACCCGTCCTATTTGGCGGACTTCATCGCCCAGAACATCCCCATGCGCCACACGGACAAGCAGGACATCCTGGAAGAACTGGCCCCCTCCCTGCGGCTGCGGAAACTCAACGGCCTGCTGGCCCGGGAGTGCAGCATTCTGGCCTTTGAGCGGGAGATGGAGCAGAAGGTCCGGGAGAGCCTGGCCCAGGCCCATAAGGACCAGATTCTCCGGACCCAGATCCGGGTGCTGCAAAACGAACTGGGGGAAGGCGAAGAGGGCGAGGAGGAATTAGACGCCTACCGGGAGAAGATCCTGGCCTTGGGATTGGAAGAAGAATCGGAACAGCACCTTTTGAAAGAGGTCCACAAGCTGTCCCGGCAAGCCTACGGCAGCGCCGAGGCCGCCGTCATCCGGAACTATTTAGACGCCTGCTTGGATGTGCCCTGGAACACGGAGACGAAAGAGCGGGCCAGCGTGGAGGCCGCCCGGAAGGTCCTGGAAAAGGACCATTTCGGCCTGGAAAAGGTGAAAGAGCGGATTTTGGAAACCATTGCCGTGCGGCAGATGAACCCCAAGGGCAAGGGGCAGATCCTATGCTTGGTGGGGCCGCCGGGGGTGGGCAAAACCTCTATCGCCATCAGCGTGGCAAAGGCTTTGAACCGGAAACTGGCCCGGCTGTCCCTGGGGGGCGTCCGGGATGAGGCGGACATCCGGGGCCACCGCAAGACCTACATAGGGTCCATGCCCGGACGGGTGGTGGAGGCCATTACCCGGGGGGGCTCTATGAATCCCCTGCTGCTGCTGGACGAGATCGACAAACTGGGCAACGATTACCGGGGGGATCCGGCGTCGGCCCTGCTGGAAGTGCTGGACAGCGAGCAGAACCACGCCTTCCGGGACCACTTCTTGGAGATTCCCATGGACCTGAGCCGGGTCATGTTCATCACCACCGCCAACACCACGGACACCATCCCCGCCCCCCTGCTGGACCGCATGGAAGTCATCCGCCTGGGCAGCTATACGGACGAGGAAAAGATCCAGATTGCGAAACTCCACCTGCTCCCCAAACAGATGGCGGAACACGGCTTAAAACGGACCTCCCTCCGGGTCAGCGAGGACGTACTGCGAGCTATTATCCGGGGCTACACCCGGGAATCCGGCGTGCGGCAGCTGGAGCGGCGTCTGGCGGCGGTGTGCCGTAAGACCGTTATGCGCCTGCTGACAGGATCTGTCAAGCGGATTACCCTGACAGAGGAAATGCTTCCCCAGTTCTTAGACACCCAGCCCATCCCCCCGGACCCCTTCGCGGAACGGGAAGAAGTGGGCGTGGTCAACGGCCTTGCCTGGACAGAGGTGGGCGGGGAGATCCTGGAAGTGGAAGTCAACGTCATGGATGGCACCGGAAAGCTGGAACTGACGGGGAACTTAGGCGACGTGATGAAGGAATCCGCCGCCGCCGCCCTGAGCTGCCTGCGCAGCCGGGCCGCCGTGCTGGGCATTGAGGCGGAGTTCTATAAGACAAAGGACATCCACGTCCACTTCCCCCAGGGGGCCATTCCCAAGGACGGCCCCTCCGCCGGCATCGCCATGGCCACCGCCATGCTCTCCGCCCTGACGGACCGGAAAGTCCGCTCGGGCATCGCCATGACCGGAGAAGTGACCCTCCGGGGCCGGGTTCTGCCCATCGGGGGACTGCGGGAAAAGACCATGGCGGCGAAGCGCTGCGGCATCGGCACCGTGCTGATTCCGAAGGACAATGTGCGGGATTTGGAGGAGATTGACCAGACCGTGCGGAAAGCCCTGCGGTTCGTACCGGTGGAGACGGTGGATCAGGTCTTTGCGGAGGCCCTGAGCCCCCAGCGGGAACCCCTCCGGGAATCCGCCCGGGAATCCTCGGACCGGATCCCCGCCCTGCCCTCCTCCCGGGAAGAGACGCCCATGGCGCAGTAAAGGAGAGCGTATGGCCTTGCCTCTCCGGTTTGAAAAGGCGGAGTTTGTGCGCTCCGCCGGGGCCCCGGACCAGTTCCTCCGGGACGGACTGCCCCAAATCGTGTTCGCCGGCCGGTCCAACGTGGGGAAGTCCTCCGTATTGAACCGGCTGGTGAACCGGAAGAATCTGGCCCATGTGGGGGCGTCCCCGGGAAAGACCACCCAGGTGAACTATTTCCGCGTTGATGGGCGGCTGTACCTGGTGGACCTGCCGGGTTACGGCTACGCCAAAGTGCCCTTAGCGGAGAAAGCACGCTGGGGCCGCCTGATGGAGGCCTTCTTCCGCACCGTACCCTTTACGGCGGGGGTACTGCTGGTGGATATCCGCCACAGGCCCACGGCGGAGGATGGGACCATGTTCCGCTGGTTCCGGGACAGCCGCCGTCCCGTGATTGTGGCGGCGAACAAGCTGGACAAGCTGAAAAAGAGCCAGGTCCAGCCCTGCCTGGACGTGATTACCGAGGCCCTGGAACTGACGGAGGCGGACAGGCTGATCCCCTTCTCCGCCGAGAAGGGCATGGGAAAAGAGGACCTGCAAACGGAAATCCTCCGTTTTTGCGGGATGTAAAGTTTCTCCCCCTCTCCGCAAGGAGAGGGGGAACTATGATCGGGTTTTACTCGCGCTCTTTAGGATTTGCCACATTTTAGGTCATCGGCACGGCAACTGATGGCAAATCTCATCGTTCACGAGTATAGATTGGGGGCGCATTGCATGAATCAGGTCACCATTTCTTTAGACGAGTTGCCGGAGGAAGCCGTCAAGGCCATGGAGGACGCCCAGCGGACGCCGCTTCTGCTGGGAATCGGCGCGTTTCTGTTGTTCTGTGCCGTTGGGCTCTTCTTCCTGTTAAAACCGGATCTTGTGTGGGAAATCCAGCATCTGCTTTCTGTGGACGGGGGAGAGCCTACGGAGTTTTATCTCATCTGCACACGTATTTCCGGAATCATCCTGATTATCATGGGGATTGTCTGCCTGGTTTTGACCATCCTGAGCCAGTAAAATCCAGGTAGAATCTTATCGTTTACAAGTATCGTTTATGTCCCCAAGAGGCCCCGAAGGGCATCTTGCAAAACCTGGGAACAGTTGATGTTCCGTTTTTCCGCCATTGCCGCCATCCAGGCGGGCAGGGAGACGTTTTTCCGAACGGCCCGGGTATCGGTTTCTGTGCGGTAGCGCAGGGTATCAATCGTAATGAGGGAGAGGACGGAATCAGCGTCCCGGGGGATGTCCCTCTGGGCCGTAGGCGGCGCAATGGGCATTCCCTCGTCCTCCGCCACCACCAGCCAGCCGCTGGCGGCATCCGTAATCATGTCAATGGCGTCTGGCAGGTCCTTTCCGCTGGTGATACAGCTGGGAAGATCCGGCACCCGGGCAAAGTATCTGCCGTCCTCCCCGCTGGGCGTCAAGACGGCGGTATAGATGTATTTCATCGTGGCTCCTTTCCGGGAAACGGTCTTACGCCCTTCCCATTTTCTCATTCTGCCGGATCTCCTTGAGGATGTACCGCAGATCATTCTCGTCAAAATCATGGGTTTTCAGCGGGATAGCCCGGTTCAGCTGCGGGTTATAAAAGATCTCATGTTTTTTTGCCCGCTTGGAATAATAGCCGCTCTCCCGGAGAGCCTTGACCGCTTTGTCGTGGGGTGTCATACGCCGTACCCCCTCTCTCCTCTATTATACACACTTTTGCGCAAAGCGCAAGAGCGCAATAAAATCTATAAGCCCCGCCTCCATCGGAGGCGGGGCCCGCGTATCTGGATAAACTTACTTCGCGGCCTTGGCGGCGCGGATGGCCTCCGTCAGCATGGGGGTGACCTTGAACAGGTCGCCGCAGATGCCGTAGTCGGCGATCTCAAAGATGGGAGCTGTGTCGTTCTTGTTCACGGCGATGATCAGCTCGGAGTCCTGCATTCCGGCCTTGTGCTGGATGGCACCGGAGATGCCCAGGGCCACATAGACCTTGGGATGGACGGTCTTGCCGGTCTGGCCCACCTGGTGGTCCGCCGACAGCCACCCGGAGTCGATGGTGGCGCGGCTTCCGCCGACGACGCCGCCCAGCTCCGCCGCCAGTTCTTCCGCCAGCTTAATGCCGCCCTCCACGTCCTTGGAGATGCCGCGGCCCACGGAGACGATGTAGTCCGCGCCGATGAGGTCCACCAGTTTCTTGGCGGCCTTCACCACTTCCATCGGCCTCACTCAGCTCAAAGGCGGGCTTGATGATCTCCACGGCGTCGGCCTTGGCCTGGTCGAAGGGCTTCTTCTTCATAACGCCGGGACGCACCGTTGCCATGCAGGGGCGGAACCGGGGGCAGATGATGGAGGCCATCAGGTGGCCGCCGAAGGCGGGACGGGTCATTTTCAGATCCCGGGACACGTCGTGCTTTTCGCCCATGACGATGGTGGTAGCCAGCTTCTCGATCTTCTCCGGGGCCAGGGTGGAGGCCTTGGTCAGGAAGCTGCGGTACTTGGGCATATCCACGTCCAGGTGGGTGCAGTCCGCGCACAGGCCCGTGTGGAGCCGGGCGGCGCAGCGGGGACCCAGGTCCCGGCCAATGTTGGTGGCGCCAATCAGGAACGCCTCGGGCTTCAGGTCCCGGATCACGTCGCAGATGACTTTGGCGTAGGCGTCGGTGGTGTAGACCTTCAGCAGGGGATGCTCACAGACATAGATCTTGTCCGCGCCATAGCCCGCCAGTTCTTTCGCCAGGCCCTCCACGTTTTCGCCCAGAAGCAGGCCGCAGAGGTTGACTCCCAGCTCGTCCGCCAGGTCCCGGCCCTTGGAGATCAGCTCAAAGTCCGTGGGCATGAGCTTTCCTTCGCGCTGTTCGCAGAAAACCCATACGTCCTTGAACGCGCCGATATCCGCACTGTTGAATTCAGACATCTTCCGTCTCTCCCCTTTCCTCAAATGATGTGCTTGGAGGCCAGAATCCCGGCCAGCTTCTCGCAGGTCTCCTTGCCGTCGCCTTCCAGCATCTGGCCCGCGCCCTTCTGGGGGGGCGTGAAGGAGGTGAGGATGTTGGTGGGAGAGCCTTTCAGGCCGATGGTGGTCTTGTCAATGAGGGGATCGTCTTTCAGGGCCTCATAGTCGTAGGTGGTCAGGGGCTTGGAATAGGCCTCGAACACGCCGGAGACGCTCATATAGCGGGGGGTGTTCAGTTCTTTGATGCAGGTGATGAGGCAGGGGGTCTTGACCTTAATGGTCATATAGCCGTCCTCCAGCATCCGGCGGACGGTAATGCAGTCCCCGTCCTTCTGGATGTCGGCGGCGTAGGTCACCTGGGGCAGGTGGAGCTTTTCGGCGATCTGGGGGCCTACCTGGGCGGTATCGCCGTCGATGGCCTGGCGGCCGCACATGACGATGTCGTCCTTCTCCACGCCGATGGTGTTAATGGCGGCGGCCAGGATCTGGGAGGTGGCGTAGGTATCGGAGCCGCCGAACTCCCGGCCGGACACCAGCACGGCCTCGTCCGCGCCCATGGCCAGGGCTTCCCGGAGCATCCCGGCGGCGGGGGCGGGGCCCATGGTGACCACGATGACCTTGCAGCCCGTGGCGTCCTTGACTTTCAGGGCGGCTTCCAGGGCGTTCATGTCGTCGGGGTTGGTGATGGTCTGCATGGAGGCCCGGTCCAGGGTGCCGTCGTCGTTGACCGCCACCTTGCCGGAGGTGTCGGGAACCTGCTTGATGGATACGATGATCTTCATAGGATATGAAACCTCCTGCCTTATTTCACGCCCAGACGGCTGGCGATGACCATGCGCTGGACCTCAGACGTACCCTCATAGATCTCGGTGATCTTGGCGTCGCGCATCATGCGCTCCACGGGATATTCCCGGGTATAGCCGTAGCCGCCGAAGAGCTGTACCGCCCGGCGGGTCACATCGGACGCGGCCTCGGCGGCGAAGAGTTTTGCCATGGAGGCGTCGATGGAGTAGTCCTCATGGAGCTGTTTCTTCTGGGCGGCGGCGTAGACCAGGTACTGGGCGGCCTGCATCCGGGTGTGCATATCGGCCAGCTGGAACTGGGTGTTCTGGAACTGGCTCAGGCGCCTGCCGAACTGGACCCGCTCTTTGGTGTACTTAATGGCCTCGTCAATGGCCCCCTCGCCAAGGCCCAGAGCCTGGGCCGCGATACCGATGCGGCCGCCGTCCAGGGTCTGCATGGCGATCTTGAAGCCCCGGCCCTCTTTGCCCAGCAGGTTCTCCTTGGGAACGATGCAGTCCTCAAAGATCAAATCGCAGGTAGAGGAGCCCCGGATCCCCATTTTCTTCTCGTGCTTGCCGGTGGAGAAGCCGGGGAAGGCCTTCTCCACGATGAAAGCGGAGATGCCCCGGTTGCCCTTGGACTTGTCGGTCATGGCAAAGACCACGAAGGTGTCGGCCACGTTGCCGTTGGTGATGAAGCACTTGGAGCCGTTGAGGACGTACTGCTGGCCGGAGGCGTCGGTACCGGCGTTGGGCTCCGTCAGACCGAAGGCGCCGATCTTGCGGCCGCTGAGCAGGTCCGGCAGGTACTTCTGCTTCTGGGCCTCGGTGCCGTGCTCAAAGATGGGGGCGCAGCACAGGGAGGTGTGGGCGGAGACGATGACGGCGGTGGTGCCGCAGACCTTGGCCAGTTCCTCCACGCACATGGCGTAGGAGAGCACATCGCCGCCGGCCCCGCCGTACTCCTTGGGGAAATAGATGCCCATCATGCCCAGTTTCGCCATTTTCTTCACGGTCTCCATGGGAAACTCCTCGGTTTCGTCCACTTCCTCCGCCAGAGGCTTGACCTCGTTCTCGGCGAACTCCCGGTACATTTTGCGGAGCATCAACTGCTCATTTGTCAGGTGAAAATCCATAGCACTTCGCTCCTTTTCCTTGTCCTTGTTTTCAGATTCGCTGTCCGGCTGATTTCCAGAGGCGATGTACCGGATACAGTCTACCGCGTCCGTATCACTCATGCCTCTGGATTTCAGCCAGTCGATCAGCCGCGCAATCTCCAATAGGGTAAGAGATTCACGTTCCTTCATGGGCTTACTTGCTGTAATCGAAGATGCCCTTTCCGGTCTTGCGGCCCAGATCCCCGGCCCGGACCTTCTTCTTCAGCAACAGGGCGGGACGGTACTTGGGATC
>CAJOHW010000008.1:0-761 GCA_905234565.1 uncultured Oscillibacter sp. | reverse complement strand
CCCAGCTTCATGGCGGTGTCGATGTCTTCAGCGGAGGCAACACCAGTCTCCAGCAGGCCGATGGCCTCGTTGATCATGGGGATGAGGATCTTGTTCACCACAAAGCCCGGGGCCTCGGACACTTCCACGGGGGTCTTGCCGATGTCCTCGGACAGCTTATAAATGGTGTCGAACACCTCCTGGGGGGTGTTGGCGCCCCGGATGACCTCCACCAGCTTCATGGCGGGGACGGGGTTGAAGAAGTGCATCCCGATGACCGGGTGCTTGATGCCGTTGGCCATTTCGGTGATGGACAGGGAGGAGGTGTTGGACGCGAAGATGGTGCCCTCTTTGCAGATGCCGTCCAGCTCACCCAGCAGGGCCTTTTTCACGGCCATATCTTCCTTGACGCACTCGATGACCAGATCCGCGTCGGCGGCGGCGGCTTTCTCCTCCACCAGGATGTTATTCATGATGGCGTCCTTGGCCTCCTGGGTCATCTTGCCCCGGCCCACCAGTTTGTCCAGCCTGCCGGACAGTTTCTCCTTGTGCTTCTGGGCGGAAGCCGTGGAGCTTGCGAACATCAGGGCAGTGTGGCCCTTGGCCGCGAAAACCTGGGCAATGCCGCTTCCCATGGTGCCTGCGCCAAAAATTGCTACCTTCATGTCAGTTCCTCCTCATGATGATTGGCTGGCCTCCCCGCCGAACCGGGCATGAGATTGCCAATTCCATAACAAACTGATTATAAAGGTGTCGGCGGCATTTAGCAAGAAAAATTTCCT
>CAJOHW010000007.1 GCA_905234565.1 uncultured Oscillibacter sp. | reverse complement strand
GGCATCATCAATGTAATCCTTGCTGGCGGAAGCGGAGGAAGTCGCCCAGGTGCGGACCTTGTAGGAGCTGCCGCCCACGGTGACTTCCGCGCCGTTGACCTTTACGCTTGTTTTGGCGTCGTACTCCACCAGGTCGGACTGAATCATGTTGAAGGCCAGGAGAGCGGCGGTCTCACGGTCCACGCCGGCGGTGCCGTCGAAGTCCTCTTGGCCGTTCTTGTAGCCGTCCGCCAGGCCGATGCCGAAGGCCTGCTTGGCCACGTTCACGCGCCAGTTGGCGCCCACATAGCCCTCAATTTCAGCGTCATAGCCCAGAGCGCCCAGGAGCATCTTCAGGTAGGCGTAGCCGCTGACGGGGTCAGAGGGCTTGAAGGTGCCGTCGCCGTAGCCGGAGATGATACCGTGGTCCGCGCAGTAGGCGATGTAACCCGCGAAGGTGGAGCCTGCCAGCACGTCAGGGAAGGGATTGGCGTTGGTGGGGAGGGCGGAGGCGGTGGTGGGTCCAAGAATCAGGTTGCAGATGATTTTGGCTACCGCGCCCCGGGACAGTCCGGCGGTGGGACGGAAGCTGCCGTCCGTATAGCCGTCCATCACGTTCAGGACGGAGATCACATCCACGGCTTCTTTGTAGCCGATGGTGTCATCGTCCGTGAAGTCTTTCGCGCTTGCGCCGCTGGTGGCGAAGGTGCACAGAGACAACGCCATCACCAGGGCCAGCGCCATGGAAAGGAACTTCTTCATGGTGATTCCTCCTTTTTGGATTTGCCGCGTTCCTTGGGGGAGCTTGTCCCGCAGAAAGACGCTGGCAGTTAAGAAGTTCTTGTGGCACCGTTGAGGCTTTCGCTGCCCGGTACACATACCGGTGCATCATCCCGTATCTGTAACGGGGAGGAAAGCGTCTCTTGTGTTCCACGGGTTGCATGATAGCAAAGATTCGCGTAGAATGCAAGGGGTTTCCACGGTATGTAATGCAACTGTAACAATATGGGAAAACCGTGGAAAAGCTGTAATAAGTGCGTAATATTAGCCGAAAAGTTGCGGATTCCGCTGTAATTGTTTGGTAATGTTCGGCGGTTTTTGGCGGGGGAAAAGGGCCGCGCCCGCCCCCGGGAAGGGGGCGGGCGCGGTGATACAGGGGGGGCTATCCCCGCAAATCCTCCCGCAGGTCCCGCGTCAGCGCCTCGATTCCGGCGCGGATGGCGTCTTTGTCCTCCTGATCCTTAGCCCGTTCCAGCCGGGCCAGCAGATGTTTGAGGCAGCTTTTGAACTGAATGTCCGTCATCCCCGGCCCGTCCATGGGAAAACCTCACTTTCCCCAGCGGTTGCGGATGGCGTCGTCGCACTTGCCGCCGGAGAGGGTCCAGTACCGCACGAACAGCGACACCTTGTTCTCCCGGTTCAGGGCGTCCCACAGTTCATCCGCCAGCGTTTTGGCGTCCGGGGCGTCCAGCTTCACCCGCACAGGCTCTCCCACGAAGGAGGGCAGGGGGTTCCCGTCTCCCTGATAGGTGTGGAGGAAGCGTCCCTCTCCCCCCAGGGGGGTGTCGTAGGTGTAGAAGCACCGGACACAGCAGCCCGGGTCCCCCTCGTTGGTTTTCAGAATGGACAGCTGATAGGAGCCGTCCGGAGAGGCCATACCGGAGATCCGGGGGGTATAGTGGGGGCTGTCCGGCTCAAAGGTCCGGGAGGCCAGGGCCTGCTGGAAGGTTTTCCCCACTTTCAGCCCGTCCCGGATGGTGTCGGTCTGGTTGCCGTTGGTGACGACCAGGTGTCCGGAGGCCAGGCGCACGGGGTGGTAGATCAGCAGGCTGGGGTCCTTCATGGCCTTGGGGTCATAGGCCTCCGTACGGATGCCGTCCTCCGTGGGGACAAACACCCGGTTCCGGGAGCTGTCGCTGCGGCCCATGATGAAATAGACGAGAATCGCTTTTGTCCCGCCCCGGTCCCGGCCCAGGACGATGCCCCGTCCGGGGTAATGGTTGGCGCGGAGCAGCTGGGGAAGGGTTTTCACAGTGCATCCTCTCCTTCCGCCGGGGAACCCGGCAGTTTTTTCCGTTCCCGCCAGTCCGGCAGGAACCGTTCCAGCAGGGCGTAAAAGCGGGGGCCGTGGTTCTTCTCCCGGATGTGGCACAGCTCGTGGACCACCACCAGATCCACAAAATCCTCCGGGTAATTCACCAGGAAGCAGGACAGGGCGATCCGGTTTTTGGCGGAGCAGCTTCCGTACCGGGACCGGGCGTCGGTGATGGTCACGCCGGTGGGCCGCAGTCCCGTGACGGCGGCCCAGTGTTCCACTTTCGGCGGCAAAAGTTCCATAGCCCGGTCAAACAGGGCGTCCAGTTCCGCCGGGGTGGGGTCCGGCGGCATCAGGGCGGCCTGGGCCCGCACTTTGGGCAGATGTTTGGCAATCCAGTCCTGACGGGAGGCCACAAAGTCCTCGATTTCCTCTTTGGGCATCCGCGCAGGCGCCCGGACCAGCACCTGGCAGTCCGGGGTGATCTCCATGGACAGGGTCCGCCGCCGGGACCGGATCAGGGTATAGGGTACCATAAAAACCTCACAAAAACGTCAAATTGGCCTTGGGATCGGGGAAATTCCGTTCCAGCATAGCCACATGGGACAAAAACGCCGGGTCATCGAAAGATTTTGCCTTCCGGGTACACCGCCGCACGCAGGACTGGCACTTGATACAGGTTCCCGGCACGTTTGCCACGTCCCCCGGGTCAATGGCCCCCATAGGACAGCGTCTCGCGCAGGCCCCGCACCGGGTACAGCGGAGGGGATCGGTCCGGGGCTTGGCCTTGAGGAACCTGGCGGGCTCCCCGTCCATGCCCCGGGGAATGTAGTAAGGGGCCTCCGGGTCCCCGGGGACGGTAACGGGGGTCAGATCTCCCCGGCGGAGTTTTTCGGCGGCGTCCCGGGCGAAGGATTCCAGTTCCCGGCGGTCCGCCCCGTCCGGACGGCCCGGGGCCAGGGCGTCTGTGAAGGCGTGGCGGGATACGAAGGCGGCGGCGGCGAAACAGGCGAAGCCGTTTCCGCTTAGGACCGCCGTCAGTTCCGCAAGCGCGTTGTCAAAGGCCCGGTTGCCGTACAGCACCAGGGGGATGGCGGGGGTATGGTCCCCGGACAGGCGGGTTTTCCAGAAGGGCAGGATCTTGTTGGGCAGTTTCCCCGCGTAGGTAGGGGACGCCGCCAGCACCACATCGGCGGCGTCAAAGGCGCAGGACGCCTCCCGGTCCCGGGGCAGCGTCACGTCCAATTCCCGGAAGGGGACGCCCAAAGCCTCCGCCAGGGCGGTACCCGCGGTCCGGGCGGCCCGGGCGGTGGTTCCGGCGGGACTGAAATACAAAGCCGTCACCTGACGAACCTCCATGGAAACCGCCTCCTAAACTTTTCGGCGAATGAATTACAGCGCGAAATCCTCCTCGCTCCACGTCTTTCCGGGGAGCACGGCGGGCCGGGGGGGGACCCGCTTCAAGGGATCGTAGCGGAAGGACCGGCAGGAACTCTCCGCCGGCATCAGCCCCCGTTTCACGCAGACCACGTCCCGCTCATTGGCCCGGGTTCCCCGGGCGCAGTAGGCGCAGCTGGGCTCTATCTCCTTGCGAAACACCATGGCCTCCGCCTCTCTCTGTACAAACTTTACAAATCCATTAAAATTTCAACAGGCGCACACAAATGCTCAAATCGCGTCCAGACGGATCTCCCCGTTCTCCGCCGTGGCGCGGACATGGGAGATGGGGTTGTCGTAGCTGTCGATGATCCGGGAGGCCAGAATGTCCTCCAACTCCTTCTGGATGGTACGGCGCAGATTCCGGGCCCCGTAGGTCCGGGAATAGGACTTCTCCGTCAAATGGGAAACCAGGGCGTCGTCATAGTCGAACGCAATCCCCTTTTCCCGCAGGGACGCCGCCAGCTCGTCCAGCATAATCCGGGCAATGCCGTGGAAATGCTCCTCTGTCAGGCGGTTGAAGGTGATCACCGCGTCCACCCGGTTGATGAACTCCGGACGCAGAAACTGCTGCAAGGCTTTCATGGCCCGGTCCCGGTCCTGCTCGTTGGCGGAGCGGTTGAAGCCCACGGTACCCTCTTTCGTGGCGCTGCCGGCGTTGGAGGTCATGACGATGATGGTGTTTTCAAAATTCACCTTCCGGCCGTGGGCGTCGGTGATCTCCCCGTCGTCCAGGATTTGCAGCAGCACGTTCATCACGTCCGGATGTGCCTTTTCGATCTCGTCAAAGAGGATGACGGAATAGGGCTTGCGGCGGATCTTCTCCGTCAGCTGTCCCGCCTCGTCATAGCCCACATAGCCCGGGGGAGAGCCTACGATCCGGGACACGCTGTGCTTTTCCATAAACTCCGACATATCCAGCCGGATGAGGGATTCCGGAGTGTTAAAGAGGTCGTTTGCCAGCTGTTTTACCAGCTCCGTTTTCCCCACCCCCGTGGGTCCCACGAAGATGAAACTGACGGGCTTGTGCTTGGGGCTGATGCCCACCCGGTTCCGCCGCACGGCGGCGGCCACAGCGGCCACGGCCTCATCCTGGCCGATGATGTGGGTTTTCAGCCGGTCTTCCAGCTGGCTCAGGCGGTGGAACTCCTGTTCCCGGATCTTGGACGCCGGGATCTTGGTCCACAGTTCAATCACATGGGCCAGATTCTCCATGGTCAGCTGGGGGGCACCCTTCTCTCTCAGGGTATCCAGTTCCGTGGTCAGCTGCATCTCCCGGCTTTTCAGGAAGGCCAGCCGCTCATAGTCCGGCTCCTCCCCGCTGTTCTGCCGCTCCTGCATCATGGCCCGCTCTCTCTCATAGTCGTCCAGTTCCCGCTGGATTTGCATGGTCCGGGAGATGTCCGGGTCTTTCAGGTTCAGGTCGGAACAGGCCTCGTCAATGAGGTCAATGGCCTTATCCGGCAAAAAGCGGTCCGTGATATAGCGTTCGGACAGCAGCACCGCCTGACGGAGAATCCCGTCGGACAGGGCCACGCCGTGAAAGCGCTCATAGTGGGGGGCCAGGCCTTTGAGAATCTGCACGGAGTCCTCAATGGACGGCTCGTTCACCGTCACGGGCTGGAACCGCCGTTCCAGGGCGGTATCCTTCTCGATGAACTTCCGGTACTCGTTGAAGGTGGTGGCCCCGATGACCTGGATCTCCCCCCGGGACAGGGCGGGCTTTAAGATATTGGCGGCGTTCATGCTGCCCTCCGCGTCCCCGGCCCCGGCGATGTTGTGGACCTCATCGATCATGAGGATGATGTTCCCCAGTTTCTTCACCTCGTCAATGAGGCCCTTCATACGGCTCTCAAACTGGCCCCGGAACTGGGTCCCCGCCACCAAGGCGGTGAGGTCCAGCAGGTGGACTTCCTTGTCCCGCAGCTTAAAGGGCACGTCCCCGGCGGCAATCCGCTGGGCCAGGCCCTCGGCAATGGCGGTTTTGCCCACCCCCGGCTCACCGATGAGACAGGGGTTGTTCTTCTGGCGGCGGTTCAAAATCTGCACCACCCGCTCAATCTCCTCCGCCCGGCCGATCACCGGATCCAGTTTCCCGGCCTTGGCCCGGTCCGTCAGGGAGATGCAGTAGCTCTCCAAATATTTCCGCTTGGACTTCTTGTCCTCCTTCTTCTCCTTGGTCTGGCTGGCCTCCCGCTCGGAGTTGGAGAAGAGCCGGTTCAGGAAGGGGAAGGTGGCGGTTTTTCCCGCCTCGTCGTCGTCCTCGTCATCCTCCGGTGCCATGGGCAGGTCCTCCTCGTTCTCCGGTCCGCTCATGGCCTCAAACATATCGCTGCTGATGGCCTCCAAATCATCCTCGGAGATGCCCATGCGCCGCATCATCTCGTCCACCTGGGGCAGCCCCACTTTCTTGGCGCAGCTCAGGCACAGCCCTTCATTGGTGGTCCGGTCGCCATCCAGCTTGGAGATGAACACAACGGCGACATTTTTCTTGCATCTGGAACAAAGCGTAGGCTGCATGGTATCCCTCCCAATTCGGGGACTTCCCCGATCCAAAACACAGACAGATCCGGTCACCCGGATTAAAAATTACTTTACCGGATTATCGGCCCGTACGGCCCTTCACAGCGCGGGCATTGGGGCCGAAGACATGAAAAAGCTCCACAGGGCGCTGGGGGGCACGGACTCCATGCCGGGAATCACCCGGACCCGTTCCAGCACCAGCACCAGCACAAAGGCCAGGGCAAGCCCCTCCCCAAGGCCGATCACCGCTCCGCCCAGGGCGTTCAGGGTGTGGACCACCGGGACTTTCGTCAGAAGGTTCAGCTTCCCTATGACAAAGCGCAGCACCCCGGAAAGCACCGAAAAGGAGACGAAGTACAAGATGCCGTACAATGCCGGTTCCAACAGTTTCACCAGAGCGGCGGCCATGGCCTGGGCCACGGTTCCGGCAAAGCTGCTGCGCAGTTCCGCCAGATTCTCCCGCAGTCCCTCTACCGCCGGGGCCAGGGCCTCATTCACCCGGCCCAGCCGTTCCAACAGGCCGTCCAGCTGTCCGGCGCTGGCGGGGGTAAAGGGGGTGTCGTCCAAATCCCCGCCCACAGCGCCCGTCACCGCCCCTGAGGACACGGCCTCCTCCAATTCCTGGCGCAGATAGTCCTCCACCTGGGGGGCCAGACGCTCCGCCAGCAGTCCGGAGAGAGAGGAAGCGATCAAACTGGCCCCGATCATGGCCGCAATCACAATGACGATGCCCGTCAGCGTGCGGAACAGCCCCCGGGCGGCCCCCATGGCCGTACACACCGCCACAACCCCCAGGGCGGCAAGGTCCACAGCGCTCAGCGCCCCTATTATAGCAGTTCCCTCCATGCTTGCCTACCTCTTTTCCTGTAAAACTTCTGTAAAATCTGAGAAAATCCAGGGCCATGCCGCCGGGAAACCCTCTATGGCAGGTCCGGCGGCTCCTCTCCCGGGAATTTATGCCGGTAATTCGCTTGGATATACGGCGGACACAGAAAGTCCACGCGGACGCCGTGAGCGGAGAGCGCCTCCCGGTATTTCAGCCACTTGCAGTCCGTGCCCTCTGTCACCGGAGGGTGTTCCGGGTGGACACAGGCGGCGGCGATGAACTTCCGGTCCGGCGGGTCAAAGCCGTCCAGGGCCGGATCGTCGGGGAAGGCGGCATAGGTGTTTTCCCCGGTCTTTTGCAGGTCCACCAAATCCTCATAGGGGGGCTTTGCCATAGAGGCATAGGCCCATTTCAAAAACTCCTCCGTGGGTCCCGGGCGAAATCCGTTCTCCCTGCGCTGCCGCTCCAGGACCCGCCGGTACTCGTTCAAAATCTCCCATCCCCGGTCCAGCACAAGGCCGGAATCCGGGGCGTGAAGGAGGCGGTTGAGAAACCGCGTACACGCCCGTGCGCACTCCGCCTCTTGGGAAGAGAGGATTTGGTCCGGCAGTTTTCCCGGCTCAATGATCACGTTGGTGTCAATGATGTGCGGCGTCCTGTTCATACTCCGCTCTCTTTCTGTCAAATGCCGCCTCTGCCTGGGCGAAGATATCCCCCGCCATATCCCCGAAAAAGTCCTTGGGCCAGTTGAGGATATTGCCGTAAGCGTCCATTTCCAGCTTCCTCAGCTGGAAGGGATCCGTGCCGGTGTCGGAAAAATAGCCCCGCACCAGTTCCTCGCCCACGGCCTTTTCCGCAATCCTCCGCTGAAGGCGGCGGAGAAAATACTCGGAATGCGTCTCGATCAGCAGTTGGAGATTCCGGGGTTTTCCGTTTTCCCTGGCCCGGACAGCGTCTATCATCACATCCGCCAAGGCCGCCTGGGCGCTGGGGTGCAGGTGCAGTTCCGGCTGTTCCATCAAGAGGATGGATCCGCTCGGCGCGTAAAACAGTTCCACCAGCACCGGAAGCACCTGGGATACGCCGCACCCCACATCCGGCAGATCCGCCCACACGGGACTGCCCTTGGTTTTCACCTGAACCTCATATTCCGAACGGCCCTCCCCAAATTTCCGTACCCGGAATTCCTGGATAAGGCCCATTTTTTTCAGCATCTCCGCAACCGCCGTGTCGATGTCATAATCCATGGATTTCCCTTCTATGCGGAACTTGCGCAGTTCCGACCGGGCGGAGAGCATGGCAAACACCGCGTTTCTGCCGTCCGTGCCCACGTCTGAGGGACTGGTCCCCTTCCAGGTATAGAGGCGGCTGGTCCGATCCCGCAGAGGGCCGAGGTAAAAGAGGTTGGAAAAAAGCTGGGGGTGAATTTGATTCAAAGTCCGGAGCGTTGAAGGCTGTTGGCTTTCGGCAGCGGCCTCATCGGAAAACCCGTAAAACTTGAGGGGCCTGGCGGAAGAATCCACTGCAACGGGTTCCTCTTCAAAGCCGTCCAAAACCATCCTATATCCCGCCTCTTTCTCCCGCCGGGTTTCCACGGAAAACCAGTCCGAATCTCCATGGGAAACCAGATAATAAAGAGATTCCACATCCAGCGCTCCGGCAGCCTTTTTCACAAACAGGGAACCACGGAATCGGACATCAGTTCCAAACCGATAGGCGCCCTCGTCCTCCGTTCTGCGCAAGGTCGGAAGCGTCTCCTCGGGAAATTCGCTGTCCAAGGCAAAGCGAAACGGCGTCTCCACATCCCAGTCATAGGAAAAACGGAGCGGCTGGGACGTATCGTGCCCATAGAGCATCTGGGAGGGCACTCCCACATCCACAATCGAGTGATCGTCCCCGGTGTTCAACACCACCGCCGGGTCCGGGTCCTGCATGGTCTGTTTCAGCATCAGCAGGAACTGGATGATACTGGACTTTCCCGAGCTGTTGGTGCCTAAAAAGACGGAGAGCGGGGCCAGTTCCATGTCCCCCGTGTCCTTCCACGCCTTAAAGTTTTCAATCCGCAAATGCCGGAGCATTCCCGCCGCCTCCTGTCGCGTTTTTCCTGTTATACTCGCGCTCTTTCACATTTGCCACATTGTAGGTCACTGGCACGGCAACGAATGGCAAATCTTATCGCTCACGAGTATACGAAACGATTTTCTCCTTCCCTCACGGCAGAAAGAGGGTGGCGGAGGAGGGGCCCAGCAGCAGCACGGACCCGTCCGAGCGCATAAGGACGCCGCCTAAGCCGTCGGTGCCCGTCAAGGTAGCGTAGACTTGCAGGGACGGGTTGTACACCACTAAGCGATCCGTATACAGTACCGCCAGATACCGTCCCGCGGCGGAGAGATCCAGAACTTCCTCCCGGATCTCCAGCGCCCCGATCTCCTCTCCGTTGCTGTCCACCGTCACCAGCCGGCCCACGCTGCCGGACTGATAGCGGTTCAATAGCGCCGCCGCGAAGCCCTCTCCCCCCAGGTCGTACTCCCGGAGATAGGTCCCGTCATAGTCATACCGGGCCTTGATCTCCCCGTCGGGCTTTGCCCACACCAAACAGGTGTCCGCCGCGGACACCAGATAACTCCCCCGCTGGACCAGTTCCGTCCCCAGGGCGTTTTCCAGACGGTACTCCGCCTCCGGCTCCTTCTGGTTTAACCGAAAGAGCAGCACGTCGGTGACGAACACGCTGTCCTCCTGGCCCAGGGCCGCCACCGCCACCCGGCTGTTGTCGTCGGACACGCAGGCGTCGGACACGAAGCGCCGGGCGGAGTTGAAGTCGAACACGATATCCCCGCTGGCGTCGTACACCCGCACCAGGCCCTTATAGTTCCGCTTTCCCGTCACCACCGCCAGCCAGCCGTTCCGGTTCAGCCGCGCACACAGCAGAGGCTCCTCTGTCTCTAAGGACCAGGCAAGGCCCGCGGCGTCCAGCACATAGATCTGGCTGCCCCCCACGTCCCAGGCCACCGCCCGGTTTCCGCCCTTGGAGAGAGCGGGGGCGTCCATATGGAGGCTCATGGACCACAGCTCCCCGCCGCCGGAGGACAGCAGGCTCAGCCGGTTTTCCGACAGCGCCGCCAGCGTATCCCCCAGGGCGGCAAAGCGGCTGTGGGAGGACTTCTCATAGGCGTACAGGGGGGCCCCGTCGTAGCGGTTGGGGCTGCCGTAGTGGAGATACCGCCGCACCACGTCGAAGCCCGTGCCGCTGCGATAGGCCGCCACGGGAATCAGCAGCAGGGCGCACAGGAAAATCACCGCCAGCCGCCGTACCAGCACCCCGGGCTGGCGCAGGGTCCGCCGTCCCGCGCTCTGGGGGCGGCGGGTTTCAAAATCATCCATTGAGCCGTTCATCCTCATACCACACTCTTGTCAGATACAGTCCTCCCGGAGGCATTACCGGCCCCGCCTTGGCCCGGTCCCCCAGCGCCAGCAGGTCCGGGATCTCCTCCGGGGACAGTTTCCCCTCCGCCGCGTACAGCAGGGTTCCGGCAATGGTCCGGACCATGTTGTATAAAAAGCCGTCGGCGCAGATCCGCAGTTCCAGCAGATCCCCCCGCCGCTCCACTTCACACCAGTACACCGTCCGCACGGTGGTTTTCGTCACGGTGCCCACAGAGCGCACTGCCCGAAAGTCGTGGGTGCCCACGAACTGTGCCGCCGCCCGGTTCAACAGGTCCTCGTCCAGCCGCCGGGGGTAGAAACAGGCCCGGTTCACATAGAAGGGGTTCTGGATCCGGGAGTTATAGATCCGGTAGGTGTACTCTTTTTTGAGACACGATCCGATGGCGTTGAACTCCGGCGCCGCCTCCACCGCCTCCCGGACGGCGATGTCCTCCGGGGTATGGGTGTTAATGGCAAAGGGCAGGCGGTCCAGGGGGATCCGGGACTCCGTGCGGAAATTCGCCACGTAGGTCTCCGCGTGGACCCCGGCGTCCGTGCGGCCGCAGCCCGTCAAATGCACGGGCTTTCCCGTGATCTTCCCCAGGGCTGTCTCCAAGGTGCCGCAGACGGTCCGGGCGTTCTTCTGGACCTGCCAGCCGTGGTAGCCGGAGCCGTTGTACATGAGTTTTAAGGCGATATTGCGCATTCTCCCATCCCCATGTTTTCCCCATGTTTTTTTCCGTGTTTTTACATGACTTTTACATTCCCATCCGTCCCAGCACCATCACGCCCGTGCAGATACAAAGGCCCAGGGTCAGGGCGGCGTAGTCCCTCCGGGCGTATTGGAGCACATGGAGCCGGGTCCGGCCCTCTCCGCCGTGATAACACCTGCACTCCATGGCGGTCGCCAGTTCGTCCGCCCGTCGGATGGCGCTGATAAACAGGGGCACCAGTATCGGCAGCATGGCCCGGGCCCTCTGCACCGGGTTCCCGCTCTCCAAATCCGCACCCCTTGCCTTCTGGGCGGAGAGGATCTTGTCCGTCTCCTCAATGAGGGTGGGGATGAACCGCAGGGCAATGGACATCATCATGGCCAGTTCATGGACCGGAACATGGAACCGCTTCATCCAGTTCAGCAGGGATTCCAGGGCGTCCGTCAGGCTGATGGGGCTGGTGGTGTAGGTCATGAGGAAGGTGCCCATAATGAGCAGGAGAATCCGCAGGACCATAAAGACTGCCGTGCGGACCCCGGTGTCGGAGATGTGAATCACGCCGAACTCCACCAGGTTCCGCTCCCCGGGGGTAAAGAGCAGGTTGATCCCCGCCGTAAAGAGGATGATGAACAATACCGGACGCAGTCCCCGGACCATGGCCCGGGGGCGGACCTTGGAGACGCTTACGCACAGCGCAAGGCACAGGATCATGATCCCGTAGGTGAGATAGCTCCGGGCGGAGAACAGGGCGGCGATATACAGGACCACCAGCAGAATTTTCGTCCGGGGGTCCAGACGGTGGGCCACCGTATCCCCGGGGAAGTACTGCCCCAGGGTGATATCTTTCAGCACGGCGCACCGTCCTTTCTCAGGGACAGCAAAGACGCCTCCAGCGCCTCCGCCGTATAGGCCCCCGGGTCCACGGGAATGCCCCGCCGCCGCAGGGCCAGGGCAATCCGGGTCACATGGGGCACATCCAGCCCCGCCGCCTGTAACTCCTCCCCCCGGGCAAAGACCTGTTCCGGCGTGCCGTCCATCAAAATCCGGGCGCGTTTCAGCACCAGGATCCGGCTGGCGTTCCGGGCGATCTCGTCCATGCTGTGGCTCACCAGGAGGATGGTCTTGTGATGGTTGCGGTGGTAGTCCCGGATGTTTGCCATCAGGTTCTCCCGGCCTGCCGGATCCAGTCCGGCGGCGGGCTCGTCCAGCACCAGCACCTCCGGGTCCATGGCCAGGACCCCCGCCAGGGCCACCCGGCGCTTCTGGCCTCCGGACAGCTCAAAGGGGGATTTTTCCATCTGGCTGTCCCGCAGCCCCACCAGTTTCGCCGCCTCCCGGACGCAGCGGTCCAGTTCCTGTCCGGTTTTTCCCATGTTGGCGGGGCCGAAGGCGATATCCCGGTACACCGTCTCCTCAAAAAGCTGGTGTTCCGGGTATTGGAACACCAGCCCCACCCGGAAGCGTACCTGCCGGATCTCTTTCGGGTTCCTCCAGACATCCTGTCCGTGGAGCAGGACCTGTCCGGAGGTGGGCCGCAGAAGGCCGTTGAGATGCTGGATCAGGGTGGATTTCCCGGATCCGGTGTGGCCCATGATGCCCAAAAACTCTCCCGGGGCCACGGAGAAACTCACGTCCTCCACGGCGGTGCGCTCAAAAGGCGTCCCCACGCTGTATGTATGGGTCAGACGCCGCACTTCCAAAATCGGTTTCAATGGCTCCCTCCGGTTTTCCTGCGTGTCAGCGGTTCGATTGGCCAATGGCTGCCGTGTCATCGGCGGTGGATCCTGACAGCCTTTCAGGGCGCGGGGAAAAGGACGCGGCAATGGCGTCGGCGCACTCCTCCACGCTGAGGGCGTCCAGGGGCAGGTCCCAGCCATCCATCCGCAGACGGTTCAGCAGGTCCACCGTGTCCGGCACCGTCAGTCCCATGCGCCGCAGCCGTCCCACCTGGGAGAAGATGTCCCGGGGCGGACCGTCCATCACCAGTTTCCCCTGGTCCATCACCAGCACCCGGTCCGCGTCCTCCGCCTCATCCATGTGGTGGGTGATCAAAATCACAGTGATGCCCTTCTCTTTGTTCAGCCGCCGGACCGTGGACAGCACCTCCCGCCGTCCCGCCGGGTCCAGCATGGCAGTGGCCTCGTCCAGCACCACGCAGTCCGGCTCCATAGCCACCACCCCCGCAATGGCGATGCGCTGTTTCTGGCCGCCGGACAGCAGGTGGGGGGCGTGGGTCACGTACTCGTACATTCCCACCGCCCGCAATGCCTCGTCCACCCGGCGGCGGATCTCCGCCGTGGGCACCCCTAAATTCTCCGGGGCAAAGGCCACATCCTCCTCCACCACGTTGGCTACAATCTGGTTGTCCGGGTTCTGGAACACCATGCCCACCCGCTGGCGGATGGACAATAGCAGTTCCTCGTCCTGGGTATCCATGCCGTCCACCAGCACCTGCCCTCCGGCAGGCAGGAGGATGGCGTTAAAGGTTTTCGCCAGGGTGGATTTCCCGGACCCGTTGTGGCCCAGCACCACCACAAAGCTGCCCCGCTCAATGGACACGTCCACGCCGTCCAGGGCCAGGGTCTCCCCGCCCTCCGCCGGATAGGCGTAGCGCAGCTTTCTCGTCTCAAGAATTGCCGCCACTTGTCAAAATCCTCTCATGCTTTCCGATTCCCTCACTCCGCCGTCCACCGTGCCGCCGCCCCGCAGGGCAGGGCCAGCCCCGTCTCCGTCACGGGAAGGCCCAGTTCGTCCCACACGGTCTGTCCTCCGTACATCGGCTCCACCAGCAGCCGTAAGAGATACCCCAGCACTGCCGGGGCCAGGCCCGTGGTGTAGGAACTGATGAGCACAAACAGGGGCCGCTCCGACAGCACGCCGGTACACAGCTTCAAAAAGGCGTACAGGTTCTCCTCAATCTTCCACACCTCGCCCCCGGGTCCCCGGCCATAGCTGGGGGGATCCAGAATCAGGGCGTCATAGCGGTGTCCCCGGCGGATCTCCCGCTCCACGAACTTGCCGCAGTCGTCCACAATCCACCGGATAGGGGCCTGTTCCAGCCCGGACCGCTTCGCGTTCTCCTTTGCCCAGGCCACCATGCCCTTGGCCGCGTCCACGTGGCACACGGAGGCTCCCGCCTTTGCGCAGGCAACCGTGGCCCCGCCTGTATAGGCGAACAGGTTCAGTACCCTGGCAGGCCTTCCCGCCTGCCGGATCCGGTCCATGGCGAACTCCCAGTTGGCGGCCTGTTCGGGAAAGAGGCCCGTGTGCTTAAAGTTCATGGGCTTCACCCCGAAGGACAGCGCCCCATAGGCAATTTCCCAGCTCTCCGGCAGGGCGGCTTTCTCCCACCGCCCTCCGCCGGTATGGGAGCGGAGATAGCGTCCGTCCGCCTGGTTCCACAGGGGATTCCGCCGGGGCGGCGACCAGATGGCCTGGGGATCCGGACGGATCAAAATCCGCTGTCCCCAGCGTTCCAGACGCTCTCCGCCGCCGCAGTCCAGCAGTTCATAGTCCCGCCAGCCCTCCGCAATCCACATGGGTTTCCCTCCATATGCTACCGATTTCTCTATGTCCCCTCCGCCTGCCGCACGGTCAGGTGATAGTCCTCCATGCCGGGCAGACCCTCCAACAGGGCGGTGACGGTCAGTTCCGCCCGCTCCGCGGCGTTTTCAAGGAGGCCCCCGGTTTCCGCTTTTTCTTCCATCAAGGTCTTTTGCTCCCGGGTAAAGGCGATGTAATCCTGAATGCTGATGGGATTGAAGATGCTTCCGCTCTCGTCGTAAACCTGAATGGTTTCGTCAAGAATCTCATGAGACAGGAGACGGCACTCCGGCAGGGTGACGGCGACAGTTTTCTCCTCCTCATTGACCTCTATCCGGATGCCTCCCAGATCGATCCCCGCTTTGATCACGCCGTCATAGGAGACGATAAAACGCTTGCCCGTCAGGGGCATATTCTTTTTGTTCTCAAATTTCCCCATATTCGTGTAATAGTACTCTAAGGTTGACAGCTCCTGGATATACTGCAGTCTCTGTTTGATAAGCGTACCGGTAATGACCGGCTGGGGAACCTGGTCATAGGATCCCGCGTATTCCACAGCTATGGCCGAGGCCAGTCCCACGCAGATCCCCATCAAAATCAAGATAAACGCCACGCGCAGACTGTATCCCCCTTCAGTCTGGCGCTTTCCTCCGTTTCTCACACGATTCGCCACTGCCGCTCCCTCCCATACCGGGGTTCTTGTTTTCGCGTATTGTACCATAGCTTGCAAAAAAAGTACAGCGCTTTCGGAAAGATTCTTCCCGAAAGCGCCGCGTCATGCTTGTGAACGGTAGATTTGCCTCTGGTTGCCGTGCCGACAGCCTGCCGTCCGGCAGATCTTTCAGAGCGCGAGGAAAATTTAGGCGTACACGTCCACATACTGTCCCTTGGGGACCTGGGGCATCATTTCCAACAGGTTCTGGGCCTCCGTCTCCACCGTATCCATGGTCTTTTTCATCATGGACACCGAATAGCTCTCGTCATACGCCGCGGCCTTCATCTCCATGGCCATCATGGCGACGCTTCCCATCATATCCTCCATGGCAATGCCTCCTTTCCTGAGCATTCATGTATATTATCGGCAGAAGCAGAAAAAAACTTAGGATCCCTTCTCAAAAAAGGGATCCTAAGCGGGAAAACACTTATTCTTCCTCCGGCTCCGCCAGCAGGTGGTCGATGACCGCCACCAGGTGGCCGATCTCCGGCTTGCTGAGCTGTTCATCGGCGCCCAGTTCCTTGCCCTTCACCCGCATTTCCTCCGTAATCAGGGAGGAGAAGATGATCAGCGGGATCCGCCGCAGTTCCACGTCCTCTTTCACCAGCTTCGTCAGACGGTGGCCGTCCATCTGGGGCATTTCGATGTCCGTGATGATCAGCGCCACATTGTCCTGCACCGTGCCGTTCTTCTTCAGGCGGCTGAGGTACTGCCACAGCTCCAGGCCGTTGCTGAAATTCCGCAGGTTCGTATAGCCCGCCTTGGTCAGGGCCTCCTGGATCATCTTGGACAGCAGCACGGAGTCCTCCGCCATGACGATGGGATGCTGGTTCCGCTCCCGGGGACCCAGCTGGTCGATCTCCGACATCTGAATGCTGGAATCCGGGGCAATCTCCGCCACGATCTTCTCAAAGTCCAGAATCGTCACCAGATCGTTTCCGCACTGGGCGATGCCCGTGGCCACGCTGTCCCCGGAGCCGGTAATGGTCTTGTCCGGCTTCTGGATGGCGGTCCAGGAGATGCGGCTGATGCCGATGACCGTATGGACCCGGAAGGCGATGTTCATCTTGTTGAAGTTGGTGATGATAAACAGGTCCTTCTCCCGGGACTCCATCTCATAGCCCAGATACCGGGGCAGGTTCACCACGGTGATGACCGTGTCCCGGGGCTTGAAGATGCCCTCTACCGCCGGATGGGTGTGGGGCATGACCTTGACCTGGTCGGAGAGCATGATCTCGTTGACCTTGGCCACGTTAATGCCGTACAGGTTTCCCGCCACGGTGAACTCCATGATCTCTATTTCATTGGTTCCCGATTCCAGCAGGATTTCGTTTTTGTCGTTCTTTTCGATTGTGTCCGCCATGGGAGAGCCACATCCTTTCTGATCTGAGCCGCTGCTGTGCGCGGTTACGCCGGTTTGCCGATGGTGCCTGTATTACAATATAATCAGGGGTTTTCCGTAGGCCCGGATCTGCCCCTGGCCGTTTTCCGGGAAGAAGGACAGCGTCCGGGCCACGGTGCCGCCTACGTCCTCCGCCGCGATCCGGACCCCTTCCCGCCGCAGGTTCATCCGGACGCTCTCAATGTTCCTCTGGCCGATGTTCCCCAGGCTGCTGCTGCCGGAGACCTCAAACATCTTGGCCCCGCCGGCGATTTTGGCGATCATCCGGGCCTTTCTGGCCCCCCGGGCCTCCATCTGCCTCAGGGTCTCCCGGATGCCGGTGTCCGCGTACTTCATGGTGTTCTTCCGGCCCGCCTCCATGTTGATGGGCAGCATGATGTGGATCAGGGAAGCCAGCTTGATATTGGGGTCATAGAGGCAGATGCCGATACAGGACCCCAGGGCGAAGGTAATCAGTTCCCCGTTAAATTGGAGGATCTTCATGTCGGCGATCCCCACGGTGAGTTTCTGCGGTGCTTGATTGATCATTCCATCACGCCCAGCTTTCTCAAAAGGAAGTTCAGGGATCGGATGTCCGGGGACAGGAGAAGCCGGCAGGGGACCTCCCGTCCATCGCACACAAAGTTCCCGCCAATGGTCATCAGGTAATCCGTCTGTCCGCCGTACTCCGCCATAGGCACCGCCAAAATGGCTCCCTGCATATCCACGGACAGGCTGGGTACCGTCAGCTCCACGGTGATGTCCGCCAGACCCGACAGGGCGTTGATGAAGGTGGAGATCATGATGTTGCCCACCTCAATGAGGGCGGAGCGCTCCAGTTCTTTCAGCTCCTCATAGCTGACGATCTGCTTTTCCAGGGTGCTGTCCAGCACCAGATTGATGAATTCTAAGGACTGGACGGAGAGCATAATCCCGTTGAGCTGGCCGCTGATGCGCACCAGCACTCCGGCGGTAATGGCCTCCGGGCCTCCGATCCACTCGATGGCCTCGTTGTAGCCCATAATGCGCACTTCCGGCAGGGTGATGCGCACATTCCGCCCCAGCATTTGGGACAGGGCCGCCGCCGCGTTCCCGGTACCGATGCTGCCAATTTCCCGCAGCGTGTCGATTTCCAGGGACGAAAGCTCGTCGTAATTTTTAATTTCCATGATGTCACCCTTTCCTTACCGCTTCTCTGCCGCTTCCCTACCGCAGGCCGTTGACCGTGGTGGTGATTTCATCGGAGGTCTGCACCATCCGCAGCATATATTGGAAAGACCTCTGGGTCTCTACCACCTTGGTGATCTCATAAGCGTAGTCCACGTTAGACAGTTCCAGATAGCCCTGCACCAGTTTCCCGCTGTTTCCCAGGGCCACCTGGCCGTTTTTCGCCACCGGCACCATGCCGTTGTACTGGTTGAGCATACCGTTGTAATTGATAAAGTCAAAGATCCCAATGGGCAGGGGTTTCCCCACCAGGTGGGCCTCTGTGGGATCCTCCACCACAATGGGCTGGCCGTCGGTGCCCAGGACGTAGCGGCCCTCGCCGTCGGAGAGATACCACCGGTAGATCCGCTGGGGAACGATGTCGTCCTCCGGGATGATCTCCTCCTCCACGTTGGACAGGGTAAAGGAGCCCTCCCGGGTGTACCGGTACTCCCCGGTGGTGGGGTCCAGCAGGGCAAAGAACCCGTTGCCCTCAATGGCGTAGTCCAAGCCCCGCTCCGTGCCCCAGAACTCCTCCGAGCCCTGGTCCATCTCCGCGGATTCCAGCCGGGACCCGGCTCCCCGGGCCAGTTCCTCATTGATGCCCCGGAGAGAGCCGGTCATGAGGACGGAAAAGCTGGGCCGCCGGGCCTTGAAGCCGTAGTTGTTCACGTTGGCGATGTTGTTGGCGTGGATATCCAGGCGGCGCTGCTGCTGGTGGGCCCCCACGGAGCAGGTGTAAAAGGACATATCCATGGCGCGTTCCCCCTTGGCGTAACTCTCTGTGATCCGGTGATCCGGACGCTCTGTCCTCTCTTACGACAGCCGTCCCACTTCCTGGGTGATCCGGTTCATGACGGTGTCATAGATCTGGGTCAGTTCCGCCATGCTCTGATAGGCCCGCTGGGCGGAGATCATCTCCGTCATATTCTTCACCCAGTCCACGTTGGACCGTTCCAAATAGCCGTTAATCAAAGGCGTGGTGGTCACTTGCGGCTCCGCCTCGCTGACAAACAGCCCCTGGTTGTTCTTTTCCAACTGGGCCTCGTTGTCCTCAAAGACGAAGATCCCGATGCGGCCCAAATATCCTCCCGCCTCCGTGAACAGGCCCCCGTAGCCGTCGTCGTGGAGCTTGTCCGTCACCAGCCGGATCCGCTCCCGGTTGATATCCAGCACATAGCCCTGGCCCGGAAGCACCAGATAGCCCTCGTTGTCCAGGGCAAAACTGCCGCTGCGGGTGTACTCGATCCGCCGTTCCTCATTGCCCGGGTTCTCCGCCTCTTCCGGATTCTCCGGATTATCCTCCGCCTCCGGATCGTCATAGGGGTTCAGGTCCTGGTCCGGGTTCAGGTTCTCAATGGCAAACCACCCTTCGCCGTTGATGGCGAAATCCAGAGGCAGGAAGGTCTGGTCCAGGGTCCCCTGGGTGAAGTCCGTGTACATCTGGCTGGGGGCGGTGATCCAGCTCTGCTCCCCGATGTCCTCATAGTGTTTCACCATGTTGCCCACCCGGGACCACATGACCTCCTGGAAGGTGGAGGCGGTGAACCGGTCCCCCTTGAAGCCGCTGGTGGGGATGTTGGCAATGTTGTTGGAGAGAATGTCCAAATGCCGCCCCTGGGTCAGCATTCCGGAGGTCAGATTGTAAAACCCTTTGAACACGGCTGTTCCTCTCCTTTCGTATTCCGCGGTCTTGCGCCGTCTCTCAGCCTACGTCTCCACATCCGCCAGCAGCACTTTCAGCTTTTGCAGGGCCCGGGTGTGGATCTGGGAGGCCCGGGCGTAACTGACGCCCAGCACCGCCGCGATATCCTTCATCTTCATGTCCTTCTGGTAGTGCAGGGACAGCACAATCTGTTCGTTCTGCCGCAGGGAACCGATGGCTTTCGCCAAAGTCTCCATGGTCTCCGCCCGCTCCAGGGCATGGTCCGGCTGGGCGTCCGCCGCGGCCTGGGGGCGGCCATTGGGCAGGTGGTCATAGTTCTCCAAAGTCTCCTCCAAGGAGATGACGCTGTACACAGAGGCGTTGGCCATAATCTCCTGATATTCCTCGTCAGTGATATGCAGGTGTTCGGCCACCTCATGCTCCGTAGGAAACCGGCCCAACTGGCTGTACAGTTCCGCGTTGGTCCGCTCTACCTCCTTGGCCCGCTTCCGGATGGGCCGGGGCACCCAGTCCTGCTGCCGGGCCAGATCGATGATCATACCCCGGATCCGCTTGGTCACATAGGTCTCAAACTTCCCGATAGCGGGATCGTACTTCTCCACCGCCTTTGCCAGCACGATCAGGCCCTCGTTGATAATGTCGTCCAACTGGGCAAAGCTGGCATAGACGCCCTGGATTTGCAGCGCGATGGTCTTAATGGTGTTCGTGTAGCGCAGCACGATCTCCCACTTCAACTCCTCGCTGGGCGAACGCCGGTATTCCTGGAACAGTTCTTCCGTTGTCATGGCTTCATACGCGGTATTCATGCTCCCACTGTCCTCTTCTCATCCGCCGCCTGCTGCATGGTGATGTTGCCAATGGACTGAATCTGAATCGTACCCACAATCTCATTAAACGAGAGCACATAGAGGTTGGGGAAGTACTGGGAGAGCAGCCGGCTCAAATACACCCGGATGACCTGGCTGGTCAGCAGCACCGGCGACTGGCCCAGTTCCTGGAATTTCTTGATGTTCTCCGACAGCTGGGAGATCACCGGCTGGATCAGCTCCGGACCCATGGCAAGGTAGATGCCCTGCTCGTTCCGGGTCAGGGACGCCACGATCCGCCGCTCCACCTCGCCGTCCAGGGTGATGGCCCGCAGCTGCCCGTTCTCGCAGAACCGGCGGGTGATGGTGCGGTTCAAAGCGCCCCGGACGCTCTCCGTCAGAAGATCCGGATCCCGGGTGTTCCCCAGGGAGTCCGTCAGGGTCTCCAAAATCGTGCCCAAATCCCGGATGGGCACCCCCTCCATAAGAAGGTTCCGTAAGATTTTTTCCAGCAGCCCGTAGGACACCACGGCGGGGCACACCTCGTCCACCAGTTCCGGAGAGCTCTTTTTCAGGTTCTCCACCAGCTGGATGGTCTCGCTGCGGCCCAGGAGCTCATGGGCGTGGTGCCGGATGGTCTCCGACAGGTGGGTCAGCATGACGGACAGGGGATCGATGACCGTATAGCCGTAGATCTCCGCCATCTCCTTGTTCTCCGGCAGGATCCACCGGGAGGGAATGCCATAGGCCGGCTCCACGGTCTCAATGCCGTCGATCTCCTTCACGGGATTGGAGGGTTCCAGGGCCAGATAGTAGTCCATGAGGATCTCTCCCCGGGCCACCTCCTCGCCCTTGATAAAGATGATGTACTGGTTGGTGCCCAGCATAGACCCGTCGTGGAGGCGGACCGTGGGGACCACAAAGCCCATTTCCTGGGCATACTGCCGGCGGAAGATGATGATCCGGTTGATGAGCTTGCCGCCGCTTTGCTCGTCCACCAGGGGGATCAGGCTGTAACCCACTTCCATTTCAATGGGCTCCACCGTCAGCAGGGAGTAGACGTTGCTGATATCCTTGTAGTAATCGGAGGCGGAAGGGGCTTCCTCCGGGGCGGTCTCCGCCGCGGCCTCCTCCGCGGCCACGACTTCGCTCTGGCGCATCCTCCGCAGCAAAAAGGCTCCGGCGATAATCAGGGCCGCGCCCACCAGGGCCAGGGCAAAGTGGGGGGTACTGGGCAGGGCGGCCAGAAAGAGCATGGCGCCTCCGGCCACCATAATGGCGGTGGGCTGGGCCAGGAACTGGCTGCGCACGTCCTCACCCAGACTGCCCTCGGACACGGACCGGGTGACGATCATGCCCGTAGCGGTGGAGATCATCAGGGCGGGCAGCTGGGACACCAGGCCGTCGCCCACGGTGGCCTGGGAATAGACCGACAAGGCGGTGGAGAAATCCATGCCGCCCTGGACCATGCCGATGATAAACCCGCCCACCAGATTCACCAGGGTCAGGATGATGGACATGGTGGAGTCACCCTTGACGATCTTCGTGGCGCCGTCCATAGCGCCGTAGAAGTCGGACTCCCGCTGGATCTTGTTCCGCCGCTCCCGGGCCTCCCGCTCGTCGATGATGCCGGTGTTCAAGTCCGCGTCAATGGCCATCTGTTTGCCGGGCATGGCGTCCAGGGTGAACCGGGCGGCCACCTCACTGACCCGCTCCGCGCCCTTGGTGATGACGATGAGCTGCACCAGGACGATGATGATGAAGATGATGAAGCCGATGACCACGTTGCCGGCGGTGATAAGCTGGCTGAAGGCCGCGATGACCTCTCCGGCGTAGCCCCCCCGGGACAAAATCAGCCGGGTGGAGGACACGTTCATGCCCAGCCGGAACAGGGTGGTGATGAGCAAAAGCGAGGGGAAGATGGAGAACTCCAAGGCCTCGGAGATGTTCATGGTGATGACCAGGATGATCACGGACAGAGACAGGTTCATCACCAGCAGGATGTCCAGCAGCTGGGGCGGAATGGGGATGATTAAGAACAGGACGACCACCACTACAAACAGCGTGACCGCGTAATTTTGTATCAGTCGTTTCATGTGCCGTCCCTCACAGAACTCCGCTCTCCCGCACAGCCGCGGGAAAGCCCTTCCATTTATCTCCAAACGAAATTCCGCGGTTCTCCCGGAAATCCGTCAAAAATTGTCGAATTTCAAGCGAGTCTTTTAGGATTCCTCTATGGGTTCCTCCATAGAGGTGTGGATCCGGCCCAGGCGGTACAGGTACACCATGACCTCCGCCACAGCCTCATAGAGATCCTGAGGGATAGGCCGGTTCAATTCCCCCTCCGCGTACAGCGCCCGGGCCAGGGGCGGGTCCTCCATGACCAGAATGCCGTGTTCCTCCGCCACGGCCACGATCCGGGCGGCTAAGCTGTCCTGCCCCATGGCCAGGACAATGGGGGCCGCGTCCTCCTCCGGGTGGTACCGCAGGGCCACTGCCACGTGGGTGGGGTTCCGGACCACCACGTCGGACCGGGGCACCTGCTGCATCATGCGCTGGCGGGCCATACGCCGCTGCAATTCCTTGATCCGGCCTTTGATCTGGGGGTTGCCTTCGGTCTGCTTGTACTCCTCCTTAATCTCCTCCTTGGACATCCGCATCTGCCGCTCAAAGTCCCAGTGCTGGTAGAAGAAGTCCACGGCGGAGATCACCAGAAAGGCGGCGGCAATCCGGATGAGCATGGCGATAATGGAGTCGAACAGGTGGGAACAGGCCCCGCCCAGGTCCGCGTACAGGTAGCGCTCCGTCACGCCCATCATGGTCCGCAGGCTCCGGTAGATGAAATAGAGCAGGATCATGACTTTCAGAATATTTTTCAGAGCTTCCACTAAGCTGTGCAGGGAGAACAGCCGCTGGAACCCGGAAATGGGATTGAGCTTGCTGAACTTGGGTTTCAGGGGCTCCGTGGTCACCAGCATCTGGGTCTGGGCCATGGTGGCGATGACCGACAGCAGAATGGCCGCCGCTAAGAAAGGCCCCGCAATCCGGGCCGTCAGGGCGATGCACTGGAAGATCATCTCCCGGGGCAAGACCACCCCTTTGCCTCCCGTACGCAGACAGAAAGCCATAAACTCCCCCACCCGCTCCGCCGCTCCCGGCAGGGTGAAGCGCAGCATCATGATACTGCCCAGCAGGGACGCCACCGTCACCACGTCGTTGCTCATGGCGATGTGGCCCCGTTTCCGTTCGTCTCTTCGCTTTTTTGGTGTCGCTTTTTCGGTTTTGGAATCATCGGCCACGGTTCCCCACCTCCCGGCCAATGGAAACAGGCAGTACGGTTTCTATCGTCCCCCTCACCCCGGGGCGCACAGGGCCAGCAGGTCCCGCAGGGCCCCCAGCATCAGGGATTCCGTCTCCAACAGGAAGCGGCTCATGGGGCTCATGAGCATCAGGAGCATAAACAGCCCCACAATGACTTTCAGTTCAATATTAATGGCAAACACGTTGATCTGGGGAATCACCTTCATCAGCACTCCCATGCCGATCTGTCCCAGAAGCTCCGCCCCCAGAATGGGCAGGCACAGTTTCAGCGCCAGCAGACAGCACTCCGCGAACAGTTCCACCCCCCGGTTCACCGCCAGATCTCCCAAAGACGCCTCCCCAAAGGGCACCACCTCTCCGGAGGTCAGCATCATGCGCAGCAGCGTCACGTGGCCGTTGGCGGTGAAGAACAGGAGAATCATCAGCATATTCAGGATGTTGGCCGTAGGCGTGGCGTTGGAACGGGAAGTGGGATCGTAGGTCCGGGCCATGCCCAGGCCCATCTGGGTGTCCACGATCTGTCCCGCCTCCTCCGTAAGATACAGGAAGAACCGGATCACCATGCTCAGGACGAAGCCCAGTCCCAGTTCCCGCAGCAGCCGGACGGCCAGTTCCAACAGCGTCCCCGGCACCGCCACGGTGCCCTCATAGGCGGAGTAGGCCGTCAGGGTCATAAAACCAATGAATCCCCCCAGAAACAGGTTGGGCACTCCCTGGCGTCCGAACAGCGGGTTCATCATGAGAAAGCCCGCCATACGCATGGCGATATAGAGAAACAGGGTCAGGGCACTCCAGTTGAACATGGGCTATACCATTCTCTCGAACATTTTCAGGGCGAACTCCTGGAGGGTCCGCAGCATCCATCCGCCCCCCAGGGTCATAAAGAGGATGACCACCAGCAGTTTCAGCACAAAGGCGATGGACTGCTCGTGGATCTGGGTGACGGCCTGCAAAATGGCCACCACCACGCCCACAATCATACACAGCAGCAGGATCGGCATACCCAGCCGGATCACCACGCCGATGGCATCCTGGAAGATGCCGGAAAGCTCACCTGCATTCACAGCGTTTCTCCTCCCCTCACCGCACCCACTGGTAGCCTTGGACCAGGGTGGAAAACAGCAGTTCCCAGCCGTCTAAGCTGATGAACAGCAGCAGTTTGAAGGGCGTGGAGATCATAGCCGGAGGCAGCATCATCATGCCCATGGACATCAGGGTGGTGGAGACGATCACGTCCATCATGAGAAACGGCAGATACAGGTACAGCCCGATCTGAAAGGCCCGTTTCAGTTCGCTGGTGGCAAAGGACGGCACCACCACCCGCAACGGCAGGGCCAGTCCCTCCTCCAGATTCACCGGAGACTCAATGCCCGCCATTTCGCAGAACATCCGCAGGGAGGATCCCTCCGTGTTTTGCAGCATAAAACTCTTCAACGGCCCCTGGGCCCGCTCAAAAAACTCCTCCTGGGTGATCTCCTGGTCCACATAGGGCTGGTAGGCCTCCTCGTTGACGGCCTGGAACACCGGTCCCATGGTAAAGAGGGTCAGGAACAGCGCCAGCCCCACCAGCACCATATTGGGCGGGGTCTGCTGGGTGCCCATGGCCGTGCGCAGAAAGGACAGGGCGATCACGTACCGGGTAAAGGAGGTCATGAGGATCACGGCGGAGGGCAAAAGCGTCAAAAGCGCCATGAGGAAGATGACTTCCAGGGTCTGGACGCCGTCGCCGTTGATATTAATAATGCCGTCCGCCATGCAAAACCTCGCTCAACATCTCACACACAGTCCCACACAAAATCCATACCATAACGCGCAAAATCATCCAAACTTCCAAATTCCCGGCGTTCCGTCCCGGCGAAAAATCACCGGCCCCGCTTGTCAGGCTTCTCCCGGATGCTTTTCAGCACCGACAGGAAATCCGGCGGCGGGTCCTTCCGGGTCAGGCGCATCCATCTCTGGGCCTCTTCTCCGGTCCACTGCCGCAGCAGCGTGATCCGGTCCTCCGTCACGCCCAGGAGACAGCACTCCTCTCCCAAGCGCACCAGCAGCAGCCGCTCGTTCCGCCCCACGGCCATCTGGGCCAGGATCCGGAACTCCTCCGGACCGCCCATCCCCGTGGCCGGAAGGCTCAAAGCCCCCAGATACCGGGTGGCGGCCCAGGCCAGGGCCAGAATCACCACCACCACCAGGAACATCCCCAAAAGGGACCACACCGTCTCCCGGATCATTCCCCCGCCCTTACGGATTGCCCAGAATCGCCGTCACGGTCTTCATAATCCGGTCGGGCTTAAAGGGCTTGACGATGAAGTCCTTGGCCCCGGACTTGATGGCGTCCATGACCATGGCCTCCTGGCCCATGGCGGAGCACATGATGCAGTTGGCGGCGGGGTTCTTGGCCTTGATGGCCTTCAGGGCCTCCAAGCCGTCCATATTGGGCATGGTGATGTCCAGAATCACCAGATCCGGGCCCACCTCGTCGAACTTCGCCACCGCGTCCGCGCCGTCCACCGCCTCATAGAGATCGGTGAACCCGTTCTTGCTGAGAGTATCCTTAATGACTTTCCTCATAAAGGCCGCGTCGTCAGCCATTAAGATCTTTGCCATTGCCGCATCTTCCTTTCCTACGTTTCCGTATTGTCAAAAGTTTTGGGATTTATTTTCATTGCGGCAGGGCTTCCGCCCGCCGCAAGCCTTTTCGGCTGCGCTTTCTTAGAACAGGTCCTCCAGACCGGGTTTGCGCTTGATCTCCGTAATCCGGATGCCGAAGTTGTCGTCGATGACCACCACGTCGCCCAGGGCAATCAGCTTGCCGTTGACGTAGATGTCCACCTGATCGCCTGCCAGCTTGTCCAGCACCACCAGGGAGCCTTTGGACAGGGACAAAATCTCCTGCACCTTCTTCCGGGTCCGGCCAATCTCCACGGCGATTTCCAGGGGCACCCCCATAATGAGGTCCAGGTTCTGGGTCTGCTCCACGTCCAGCTCCGTGCCGTCCTCCAGCCGGGGCATATTGGGGGTGGTAGTGTGGATGACCTTCTGATCCGGCGGACGCTTCTCCGCCTGTTTTTCCTCCTGCTGGGGGGGAGCCGGCCAGGGATAGGGGGGATAGGGCGGGTAAGGCATGGGCTTGCCGTCGGGGCCGGTCCAGCCGTAGAAGGGGGGATACATGGGGGCCTGGGGGATCTGGGGCAGTTGAGGTGTCTGGGCGGCGGGCTGTACCGGCTGGGGAGCGGGAGTCGGGCTGGGAGCGGCCATACTGGCCATCATCCGCTCGATCTCCTCCTGGCTCATCTTTCCGCCGGAGGCCGCCGCGGGAGCCGGGGCGGGTTCCGGCGCGGCCATGCCCGCCATCATCCGCTCGATCTCTTCCTGGCTCATCATGCCGCCACCGCCGCCGGAAGGTGCCGCGGGTTCCGGGGACGCCATGCCCGCCATCATCCGCTCGATTTCCTCCTGGCTCATCATACCGCCGCCGCCAGCGGCCGCGGGTTCGGGCGCAGCAGGGGCGGACTGGGCCGCCAGCATGGCCTCGATCTCCGCCTGGCTCAGGTTCTTGCCTCCGGCGCTGGGCGGCGCGGAGTTCTCGATGACCACAGAGGAGTCCTCGTCCTCTCCCAGGCCGAAGCCGGACACCAGTTCCTTGGCCAGTCCCACGGACATGACGTTCATGAACTCGCTCTTCAAGGACCCCTCAATGCTCAGGGCGAACTGCACCACCACAATGGGGCCGCTGGACACGGGCAGCCAGTCCTTGCGGATGGCCTCCACGTCGCTTCCGTCGAAGGTCTCCGGAGTGGAGATGTTCACCACCCGGCCCAGGAAGTCCGACAGGGCCGTAGACGACGCCCCCATCATCTGGTTCATGACCTCGCACACAGCGCTTAAGGTCAGATCGTTGAGCTCAAATTCCTCCTCCGGGGTCTCCATCCCCATGAGGATGTCCACAATGACTTTAACATCCTGCATTTTCAGCAGCATAATGTTGCTGCCGTCCAGTCCGGCCACATATTTGATCTCCACGCCGATGGCCGGATCGATGCCCCCCAGACTGAACTCCTCCGCGTTGACAACGCTGACCTTGGGCGTAGTGATGTCCACCCGGTGGTCCAGCAGGTTGGAGACCGCCGTAGCCGAGGAACCCAGGCTGATGTTCATGATTTCGCCTATGGCGTCGATCTCCATGGGGGTAAACAACTCACTGCTCATCTTCCTGCTTTCTCCCTCCCTCTATGTGGTACACATCCTGTATCTTTACCGCCACACGCTTATCATCCACGCCCATGAGCCCAGTAAACCACTGGCGGTCGCCGATGCGCAGCGATACAGGCGAATCTTTTTTCATGTTCAGGTCGATGACATCGCCCACATTCAAATTGTAGATATCCCGCAGGCGGACCACGGCCCGGCCCAGTTCCGCGGTGATGGGCAGTTCGGAATCGCTCAAATGATAGTAGATCTCGTCGGAGTGGTCCTCCAGCTGGCGGCGCAGGGCAGCGTTCTGGCGGGTGATGTCGGCGAAGATCCGGCTGAGTACGTCGTCGGGCAGGCAGATGTCGATCCGCCCGCTGCAGTTGGAGAAGCTCAGGTTGATGCTCACCACCACCACGGTCTCCTCCAGGCCGATGAGCTGCACCAGGGTGGGGTTTGTCTCCACCCGGCCAAACTGGAAATCCAGGTGCAGGTAGTTCTCCCAGCTCCCGGGCATGAGGCTGATGAACTCCGAAATCAGGTGCTGGTACAGGCTCAAATCCACGTCCGTATAGGCGTAATCGGAGGGCAGGTCGCTCACATCCCCGGTGCCGCCGCACAATCGGTCGAACATACTGATCATGATGCTGGGGGACGCGCAGACGATCATGGGGGACTCCTCCCGTTCCTCGTTGAGGATCAGGTAGGCCAGGGACACCACCTCGCCCTCTAACAGGGCGTTTGAAAACTCATAATACCGCTGTTCGTCCACCGTGTCAACCTCAACTTCGCAGGTGGCGTGGACTAAGGCGTTGATCCGCGTGGTGAGGACCTTGGAGTAGTTTTCGAACACGCTGTTGAGCATCTTCAGGCGTTCCTTGGTATATTTTCGGGGGCTGCGGAAATCGTACCGGATATATTTCTCTTTGGGCTTTTCCTCCGCAGCCTCCGACTCGCCGCTGAAGGCGGCGTTGATAAGCGCGTCTATTTGACTTTGTGATAATACCTCTGCCATTGGCTGTCCTCTCTCCTGCCTCCATGCTCTGTCCGCGCTCATTCAGATGACGATTCGGTCCCACGGAGGCCCCGGTGGTCTCGGGGAATCTGCCCCGGCCTCCGGGACAGCTATTCGGTTTCAGGCATGGGGATCTCCGTGGGAGCCTCCGCCTCGCCGGTACGCAGGCTGCTGTACTGTTCCAAGCTGTCGCCCATCTGGTTAAAGAGGTTCATACCCGTGATGATCATCTCCACCCGCCGGTTATGGGCCCGGGTCTCCCGGGTGGCGTTGCTGTCAACGGGCCGGTGCTGGCCGTATCCCACGCTGACGATCCGGGCCGGAGAGATCACCACCCGGGGCTGCAAATACACCGTCACTTCCGTGGCCCGGTTGGAGGCCAGGAAGCGGTCGTTGGACACGTTGTTGGGCCGGTCGGGACTGGCCTGGGCGGTGTGGCCCAGAATCCGCAGTTCGTCAATGGCGGGCGCCGCCTCGTTCAGGGCCTCCGCCACCACGTCCAAAATCTCCTGCCCCCGTTTTAACAGGCTGTACCGGTCCCCCTCAAAAAAGACCGCGTCATTAAAGGAGACAAAGACGTACCCGTCTCCCTTTGTAACTTCAATGTTCTGGGCCTGGCCGCTCTGGTCCGCCATGGCCTTTAAGGCCTCCGCCAGCTGCTGCAAGGCGGCGTCCACATCGTCCTCCGTCAGTTCCGCCTCGGTCATGCCCCAGGCGGAGCCGATGCCCTCCGCCTCGTCCGCCAGGGGACCTTCAAACCCCGCCACGCTGTTGGTCTCGTCCAGGGCGCTGGGGTTGAAGCTCTGGACGATGGCCTTGAACTTGTCCTCACTGATGGTGGACATGGAATAGAGCAACACGAAAAAGCACATCAGCAGCGTCACCATGTCGCCATAGGTATCCATCCAGTTGGCGCCGCCTCCGCCTCCGCCGCTCTTGCGCTTGACTGCCACGAAATCTCCTCCTTACACGGATCCCGCGCCCACGGGGTTCAGCCCTTGTCGGCGCTGCGGGCGTTCTGGGCCACGAAGGTCAGCAGCCGCTCCCGCAGGAATTTCGGGTTTTCTCCGGCCTGGATGCCGGTGATGCCCTCCACGATGATCTGTTTGCAAAGAATCTCTTCATCCGCCCGGGTCCGCAGGTGGGCGGCGATAGGCCCGAAGACCATATGGGCCAGGATACAGCCGTACATCGTCGTAATCATGGCGGTGCCCATGTCGTCGCCTAAGCTGGAGCTGCCGTCGGACATATTCAGGCCCTTACACATATTGATGAGTCCGCACAGGGTCCCCACCATGCCGAAGGCCGGGGCCACGGCGGAGCCTTTCTCGTACATGGCCGCGCCTACGTCGTGCCGGGCGGCCATCTGCTCGATATCCGTTTCCAGCACCAATCGCACCCGGTCGGCGTCGTTGCCGTCCACCAGCAGCATAATGGCCTGCTTGAAGAAGGGGTCCTTCTGTTCCGCCGCCATGCCTTCCAAACTCAGAAGGCCGTCTTTTCTCGCCTTGTTGGCCACTTCCGTCAACTGGTCGATATAGGTCATGGGGCTGAACATATTGGTATTCATCACCATGCCGATGTGCTTGGGGATTCCCGCCAGGGCGGAGGTGGGCACGCTGGCTGCCAGAACGGCGAAGGTACACCCCACCACGATCATGACGCTGGGCATATCCACGAAGTTCATCAGCTTATCCACGGAGATGGTCGGGAAGCCCAGCATTCCCAGAAGGATAAACACGAAGGACAGTACCAATCCCACGATGTACGCAATATTCATAGCTCTTTCCGCCTCATACCTTTCTCATAGTCCGCCCCTGGGGGTTGGCGAAAGGCCGTCCGCATCCACGGCATTTCGCCAGCCGCCAAATTCGTCCTTTTTGTTTCCTGTTTACTTTCTCCGCTTGTCCATGACGGACACTTCCCGCCGGATGTCCAGCACCTTGGCGTTGTACTCCGCGATTTTTTTCACAATCTCCTCCACACTCTCCTGCACAAGATAATAATCGTGGTTCATCATCACCACCCGGGTCTCCGGGATCGTCTCGATGCACTCGATCTGGTTGTGGTTGAGCAGGAAGCGCTCCTTGGAGGTTTTCGTCAGCAGAATCATAGGAACTCCTTTCCACGTTCCTGTCCGGCGGAAGTCTCTCCGCCGGACAGGAGTCCGGAATTACCGCTTCATATTGATTAACTCTTCCAGCATGGAGTCCGTCACCGTCACGATCCGGGTGTTGGCCTGATAGCCCCTCTGGATGACGATCATGTGGCTGATCTCGTCCGCCAGGTCCGTGCCGGAGGACTCCAGCCCGCCGGGACGGAGTTTCGAGTCGCCGGCGCTCTCGATGATCAGCCGCTGGGAGTCATCCCCGCCGCCGATAGGCTGGCCGTTCTCGTCCACCAGGGGATAGCGGACCACGCCGCCGATGGTGGTGAGATGGACGTTGCCCGCGCCGCCCAGGGCCTGGTAGTACCGGCCGTCCGTATGGGTCACGCCGTTGGGGCTGTCCACCTTGCCGATGGCCACATACCCCAGCACCACCTGGATGTCATCCCGGGTGATGGCGGTGATGCAGCCGGTCTTGTCGATGGTGACGGTGTCCACGTTCAGCCGCTCAAACTCCGGGAAGGCGTTGGTTTCCCCGTTGTTGGCGGCCTCCGCCAGGGCTTCCGTGGCCGTGGGGCTGTCCACCACCTGGGGCCCGCTGGCCGCGCCTGCGCCGGCGTCGTCCCCCTCCGTCTCCTCCGGCATGAAGATCTCCTTCGTCTGGTTATTATAGTACGGAAGGCGGATGGCCGTCAAGATGGTGCTGAAATTGGGATTGTCCTCCGGGCCCGCGGTGTTGAGGAAGCCGTAGACCACCTGGCCCGCGCCGTCCACTAAGTAGCCGCTGCCATCGAACTCAAAGTTCCCCAGGCGGCTCAGGTTCATGCCGTTCAGGGCGGCCTGGGTGGTGACGCCCAGTTTCGTCTTGTCCCCCATGAGGAAGAAGCCGTCGCCATCGATCATGCTGTCCAGGCCGTGGGCGGTGGGGTTAAAGGTCTTGGTGCTCATGTCCAGGTCAATGGTGCCGATGGAGCAGCCGAATCCCACCTGGGCGGGGTTGTTGCCGCCGATCTCCTCCGTGCCGTTGGACCCGGAGCGCACCATGGTATACAGTGCCTCGTCGAAGGTATAGCGGGTGGCCTTATAGCCATAGGTGTTGACGTTGGAAATGTTGTTGCCGATGACGTTCAGCGCTTCCATATGGGTTTTCAGCCCCGCTACGGATGCGTACATGGCTCCAGTCATAGCTTTGCTCTCCTTTTCATTTCGGAGCGCCGCCGGGGATCCGTCAATCGGGCGGATCCCCCCGACATCCTGCAATAGGACCTGCCGGTTTCGCGGTCCAGTCCCCGTTTTTTGGGGGATTGGGGTTTATAAAAGCACGGCGCCGTCGATATTGGTAAAGATGTTTTCTTTCATCTCCTCCTGGCTCATGGTGGTGATCACCCGGCCATAGGGGATGTTGATGATGAACGCCTGGGTGCTGTCAAAGGCCACGATGTTTTTCGCGCCCTTCTCCTGGGCCCTCTCCACGCTGTTTGCCAGCCTGCCCACCAGATCCGGGGTCAATTCGATGCCCCGCTCCTCTGCCCGGGCCAGGGCGTGCTTGGAGAAATTCACCCGGCTGTCCAGCTGCTGCTGGAGCATCGCCCCAAACGCTCCCGCGCCATTCCCTCCGGTTCTCCCGCCGGGAACCGCGCCGCCGGCGCTTCCGACTGTCTGCCGCGTCCTTTCCAGCCTGTCAATCACAATGCTCCGGCCTCCTTTCAAAATAAATTCCGGTCAAAACCGGCTCCGGACCGTATCCCTCCGATCCGCGCTTGTTTCTGCCGCCTGGGTCCTTACAGGATGCCCTCCACGGCCTCCTCGTCCTGTTCTTCCTCCGGATTCTCCTCCGCCTCCGCCTTGGGGGCCGTCATGCCGGAAGCCGCCATGCTCTGCTCCGCCGCGCCGGGTTCCGCCGCCGCATAGGGTGCTTCGTCCTCAAAGGGATCCGCTTCCTCTTCCGCCGCCTGCAACGCCGCGCCATCCTCCGAGGGCAGTTTCCCTACGGCCAGGATATCCGAGAGCCAGTAGCTGTCGCTCCCCAGGAACACCACCTGATTGCCGTTCAACGTGCCGGTGCCGGTGACGATGCCTTCAATCTGTTTCGTCTCGCTGCCGTTCTGCTGGGCGATGATCACGTTCTTGCCCACCAGGGAGGCGGCGTAGGAGAGATTGGAAGTCTCCGTAATGAGGGTGTTCAGGTTCGTCAAAGTCTGCACCACGGACATCTGGACCATCTGGTTCATCATGTCGCTGATGCTGGCGCTGCTGTCCATGGTCTGGTTCTGGAAGGTGGCCACCATCAGCTGCAGGAAGTCGCCGAATTCCAAAGACTGTCCCGCCCTTGCGTTGGTGGTGTGGTCCACGGACACCGCGCCGCTGGAAGGCCGGATGTCCAATCCTGTGGACACAATGCCGTTTAAGTCGGTGTAATAACTGCTCATGGTTCCTCCGTTCTACCCCGCGTTACTCAGTTCCACCAGTCCCAGCCGGAGCTGTTGGAGGAAGTCCCGGGGATGCCGCCGGTCCTGATTCTGGTTCTGGCGGTGCTGCTGGCCCCTCTGCTGGCGGTCCTGACCGCTGCCATTGGGGTCCATATAGTACAGAGCCTGGGGATCCTGGGTGTTCCGCACCTCAATGCGCACATCCGGACGGGTGTCCGTCATAAGGAGCTGTTCCAAATGGCCGCTGCCCCGCTGCAAGAGTTCCGCCGCTTTCTGGGTGGCGGCGTTCATCTGAATGTGCAGGGTACCGTCCGCCTCATGGACAATCTGGACCGTGACCTTACCCAAACTTGCGGGTTCCAAGGTGAACTCCACCCGGCTGACGCCGTCCTCTCCCGTCACATAGGGCTCCATACGAAGGCCCAGCTGTTCGATGCCGTCCTCCGCCTCCAATTCAATGGGCCTGTCCGGCGTAGAGGCCACTTTCACGGGCGTTGCTTCCATATAGCCGAACACCGGGGCCTCCCACTGGGTATCCTCCGTCTGGACCGTGTCCTCCGGGCGCTCTTCCCGCTGTTCCTCCACGGGGCGGTCCATAAACTGGGGGGTGTCCTCCGCCGTGAACTGGAACTGCGTCTGTTCCTCCTGATCCTCCTGTTGGAGCAGGGCCTGGCCGTTGTCCTCCGCGGGACGCTCCACCGGCAGGTCCGACACCGCCTCAATCTGCACCTCCGGCAGAAACACCGGGGCGATCTCCACATCCTTCAACGCCTCCTGGGGCAGGATGTTGGCCGTCACCAGTTCCAAGAGAGGCTGCATCACCAGCGCCGCCGCCAATACGTACTGTTCCGCCGGGATCTCCTCCTCCCGGGGGGTGTCCGTGTCCTGGGCCTCCGCCTGGGGTTTCCGGACATCGCCGGAGGACTGGGAAGACTTCTGGGCGGATTTGGCCGTCTCCTGCTTCTGCTGCTGCTTCTGGCGCACCATGCCGCCAAAGTCCTGGCTGTCCTGGGAGGACTTGCCGGCCTTCCCGGTCTTACCCGGGGGGCTTTGGGCGGTACTGCCGGCCTGGATCACCTGGTCCATGGCCTGAAGCGCCATTTCCATTCTCGCTCACCTCCTGTGAATTGTTTTACCTGTCTCCGTGTCCCGTGTCCCGATACGCACCACCGCCTTTCCTGCTGTCCGCAATTTTTGTCCGCTGATTTTGTCCGATCTATGACGCCGCCAGCCGGTTCCGGCAGGCGGAACATCCCAATCCCGCAATGCGTCCCTTTAGCTTGCCTGGGCCCGGCGGGCGGCGGTCAGGTCGTCCAGGGCCTTTTCCTCCGCCTTTGCAACAGCCGCGTTGTACTCCGTCTGGCGGAACTCCCGCAGACGCTCCAAGGAGTGGGTCTCCATCCGGGCCTCCACCACTTCCGCACGCTTCTGCTCCGCCGCCTGACGCAGCCGCAGCAGTTCCTCATCCTCCCGCTTGGCACGCCTGGCCAGCACCTGCTGGCAGGACTGGCACTCCACGGCTTCCAGCACCGTCAGCCCCTGGAGCCGCTTTTGGGCGTACTCCGCGTCGAAGGCCTCTAAACGCTGATAGGCGGCGCTGCGCCGATTCTCCTGGGCCGCCACCTGGGCCTGTATGGCGGACAGCTCCACCATCAGGGAATCCAATCCTCTCTGCTTGAAGTCCAGCACGGGTTCCAGCTGGAAGCGAAACCGTTTCATATCCCGCAACCGCCTCCTTGTCCATGAAAATCCTGTCCCTACTGTATTCTATTCGCGCTCTTTCACATTTGCCGCGTTTTAGGTCACTGGCACGGCAACGAATGGCAAATCTTATCGTTCACGAGTATCTCTCGAACGCCCCCAAAGCATGGGGCCGGTTACTTTTTCGCGTTTAGGATAGCCCCCATCCGTTTTAGGGACTCGTCATAGCTGAAGGTCTCCTGAATCCCCTGGGTGAGAAAGCCGTTGATGTCGTCCATTTTTTTCAGGGCGTAGTCCAGTTTCGGATTCGTCCCGGCCTTATAGGCCCCGATGGACACCAGGTCCGCGTTCTTGTCGTAGACGCTCATGATGTCCCGCAGACGGGAGGCCAAACGCTGGTGGTCCTGGGGCACCAGCTCCACCATGAGACGGGAGATGCTGGCCCCGATGTCAATGGCGGGGTAGTGGTTGGCGGCGGCCAGGCTCCGGGACAGGACGATGTGCCCGTCCAAAATACCCCGCACCGTGTCGGCAATGGGCTCGTTGGTGTCGTCTCCCTCCACCAGCACCGTGTAGATGCCGGTGATGGACCCCTTCTGGAAATTGCCGCTGCGCTCCAAGAGCTTGGGCAGTTCCGCGTAGATGGACGGCGTATACCCCCGGGCCACCGGAGGCTCCCCAATGGCAAGGCCAATCTCCCGCTGGGCCATGGCGAACCGGGTCAGGGAGTCCATCATCAGCAGCACGTCATAGCCCTGGTCCCGGAAGTACTCGGCAATCCCCGTTGCCACGGTTGGGCACTTCATGCGCAGCATGGCGGGCTGGTCGGAGGTGGCCACCACCAGGACGGACCGGGCCATGCCCGCCTCCCCCAGGTCCTTCTGTACAAACTCCAAAACCTCCCGGCCCCGCTCCCCCACCAGGGCGATGACATTGATGTCCGCTTTCACGTTTTTCGCAATCATGCCCAGGAGGGTGCTTTTTCCCACGCCGGATCCGGCGAAGATGCCCATGCGCTGGCCCTTGCCGATGGTCAGCAGGCCGTCGATGGCCTTCACGCCGAACTCCATCTTCTCCCGGATAGGGGGCCGGGTCAGGGGGTTGATGTATCCGCCGCCGATGCAGTAGGCGTCCCCCTCCGGGAGCGGGCCAAGATCGTCAATGGGCTGGCCCAGGGCGTTAATGATGCGGCCTTTCAGGTGGGGCCCCACCTTTAATTCTAACTGTCTGCCCGTGTTCCGCACGAAGTTCCCGGCGGAGATGCCGCTCATCTCGGCGTAGGGCATCAGCAGCAGGTGGTCGTTTTTGAACCCCACCACTTCCGCGGAGATCTGGGTGCTGGACTCGTCGGAGTAGATCCGGCAGATATCCCCCACGGCGGCCTTGCAGCCGCTGGCCTCAATGGACATCCCCACGATGTTTTCGATTTTCCCCGTATGGCTGATGGTCTCCGCCTGTTTGATCTGGCGGATGGCGTTTTGAAACATCCCCGCCCTCCATGATGTCATGCTCTTAGAGATCCTGTATCACAGTCCGAAACCGCTTGATTTTAGTCCGTCCCCGTATTGGCCAGCACTTCCCGGATGTTGTTGAGCTGGGTGGACACGCTGGCATCGTAGATCACATCCGGCAGTTCCACGATGCAGGTGCCGGACTCGTCGTCCGCCATGGGGATCACCCGCACCCGCTCGGAGATGTGGCTCAGGGCGGCGGTCAGTTCCGGCACGGTGTAGGCCCGGCCCCGCACGTCGCAGTCCGCCACGTAGATGTGGGCCCACTCACAACGCCGGTGGGTATCCGTGGCGGCGTCCACCATGCGCAGGATAATGTCGTCGCTGTTTTTCAAACTGACCTGGATCACTTTTTCCGCCACGGCCAGGGCCAGCTCTTTCAGTTCCTCCCGGCTCTCGTCCAGCAGGCGGTCCCGCTGCCGGGCCGCCGCCGCCAAAAACTCCTGTACGGACCGGATCTGTTCCTCCGCCATCTGGTTGAGCTGCTCCTTGGCCTCCGCCATGGCGTCCGCCATGCCGGCGGCGTAGCCCTGGTGGTAGCCCTCCTCCCGGGCCACCCGGCGCTTCTGGTCCAGTTCCTTTTCCAGATCCCGCAGGGCCTTGTCCCGGTACGCCTCCGCCTGGGCCTCCGCGTCCCGCATGAGGGCTTCCGCCTGAATTTTCGCGTAGGCAAAGGGGTCCTCCCGGGGTTCCTCTTCCTCCTCCTCGTCCTCCGGCTCCTGGTCCTCTAAGAACGCCTCCTCCTCCGTCGGCGGGGCATTTGGGGAGAAGTCCTCCCCGGTGAGGACCACCTCCGGGAAGTCCTCGTCCAGATCCTCCTCCGGCTCCAAAACCTCCTCCTCCGGCTCCGGCTCCTCCTCTACCATCAGGGACCGGGCGGGGGGAAAGACATAGGCGTCGGCCTTGGGCTTTAGAAAGCTCTTGAGAATATTAGGCAATGATATCGTCCTTTCCGCCCTTCAGGATGACAATCTCACCCTGCTCTTCCAGCGAACGGATGACATTGACGATGCGCTGCTGGGCCTCCTCCACGTCTTTCATACGGACGTTGGACGTGATTTCCAGGTCGTCCCGGATACTCTCGGCCATACGGCTGGACATATTGGCAAAGAGCTTGTTGGAGACCTCGGCGTTGGCGGCCTTGAGGGCCAGCACCAGATCCCGGGCGTCGCAGTCCCGGACGAAGCGCTGGACGGACCGGTCGTCCATGGTGATGATGTCCTCGAAGACGAACATCCGCTTGCGGATCTCCTCGGCCAGCTCGTCGTTGGTGACGGCCAGGCCGTCGAAGATGGCCTTTTCGCTGGCCCGGTCCAGGTTGTTCATGACGCTGGCCACGAAGTCCACGCCGCCCACCTTGATATTGTCGTTGTTGGTTGCGATGTTGTCAAATCTCTTGGCCATTTCCGTCTCAATCAATTTCACGGCGGCGGGAGAGGCGCTGTCCATCAGCGCCATGTTCTCCACGACCTTGATCTGTTTCCGGCCTTCCAGCTGTTCCAGCACGGCGGCGGCCTTATCCGGCGTCACGTAGGACAGCACCAGGGCGATGGTCTGGGCCCGCTCGTTCTGCAAGATAGCGAACAGGTCCCGGTCTCCGGCCTTGTTGAGGAAGGCGAACTCCCGGTTTTTCAGGGACTTGGTGACCTTGGCCAGGAGGGCGGCGGCAGTGGCGCCGCCGAAGGCCTTTTCCAGCACGCTTCTGGCGTACTCCAGACCGCCCTCCGTCACGGCCTTGTTCATCATGCACATCTGGTAGAACTCGCCCAGGACGCTCTCCGTGGTGTACATATCCAGCATCCCCAGGCGGGCCACTTCCAGCGTCACCTGTTCCACGTCCTCCGGGTCCATGTGCTGGTAGACCAGGGAGGCCTTCTCCGCGCCGATGGCCACAATCACCGCCGCCGCCTTCTGGGGGTTGGTCAGCTCCCGGATCTTGTGGGGTTCCGCCTCCTCGGGAGGCTTCTCCATGGTATAGGTCGTATAGACCTGGCTGTCGCCGCCCTCAGCGGCGGGAGCAGGGGCGGGAGCTTCCTCCTTGGCCTTCTTTCCCAGTTTGAGCTTAGGCATCGTCGTCCCCTCCTCTCAGCCAGTTCTTGAGCATCTGGGCGGCGATGGCGGGGTTGTCCTCCACGAACTTGCGGATGTCCTTGCGCAGGGCCATGCCCTCCTCGGTGTGGATGTCCATAATATCCGCCCCCTCGGTGGCCAGGCCCGCGGACTCCGCCGCCTTGTAGAACGCCTCCTTGGGATCCGTGATCCGGATGATCCGGCGGCGCTTGCGGCGGCGCTTGCCGTCCACGGTAAAGATGATCTCGTCGTCCGGGCCGGGTTCCTCGCCCTCGGCCAGATCCTCGTAGTACTCCTCCACCTTGAAGCCCTCGGGGATAGGTTCCCCGTTGGCCAGGGCGGCCTCGGCGGCGGCCTGGGCCTCCGCTTCTGCGGCGGCGGCCTGTTCGGCTTCCAGGGCGGCGGCTTCGGCGGCGGCTTTTTCCGCGGCCTCCCGCTCCGCCCGGATCCGCTCCCGCCTGCGGCGCAGGGCACGGCGGATCATGAGAATCAGCAGGAACAGCAGGGCAAAGAGGATGATGCCGCCCAGCAGCGCGTACACGGTCCAGCCCGGGACCACCAGTCCGCCGGGCAGGGTGAAGGTGGCGGGTACGGTGGGTACCGGCGGGGTCACATAGAACGGCGTGGTCATGACCGCCACTTTGTCGGCCTCCACTTCCGCGGAGATGCCGGCGGCGGTGGCCACCAGATGGGTCAGGTTTTCTAAGTTGGGCAGTTCCGTCAGCCCGTTGGAGTTCACCGCCACCGCCACGGTCAGATCCGTCACCACGCCGGTGGGGACCTCCGTCTGGGTGTGGGTGGTACTCACGTCATAGTCAATCTCGCCCTGGGTGAAGATCTCCAGCTCGTTGCCGGTGAGATCCTCCTGGCGCAGCACGTACTCGTTCAAATCCGCGTTGGTGGTGGTGCCCACCACGCCGCCTTCCGTGTCCGCGTCTCCCCGGGTGACGCCGTTGCCCCACACCCGGCGGCCGATGATGCCCTCGCCGCTGCCGGCGGCGTCGGCCCACTCGGGGTTCTGGTACGTGGTGGCCTCCTCATAGCGCCGGGTCATATCCACGGTGGAGCTCACCGTCACGGTGACGTTCCCCGCGCCGTAGATAGGTTCCAGCACCTGTAAGACCTGGCCCCGGACGTAGGCGTTCACCCGGGACTCCAGCATCAGCCGCAGAGCCGGGGAGTCGGTGGTGGAAGTGCCGCTGTCCTCCCCGCCGAAATAGGTGTTTCCGGCGGAGTCCACAATGGACACCTCGTCGATCTCCAGCCCCTGGACCGCGTGGCTCACCAGGCGCTGGATGGCCTCCACCTGCTGGTCCGTCAGGACCCGGTTGCCGATCATGTCCACCATGACGGAGGCCGTGGCCTTGACCACGTCGTCGGTGCTGAGGATATAACGCCGGTCCTCTCCCAGGGTAATGAACACCTGGGCATTGCGGACGCCGGGGATATAGCCGATGGTGGCGGCTAAGCGGTCCTGCAAATCCGCCTGCCAGAGGGTGGCCCGGTCCGCGTCGGAGGACAGGGCCCCGATGTTGGTCAGGTACAGCTCATAGCCGAAGCCGGACTGGGGATAGCCCTCCTGGGCAATCTGCATCCGCAGCCGGTCCGCCTGACCGGTCCGCACCAGCACGCGGTTGTTGTTCTCCACCTTGTAGTCTGTAATGCTGTTGGTGTCTAAGTACCGCACCACCGCCGTCAGATCGTCCTGGGACAGGTCTGTGTAGAGCACCGTATAGGGGTTCTCCCTGGGGTGGGCCGCAATCCAGATAATGGCGATCAGGGCCAGGGCCAAAATGGCGGCCAGAATGATTTTCGTCCGCCGGCTGAGCTTGGCGAAAAACTCCCGGACCCTGGTCAGCCAGTTTGTGATCCGCTCACGCAATCGCACAGCCACCCCCTTTCTTCCTGAATAAATGCCGGCATGATCCCATTCTCACGTTCCGGCTTTTCAAATTTACAAAGTGATCCGCGTCAGCTCGTTGTACGCATCCAAGGCCTTATTGCGCAGCTGCACCATCAGGTCCACGGCGATCTGGGCCTTGCCCATGGCGATCATCAGCGCCGCCGGGTTATCCAGCTGGCCGGAGGCCAGGAGGTATTCCATCTGTGTGCGCTCCTCCTCCGTCTCCTTCACGGCGTCCACCGTGGAGCGGAACAGATCCGTCACCGGGTCCCCCTTGGGGCCGAACACTTCGTCCAGGGCCGCCTGGAACACGTCCCGGAAGGGGACGGCCTCCGCCGTCTCCGTCTCCCCCGCGCTCTCCTGCCGGATGGGCCGCAGGGGCATGGTCTCCCACAGGGGCGGCACATTGCTTACCGCCGGCCCCCACAAAGGCGCAATCTGGGTCATCTCTCCGCCTCCTCAAAAACTTACACGCTGATTTGCAGGGCGGAGGACACCACCTGCTTGAAGGTATTAAACGCGGTGACATCGGCGCTGTACGCCTGGCTGGCGGCCATGGCGTCGGTGACTTCCTTCACCAGGGTGACGTTGGGCAGCTGGACATAGCCGTTTTCGTCCGCGTCGGGATGGGTGGGGTCGTAGACGAAGGGGTTTTCCGCCTCATCTTCTATGATCTCGTCCACCCGGACGCCTCCGGCCACGGGTCCCGCCCTCCGGTTGGACACGGTCCTGCCCCGCAGGGCCGCCCGGGACATGGCCCGGCGGAAGGCGTTCTTGTCGGACTCCGCCATAAACACCGTGACTTTCCGCCGGTAGGGTCCGCCGCCCTCCGTACGGGTGGTGTTGATGTTGGTGACGTTCTCCGAAATCACGTCTAAGCGCACCTGCTCGGCGGTCATGCCGGAGCCGATGATATTCAGGGTACTCAAAAACGCCATAGTGTTCGCTCCTTACAGATTCCCCGCTCCCGGTCCCGCTTATCCGGTAATGGCCCGGTTGAGGGCGGTCAGGTCGCTGGAAATGGCCTGGTAGACATATTGCAGCTGGTAGGCCGTGCGCACGGACTCCAAGGCCTGTTCCGTGGCGTTGACGCCGTTTTCATCCATCCGGGTAACTTCCCCGTCGTCCCACACCCTCCAGTGAGAGGCGTCGATGGCCTTGGAGTACTCGGCGGCGGGGGCGGTGCCGGTCAGATCCGCCCGGAACTTGGCCGCCCGCATCTTCCGGCGGAACTCCTGCTCAAAGCTGACGGTTTTCACCCGGTAGCCCGGGGTTTCCGCGTTGGCGATGTTGTCCAGATGGGCGGCCTGCTTGGCCCAGAGGAACTGGGCGGAGCGCTCCATCATGCGCATACTGTTGCTGGTAATCGAGATCACGGCGTGTCTCCCTCCGTTTCAACTGCATCTCTCCCGATTCCGGCCCTTCTTCAAACTCATAAAGGCTCACTCTGAATATAACATATTATTCGGCAGGAATCAATGGGAATTTCGGAAAAAAACAGGATTCCACGCGAAATTCCTCAAATTTCCTTGTATACCCTCCCCTGGGACGGAAACGCCGCAAAACGGGAAAAAATCCGTTTTGCGGCGTCACGCGCCGGGGGTTTGCGGGTGATATCCCCGGGAAAAGAGCGTTCTTTTCGGTATTTTGCCGATACCCCCGAATTGTAAAAAGATTGTGAAGTCCTGGGCGGCGTCCTGGGCGGACAGCCAGCGCGGTCCTGGGCGGACGGCCAACGCGCTCTACAAGTTGTTCTCGTCCAGGGCTTCTGCGACGGCAACGAAGGCGGCTTAGGATCGGCCTCTGGGCCAGCGGTCCTGGGCGGACGGCCAGCGCGCTCTACAAGTTGTTCTCGTCCGGGGCTTCTGCGACGGCAACGAAAGCGGCTTAGGATTGGCCTCCTCCAGCCTCCCCTCACACCTCCAAAGGCGCGGACTCGAAGGCGATCTCCCCGCCGCCGCTGCTTTTCCAGTTGTTGGCGATGCGGCGCAGCACCAGGGCGGCGTTCTCCCCCACCGTCTCCGGCAGCAGCACCAGATACTGGTTCTTCCCGCTGCGGGT
>CAJOHW010000006.1 GCA_905234565.1 uncultured Oscillibacter sp. | reverse complement strand
GTGCGGCATAGGCCCGGCGGATTTCGGACAGGGAGCAGGGGCCGGAGAGGCCCAATTCCTGCCAGGGCCAGTTCAAAGGTCCTCCTCTCCTTCCGGGGGCTCCTCTGTGGCGGCGTAGGGAAAGGCGGTGTCCCCCAGATAGGCCTCCACCTGATCGAAGAAGCGGTCCGTCTGCCGCCTTGCCCGGGCGATACGCAGAGGCTCCTGGCTGGACAGCTGATGCTGAAACCAGTCTAAGGTCTGTCCCACCCGGTTGCGGAGATCTCCTACGGTCATGGCGTACAGCCGCTCTCCCCGGGCGGTGACGGCCCGGTTGGTCTCCTGGTTTCGGGGATGGAGTTTTAGGTTTTTCAGTTCTTCCAGCCGCCGCAGGGCCTCTGTCTCCTCCATGCCGCCCTTGCGGAGGATCAGCCGGGAGTGCTGGCCGTTTCCGCCGATGGCTTCTACCTCTAAGAGGCCGTTGATGTCATAGGTAAACCGCACCCGCACGGACTGTTCCCCTCTGGGGGCCGGGGCCACGTCCAAAGACAGCTTGCCCAGATACAGGTTGTCGCCGCAGTAGCGGTGTTCCCCCTGATAGATCCGGATTTCCACCCGGTCCTGGTTGTCGTGGGACGTACGGTAGAAGGCCTCTTTGCTGGCGGGCAGGACGCTGTTCCGCTCAATGATAGGGGACATGAGGGGCCGTCCCGGTTCCCCCCGGTTCAGCACGTCGATGCCCAGGGTAAAGGGGCACACGTCTGTCAGCACCAGTTCCCGCAGATCCGCCGCACCGCCCTTCATGCCGGCGCAGTATCCCAGACCCAGGGCCACCGCCGTGTCGGGACGGGGAATCCTGGCGGGTTCCAAACCTAAGATTCCGGCGATATACCCCCGCACCACCGGCATTTGGCTGGAACCGCCCACCAGGACCAGGCTGTCCAGTTCGGCGGGGGCGATGCCGGCGTCCAAAAACACCTTCCGCACCGGGGCAGCCATGCGGCGGAACAGGTTCCCGCACTTGCGGATGACCCACTCCCCGGTCAAGAGCAGGGACGCCGCCATCTCCCCGTCATTCACCGCCATGAGTACCGGTTCCCGGAAGCTCAAAGCGATCTTACAGCTCTCCGCCTGCCGCAGCAGAATGCCCCTCTGCCGGGGGGACAGGTTCCCGTACACCAGGCCCGTCTCCCGGCAGAAGGCCCGGGCAATGGCCTCGTCGAAGTCCCGGCCGCCCAAACGGTTGTCGCCGCTGACCGCCGTGACGCTGATGACGTTCTCAAACCGCTCCACCAGGGACACGTCCAGAGTGCCTCCGCCGAAGTCAAATACCAGGGACAGGGACTCCTTTCCATCTGCCCCGGCCACAGCGGCGGCGGAGGGCTCGTTGATGAGCCGATCCACCCGCAGTCCCGCCAGGGCGGCGGCCCGTTTTGCGGCGGCGCGCTGGTCCTCAGCGAAGTAGGCGGGGACGCTGAGGACGGCTTCCTCCACTGGCTCTCCCAGGAACTGTTCTGCGTCCTGACGCAGGGAGCGGAGGACAAAGGAGGCCAGTTCTTCCGGGGAGAAGGAGAGGCTGCCCAGACGGCGGCGCTGATCGGTGCCCAGATCCCGTTTGAAGCCGGCGGCAGTGCGGTCCGGATGGGAGACCAGGCGGTCCGCCGCCGCCCTGCCCACCAGGATTGTCCCGTCGTCGTCCACGCTGACCACGCTGGGGGTCAAAAACTCTCCCGCCGCGTTGGGGATCAGTTCGCTGCGTCCCCTCCGCCATACCGCCGCCAGAGAGTTGGTGGTGCCCAAATCAATTCCGATGATCGCCATAACCTGCCCCCGTTCCCTCCGCTGGTTCATAGAGGATGTAACAGGCCTATTATACCGGAACCGCTGCGGATTTGCAACCGTCCGGCCCGGGGGAACCCTGCCGGATCTGGGGGAAAATCCTCGAACCGCCTTGTCCAGGCCGGACAGGGCGGTTCGATGCACAGAAGGACGATTCAATAGATCTGCGTATAGATGCCGAGGAAGTGGAGAAGGGCCGCCGCCAGCACAAAGAGGTGCCAGACGCAGTGGTCATATTTCCGCTTCCGGGCGAAGGGGATCATGCCCGTGGTGTAGACGATGCCGCCCATGAGGATGAACCACAGAAGGGTAGGGGCGTTGCGGAAGAACTCCGGCAGAAAGGCCAGGCCGCTCCAGCCCAGCACGAAATACAGGGTGAACATGGCGGCCCGCCACTGTCCCGGTCCGAAGGCCAGCACCAGGCCCGCTCCCGCCAGAATCACGGCCCACTGGCCGCAGAACAGGAGCAGTCCCGCCGTACCCCCCAGATACACCAGCAGAATCGGGGCGAAGGTACCGCCGATGAGGAGGAAGATGGAGGTATAGTCCAGGCGGCGGCAGAACCGTTTCGCCCCGGAGCCTGTGGGCATGGCGTGGTAGATGCTGCTCATGAGCATCATGAGGGTCATACTGCCGCCGTACACCAGGGAGGCCGCCAGTTTCCAAGCCGTATCGGACTTTGCCAGCAGCAACGCGGTGCAGACCGCGCCCAGAAGCACCCCCGCGCCGTGGCTCAGGGTGTTGAACCGTTCCTCCTCCGCGCTGAGCCGGGGCGGTTCATTCCTGGCCCGGACCCGCTCCTGACGCCGTCTGCGCTCCTGTTCCAACACGCCCGCCGTTCCCAACAATGCCGCTTCCATGAAAGCCGCCTCCTCTCAGTCGAACAAGTCATATCACATAATATGATTTATAAAACTATATTACATGATATGATGTTGTCTGTCAAGAGGTGTTCACAGATCCTTTACATGGAAATTTAGGAGAGTTTCTGCCGCAGGGTTTCCCACAGCTCTATGGTCCGGAACTTGATCACATAGCGGGGGCTGTCCTTTGTCAGAAGGCGGATCTGCCGGGGAGAGAACCCGGCGTCCTCCAAGGAAGCGCCGCCGGTACACAGAGGTGGGAACACCACGCACCACCAGTTTTTTCCCTGTCCGTCCCCCAGCACCACCCGCAAAGCCATGTACTCTCCCGCCGGAAGGGAGAAGCTCTCATAGGACCGGGTGGGGAATTCCTCCGTGCCCAGTTCCGCCGTGGCCCCATAGGAGAATCCCTCCGCCGCCAGAATCTCCCCGGCACAGCGCCGGATCTCTGACAGATGCCGCCGCAGTACCGCCTCCGCCCCGGTCCGGTCCGACTGGCCTTCCAGCAGGGCCTCCGTCTGGGCCAGCACCCTGTCCCGGACCGCCAGCTTCACCGCCTGATCGCCGGGGCTGTCGGAGTTGGCCACTACATGGAGCCGGAGGATGGGTTCCGCGAAATGTTCCTGGGTCCGCAGAGCCACAGCGCCGGATTGCAGTGCCGCTGCCAGCAGAACCAGCGCCGCCGCAAAGGCGTAATCCCGGAGTTTCTGCCTATGAGTTCTCAAAACAAACACAGCCTGTCCGCCCCCTTTTGTGGGAGTATGGACAGGCCGGCTGTTTTTTATACGGGTTTCGTGAAAAATATGAAAATGTGAAAGTTCAATCCAGGGTCTGGACACCCACGCCCAGGATGCCATCGCCGATATAGACGCTGAGGGTGGCGTCGATCTCCCCCTGCCAGAGGTGATCGTAATGGGGCAGGGCCGCTGTCATTTTTTGCCGCAATAGTTCCATGCCCTCCGGGTCCCCGCCGTTGGCGATGGCGATGTTGTACCGCCTGTGCTCCCCGCACCGTTTCACCGCCAGTTCCACCAGCTTGTCCGCCACCTGATGGCGTCCCCGGGCCTTGGCGGTGGAGGTGAGCTGTCCGTCCGGGGCGAAGGTCAGGATAGGCTTGATTTGCAGCAGGGTGCCGGCGGCGGCGGTGACGGTGCCGATGCGTCCCCCCCGGCGCAGATATTCCAAGGTATCCACGGAGAAGTAGGGCTGGGTCCCCTGGATCAGGGCGGGGATCCGATGCTGGGTCAGTTCCGTCCACTCTATGCCGGAGCGTAAATCTTCCGCGATTTGGAGCAGGACCATGGACTCCCCGATGGAGGCGCTGAGGGAGTCGTACACCCGCATTGGGATCTGGGATTCCAGTTCCTCCGCCGCGAGGCGCGTCAGGTTGTAGGTGCCGGACAGGCCGCTGGAGAGCATCACAGCCACAATGCCGTCACAGCCGTCCGACAGGATCTGCCGCAGTACCTGTTCCAGGTCCTCTGTCCGGGGCAGGGAGGTATGGGGCAGTTCCCCGGCCCGGAGCCGCTGGTAGATGTCGGCGCTGTGGATGGTTTCTCCGTCCAGGTACTCCCCGTCCGTACAGAGAATGCGCAGGGGAACGCAGTAGATATGCTGTTCCCGGCGGATCTCCGGCGTCAGATCCGCGCAGGAATCGGTCAACAGGGCAATTTTCCGTGGAACCATAGGGGAAACCCTCCTAACTGTTGGATATGGTCCCCATTATGGCACAATCTACGCCGGATCGCAAGCGTTCCCCTGGCATTTTTTGCGGCGGGAACTGTAAAAAGCACCTGCCCCTTTCGGGGCAGGCGCTTTGATGAAGGCGGGTAGCAGTTCGATTAGCAGTTCAGGGCGTCCAGGGTACACAGCCGCGCAATGCTCTTGCGGATTTCCGCCCGCAGAGGCAGCACGGAGGACGGGGACACGCTGAGTTCGTCGATGCCGATGGCCAGGAAGGTGGGCAGCAGGCTCAGGTCCGCGCCCAGCTCGCCGCAGATGCCGATCCACTTGCCCTTCTCGTGGGCGGCGTCGGCGGCCATCTTCAATGCCCGCAGCACGGCGGGGTGATGGGCGTCGAAGAACTTGCCCAGGTCGTTGGCCTGACGGTCACAGGCCAGGGTGTACTGGGTCAGGTCGTTGGTGCCTACGGAGAAGAAGTCCACCTGTTCCGCCAGCTCCGGAGCCACGAAGATGGAGGACGGCGTCTCGATCATGATGCCGATCTCGGTCTCGGGATTGAAGGGGATGCCCTCGTTGTGGAGCTCTTCCATGACCCGGGCGCAGGCCCGCTTGCACTCCTTGACCTCCCACACAGAGGTGATCATGGGGAACATAATGGCCACTTTGCCGTAGGCGGAGGCCCGGTACAGGGCCCGCAGCTGGGTACGGAACACCTCGGGGTTGTTCAGGCAGATCCGGATGGCCCGGACGCCCATGGCGGGGTTCTCTTCCTTCTTCATGTGGAAGTACTCCACCTGCTTGTCCGCGCCGATGTCCAGGGTGCGGATGATGACCCGCTTGCCCTTCATGTCGGCGGCGACCTTCTTGTAGGCCTGGAACTGCTCTTCCTCTGTGGGATAGTCGCTGGCAGCCAGATAGATGAACTCCGAGCGGAAGAGGCCGATGCCCTGGCCGTCGTTGTTAAGGACGGCGGCAACATCGTCGGGATTGCCGATGTTGCAGTAGACGTTAATGTGCTTGCCGTCCAGGGTCACGTCCTCCTGGCCCTTCATGGTCTCCATGAGTTCCTTGAACTTCTTCTGCTTTTCCTCTTTGTCCTTGAAGGCCTGGATGGTGATGCTGTCGGGATCCAGCACCACTTTGCCGGTCTCGCCGTCCAGATAGGCGGTGCGGCCCTGATAGTCCACTTTCAGATCCGCGCCGATGTTGCAGATGGCGGGGATGCCCATGGTCCGGGCCAGAATGGCGGTGTGGCCGTTGCTGGATCCGGCGGTCAGGGCGAAGCCCAGGATCTTGCTCTTGTCCAGCTGGAGGGTCTCGGAGGGGGCCAGGTCGTCGGAGCAGAGGATGACGGGGACATCGGACTCGATGCCGCCCTGGGCCACGCCCATGAGGTTGTTCAGAATCCGCTGGGTCACGTCCTTCACATCGGCGGAACGGGACTTCATATAGGCGTCGTCCATATTGGCGAACATGGTGGCGAACTGCTCTCCGGCGGCCTTGACGGCGTACTCGGCGTTGCACTTCTCCTCCGCCAGCATATCCTCAATGGCTTCCACGTAGTCATCGTCATCGCAGAACATGGCGTGGGTCTCAAACAGGATGGCGGTTTCCTCACCGGCCTCCTCCTTGCACTTTTCCGCAAGGGCGTTGAGCTGTTCGGCGGATTTCTCCCGGGCGGCTTTCGCACGGGCCTTTTCCGCCTTCACATCGGTGACGGTGATTTTCTGGATGTTGGTATCGGGACGCTGGAAGAAATACAGCGGGCCTTTCACGACACCGCGGGAGACGCCTTTGCCCTGAATCAGAATCATGGTAGTCCTCCTTAGAAAAGAATGCGGGAGCGCCGCCCTGTTCCGGGCGGGCGCTCGCCGCATGGTGGTTACGTCTTAGACCTCAGCTGCGAAGTTGTTCTTGAAGAACGCCTTCATCGCCTCGATGGCGGCATCCTCGTCGCCGCCTTCGGCACTGACGGTGACCTCGTCGCCCTTCTTGACGCCCAGGCCCATGAGCTTCATCAGCTGGGAAGCCTTGACGGTCTTGTCGCCCTTGGTGACGGAGATAACGGTGTCGCCCAGAGCCTTGGCCTCTTTCGCCAGCATTCCAGCGGGACGGGCGTGAATGCCCAGTTCATCCTGAATGACGCACTTGAATTCCTTCATGTTTGATTCCTCCTGTTTTGATATAGCAAGCGGTTTTGCCCGCCCGTTGACGGTGTTCGCGTCTTACACGCCGGGATAGGAGACGTTGTTGAAATCGTCGCTGTTGGTGAGGAGCACCACCACCACGTCGGGGTGGTTGGCGGCCTTGATCTTGTCGCGGCTGAACTGGATCAGGGGCTGTCCGGCCTTGACCTTGTCGCCCTCTTTCACCAGGGCGGTGAAGCCGTCGCCGTTCATGGCCACCGTATCCACGCCCACGTGGATCAGCACTTCCATGTCGCCGGGGCCGCTGATGCCCACAGCGTGCTGGGTCTCGGCCACAGAGGAGATCTCGCCGTCATAAGGAGCGCGGACCACGCCGTCCTCCGGCCAGATGCCAACGCCCGTGCCCAGAACGCCGGCGGCGAAGGTGGGATCGGGGATCTCGGTGTAGGAGATGACCTTGCCCGGGACGGGGTTCAGCACGGAACCGGCCTCGCAGGTGATGACGGGCTTCTGGGGCTGGGCGGGGGTTTCGGGGATGGAGGCGGCGGGAGCGGCGGCCTTGGCCGGCTCGTCCTCTTTCCACACGAACCAGGTAGCCGCGAAGGCGATGCCGCCGGAGATGGCCAGCAGAAGGGTGTACACAGCGGGTTTGTCGATGGTCAGGTAGCCGGGGATGCCGGTGACGCCGTAGGCCTTGGCACCGATGCCGGTGAAAGCGCCGAACAGGGCACCGATAGCGCCGCCCACCATGCCGCAGACGAAGGGCTTAAAGAAGCGCATATTCACGCCGAAGATGGCGGGCTCCGTAATGCCCAGAGCGGCGGAGGCGGAGGAGGGAATGGCCACAACCTTGGTCTTATTGTTGCGGGCTTTCAGGCCGACAGCCAAACACGCGCCGAACTGAGCGAAGTTGGCGGCGGAGGCGATGGGCATCCAGGTGTTCAAGCCGCCTTCCGCTGACAGCATACCGGCCTCAATGACATTGTACATATGATGCAGGCCCATAACCACCGTGGCGGGATAGACTGCACCCATAATGCCCGCGCCGATGGGATTGGCCACCAGCACCGTGGCGAAACTCAGCACAAAGGTCTCCAGAGCGGAGAAGATGGGCCCAATGATGGTGAAGGTCAAAAGGGCCGTGACAAACACGGTGCAAAGCGGGGTGATGAACAGGTCCAGCATCTCAGGCACGTGTTTGTGGAGCCATTTCTCCCACTGGCACATGAACCACACGGCAATCACCACGGGAATGACGTGGCCCTGATAGCCCAGCTGGTTGATCTGGCCCAGGGTGTAATTGCCGATCTCAATGTGGCCGAAGAGGTACCACACATCATAACCGTTGGCGGCGTTCCAGCCGTTGGTCAGGGCGGAGTGGATCATCAAAAGGCCCACGACGGCACCCAGAAAGATGTTGCCGCCAAAGACCCGGGCGGCGGAGATGGCCACGATCACGGGTAAGTAGGCAAACGCGGTGTTGGCCACCATGTCCAGGAAGCCGTACCAGTCGGTGCCGTCGAAGCCCAGTCCGGGGATTTTGCCCAGGGCTTCCACCAGGCCCATCATCAGGCCAGAGGCCACGATGGCGGGGAGGATGGGGACGAACACGTCGCCGAGAGCCTTCACCATGCGCTTGGGCAGGGGCTGCTGGGCGGCGGCGGCGGCCTTGACGTCCTCCTTGGAGGCGGCGGTCAGGCCGGTGATGGCCAGGAACTCGTCATAGACCTTGTTGACGGTACCGGTGCCGATGATGAGCTGGAGCTGGCCGGCATTGGTGAAGACGCCCTTGACGCCCTCCACCTCTTCCAGGGCCTTCATGTCCATTTTGCTGTTGTCGGCGATGACCAGGCGGAGCCGGGTCGCGCAGTGGGCCGCGCTGACGACATTTTCACGCCCTCCCAGATGGCTGAAAATTTCCTCTGCGCATTTACGGTAGTCCAGTGCCATGTCTCACTCTCCCTTTCCATAAGTCCGTGGCAATTTGGGCGTCCGGAAGTGGTTTCCTGACTGAAACCGTTTTCAGAACACCTTGAACAAAAATATTATAGACATTTTGGTCATTTTTGTAAAGGCCGCAAATTCCATAAACATTTTGCCGTTCCCTTGTGCAATGCGTCTATGTCTCCCCAGCGCACTCCCGACGCCGCGCTTTTCGTGCGCAAATCCGGCGGCGGGGCGCATAGAATGAGGGGGGAGGTGGCGAAATGGTGATTCATGTGGTCCGGTCCGGGGAGACGGTGGGCGGTATCGCGGCGGCGTACGGGGTGGACGCGGCGTGGCTGGGGGCCAACAACGCCGTGCCGGAGGACGGCACCCTGGCGGTGGGGCAGACCCTGGTGGTGCGCTTTCCCCTTCAGACCCGCCTGGTGCGGCCCGGGGACACCCTGACCTCCATTGCGGGGGCCTATGGGGTGACGGTGCGGCAGCTGTGGCGGCGGAACTGGCCCCTGGGGGGCGGGGAGCGTCTGCGTCCGGGACAGGTGCTGGTGATCTCCTACGGGGACGAGGCCCCCTTACGCTCCGCCGCCTTCAACGGCTACGCCTACCCCTTCATCGACAGCGGCCTCCTGGCGTCCCAGCTGCCCTATCTCACCTACATGGCCCCCTTCACCTACGGCATCAGCGCCGACGGCGGCCTGCTGCCCCTGCGCGTGGAGGGGATGTTGGAGGCGGCGCGGCTGCGGGGGACCCAGCCGGTGATGCACCTGTCCACCCTGACGGAGGACGGCGGGTTCGACACCGCCCGGGGGGCTTTGGTATTGACGGACCCGGCGGCCCAGGACCGGATCGTGGCGGAGACCCTGGAAACCGTGGATGATCTGGGGTACGCGGGGGTAGACGTGGACTTTGAGTATCTCCCGGGGGACCTGGCCCAGGCTTACGCGGACTTCCTGTCCCGTCTCCGGGGGCAGCTGCGGATGCGGCGGAAGTTTCTCTGGGCGGCCCTGGCCCCGAAAACCCGGTCCGATCAGCCGGGGCTTCTCTATGAGGGCCACGACTATGCCGCCGTCAGCCGGGCCACGGACGCGGTGCTGCTGATGACCTACGAGTGGGGCTATACCTACGGCCCGCCTATGGCGGTATCCCCCCTGCCCAGCGTCCGTACCGTGCTGGACTACGCGCTCACGGAGATGAACCCGGGGCAGATCTTCTTAGGACTCTCCAACTACGGCTATGACTGGACGCTTCCCTATGTCCGGGGCGTGACCCGGGCCCGGTCCATCTCCAACCAGCGGGCCATTCAGATTGCGGCGGAGTACCGCATCGCCATCCAGTTTGACGAGTCCGCCCAGGCACCCTACTTTTACTACACGGACCGGTCCGGCCTCACCCATGTGGTGTGGTTTGAGGACGCCCGGAGCATGGAGGCGAAACTGCGGCTCATCGCGGCCTATGGGTTGCAGGGCGGCGGCTTCTGGAACCTTATGCGCCCCTTCCCTCAGACCTGGCTGGTGACGGATTCTTTGTATGACATCCTCTAAGAAAGAAGCAATCCCCGGGCTTTCGACGCACGAAAGCCCGGGGAATTTTTACTCGTGCTCTTTCAGATTTGCCACATTGCAGGCCGCTGACACGGCAACCGACGGGAAATCTGATCGTTCACAAGGATTGTTACCGCTGGTCCAATACCCGGTACTGGTAGGAAGTGCCCTCCATGGGTTCAAAGGCCAGATCCGGCGTGGACAGGACCTCTCCCTCCTCCGTCACCAGCACCATGCCAAAGCCCCCGTGCCGCCGCCAGAACTTCTCCGCCCGGTCCGGCCCCATGACGAACAGGGCCGTGGACAGGGCGTCGCACAGGCTCCCGTCCTCCGCCACGATGGTCACGGACAGCAGCCCCGCCCGGGCGGGACGGCAGGTCTCCGGGTCTAAGATGTGCCAGTAGATCCGGCCGTCCTCACCGGTGAAATAGCGCTGGTAGCCCCCGGAGGTCACCGCCGCCAGATCCCGGATCTCCAAAATCCCGGCGTATCCCTCGGAGGAGGGGTCCTGCACCGCCACCCGCCAGGGGGAGCCGTCGGGCTTTGCCCCCACGGTCTGGATGTTGCCCCCCATATCCAGCAGGGCGGACTGGACCCCATGGTTTCGCAGATTCGCCGCCGCTTCCCGTCCGGCGTAGCCCTTGGCTATGGCCCCCAGGTCGATGCTCATGTCCCGGGGCAGGGAGGCGGACAGGCCGTCTAAACGGACTTTCGTATAGTCCACCAGATCTGAGAGCTGATCCGTCTCGTCGAAACTGGGGATCCGGTACTCATCCGTCGGGAACCCCCAGGCCCGCACCGCCGGATAGATGGAGATATCCACCGCGCCCTCCGTCAGGCGGCACAGTTCTATAGCCCGGGACAACAGGGCGGCGGTCTCCCCGCTCAGTTCCGCCTCCCCGTCCCGGTTCAGCCGGTAAACCTCGCTGTCCGGGTCCGTGGCGGAGGCCCGGGAGGCCAGATCCTCCACCACCGCCCGGGCTCCGTCCAGAGCGGACTTGGAGCCGTAGACCTGGAAGCGCATGAAGGTGTCCATGGAGAAGAAGTCGTCCGTCTGGGGCTGGGAGCCGCTGCCGCCGCAGCCGGACAGAATTAAAATCAGGGTACAGGCCAGGGCGAAGCGCCTGATGACGCCGCGTGTTCCGTCTCTCATGGCTTACATCTTAAAGAGCCGCCGGAGCCTGCGGGCCAGTTCCTCCGGTACCTCCACTCCGGGGGCGTGGAGCAGAAAGCCCACCATCTCCCGGGGCAGGGACTTGAGGGCGTAATCCGGCAGGTCCATGAGATTGTCCAGTATCTGGGCGATCTGATCCTCCTCATCCAACTCGTCGTCCAGATCGTCCTCGTCATCCTCGTCGTCACCGCGGTTCATGACATTGTCCAGCAGGATGTCCCGGGCGGACTGAAACCCCGGCAGATTGGCGCTGACGCTGAGCAGCACCCCGCACTGGGTGCAAAAGTCCTCCAACAGCGCCCGGGTCTCCTGATCCGCCACTTTCACCGCCTTGGGGCAGGACTTGGTTTCCAGCAGCATTTCCAGGAAGTTATTCCGCAGGGTGGTGGGCCGCTCCTCAAAATGGTTCGCCGGGGGCACCGGCGTGGCCATACCGGAGCGGCTGTTGACGCACAGCAGCAGCAGCGGGAACCAGGGCGGAGAATCCGGGGAACTCTGCACCGGTTCCGGGATCCGCACGATGCCGCATTCCAGAATGCCCTTCTTTTTCAATGCCCGCACCCGTTCCGCCATCTCCGGCTCCACGGGATCCGGCGCGGGACAGGGGATCTCGTCTTCCGGCGGCAGGGGGGTGGTGTCCAGGCGGAAGGTGTCTCCGGAGCGCTCCAAAAGCGGCACGGTCTCCGTGTCCTCCTCCACTTCATAGAGGCCCAGGGCATAGGGGGTGCGGTTTTTCAGGGCCTCGGAGAGGAAAATGGCGGCTTCCAGGGCCTCACAAATCCGGTTTTCGTCCAGTTCCGTCTCAAAGGTCCAGGGGTACCGGTTGGGCACAAACTTGCTGAACTGGGGGAAGGCGTTGGGGCCCCGCAGGGTGAGCTTGTGGGCCTTGGCATAGCGCCGGACCTCCTCTAAATCCTCTTCCCGCATAAACTCCCGGCTCTCAAAGGTGCATTGGAGACAGTCCTGGGCCATGAGCCACTCCGGATACCCGGCGGCGTCCTCCGGATCCATCGGCTCCATCCCGGAAAACGCGATCTTCCGGTAGCTCTGGTATCCCCGGTCCCCGATATAGACCGCTAAGGCCAAATGCTCTCCCAGCATTCCCATGACGCTGCAATAGCCCATCTCCCCGTCCGGAAGCCGGACCGCAAACACCTGGCTGTCATACAGTTTCTTCCACAGCTTCGTTTTCTTGTACTGAAACGCCAGCTCATACATCCGCTCCGCTGCCACAGGCGTTCCCCCTCTCTCACGCGTTTTCACGGATTCACAAAAGTGTAACAATCATTTTACCACAGTTTCCCCGGCAAGTCCACAGCGGGAGAAAATTTTTTTCGCCTTTCCCCCCGTAGGAAGGGAAAAAAGCCTTGCGCGGCGGGACGGAACGTGTTATGATGTGGGCAATGCGATAGAGGCGCGGAAGCGATGAACCTCCGGGAGCCGGCGGGCGGGAAACGGAGGCGGGGCAATTCCGCCGAATTTCATGTCCGGGCGCGGGCATGGGATGGGCCTCCGGGGAACACCCGGGGGACTGTCCGCGGGAGAGGACCGCGGGGGCGCTATCCGTTTGCCGCCGGGCAGTGCGCCCGGACGCAGCCGGGGGACGCCGCTCCGTCGGCTTTTTTCGCGCTCTTTTGATTGGATGATATGAGGCCGGAGACAGGCTGAGAAACGAAAGAGGGGAAATCCGTATGAAATTTGACGGCTTAAAGGGTTCCGTTGTGGCCATGGTGACGCCCTTCCGGGAGGACGGGAGCGTCCACTTTGACAACCTTACCGCCCAGTTAGAGCGCCAGATCGCCGAAGGGACCGACGGCATCCTGGTTCTGGGCACTACGGGAGAGTATCCCACCATGACCCACGAGGAGGACGCCTCCGTGGTGGCCCACACCATCAAAGTGGTGAACGGCCGGGTGCCGGTGATCGTGGGCAGCGGGTCCAACTGCACCGCCACCCAGAAGGAGATGAGCCTGCGCTACCAGGACATGGGGGCCGACGCCCTGCTGCTCATTACGCCCTACTATAACAAGGCCAATCCCGAGGGGATGTACCGCCACTTTGTGGAGGCGGCGGACGCGGTGGAGATCCCCTGCATCCTCTACAATGTGCCGGGCCGGACGGGCTGTTCCATTCCCGTGTCCGTGGTGGAGCAGCTCAGCCGCCACCCCCGGATCGCCGGAATCAAGGAGGCCTCCGGGGACATGGGCTACGCCATGAAGATTGCCCACTGCATCGGTCCGGACTTCGCCCTGTGGTCTGGCAATGACGATATTACGATTCCCCTGCTCTCCATCGGCGGCAGCGGCGTCATCTCCGTCTTTGCCAACGTCTGCCCCCGGGTATGCCACGAGATCGTGGCGGACTGGCTGGAGGGGCGGCGGGAACAGGCCCTGCAAAAACATTTGAAGTACCTGGGGCTGATGAACGATCTCTTTATGGAGGTGAATCCGATTCCTGTCAAGAGCGCCCTGGCCATGATGGGCCTGGACACGGGCACTCTGCGCCTGCCCCTGTGCGGCATGAGCGAGGAACACCGCATTGACCTTTGGACCACCCTGCGGGATGAGGGACTGGTATGAACATTCTCTTAATCGGCCGGGGCCGCATGGGCCAAAGCATTCAGGAGACGGCGGAGGCGGCGGGGGACCGGATCGCCGCGTCCTTTGACGGATTGGACATCGACGGCCTGTCCCGCCTGGGCAGGGTTGGAGACGTGATCATGGACTTCTCCCGTCCCGCGGCTATGTCCCACATCGCGGACTATGTGCGCCGGACCGGAACTCCCCTGCTCTCCGGCACCACAGGCTTAGGGGAGGCGGAGCGGCGGACCTTGGAGAGTTTAGGAGCCTACGCCCCGGTGCTGTGGAGCGCCAACTACTCCCTGGGCATTGCCGTGCTGTACCGGGCTCTGCGGGAGATTGCCCCGGTGCTGGGGGAGGACTACGACGTGGAGATCACGGAGACCCATCACAACCAGAAGGAGGACGCCCCCAGCGGCACGGCGAACCTGCTTTTACAGGCGGTGGATCCCGCCGGAACCCTGACGCCGGTGTACGGACGCCAGGGCATGGTGGGGAAGCGGACGCCCCGGGAGGTAGGCGTCCACTCTCTGCGGGGCGGCACGGAGGCGGGCACCCACAGCGTCCACTTCTTTGGCCCGGACGAGGAGATCGCGTTCACCCACCGGGCGGCCAGCCGCCGGATCTTTGTCAACGGCGCTTTGCATATGGCCCGGCTGCTGCCGGGAAAGCCCAAGGGGCTTTACGATTTGCAGACGATACTCTTTGGAGCGTGACGGAGGAATGCGCGTATGGATGGGGAGATGAACGCCCAGGCGATTATCGACTATATCGCCAACTCGGAGAAGAAGACGCCGGTGCGGGTGTGGCTGAACCTGACGGGTCCGGTGGACTTTGGGAGCGCCAAGGTCTTTTTCGGCGGGGAACAGGACGGTGTGCGCAGCTGCACGGTGTTTGGGGACTGGACCGAACTGGGGCCCATTTTGGAGGCCAGCCGGGACCGTATCCGGGACTGCGTGGTGGAGAACGACCGCCGCAACTCCGGCGTTCCCCTGCTGGACTGGAAGGAGATCCCCGCCCGCATTGAGCCGGGAGCCGTGATCCGGGAGAAGGTCCACATCGGCCAGGGGGCGGTGATTATGATGGGCGCGGTGATCAACATTGGCGCGTCTGTCGGCGCGGGCACCATGATCGACATGGGCGCGGTGCTGGGCGGCCGGGCCACGGTGGGAGAGCGGTGCCACGTAGGGGCCGGAGCGGTGCTGGCGGGAGTGGTAGAGCCTGCCTCCGCCGTCCCCGTGGTGATTGAGGACGGGGTTCTCATTGGAGCCAACGCCGTGGTGATTGAGGGCGTCCGGGTAGGCGCGGGGGCTGTGGTGGCCGCCGGAGCCGTGGTGATTGAGGATGTGCCCCCCAACGCCGTAGTGGCGGGCAGTCCCGCGAAAGTGATTAAGAGGAAGGACGCCAGGACCGAGGGGAAAACCGCCCTGGTGGACGCATTGCGGACGCTTTAAGGCGATTCAACTAACCCACGCATTAGGCGCTAAAAAAGTTCTACTTGAACGGTTGGCGTAAGATCCCCCCTCATCCGGCGCTTCGCGCCCCCTTCCCCCGCAGGGGGAAGGGGGACCGCCGGAAGCGGTGGATGAGGGGGCCAACCGCTCAGCTAAAAAAGTTCCGGACCGCCGGGGCGGTCCGGAACTTTGGTGTGCGCGGGCGTGCGCAAATCGGACTTGCGGGGATTATTTGTGGTACAGCCGCTTCGTCTCATACACCGGCTCACAGGTGACGTTGACGCCCAAACTCCGCAGGAGATGGACATCCTCTCCGCTGAGAATCACGGTAAAGTGGGCGTCGGCCCCCAGGAGTTTGGGAAGCTGCCTCTGAGCCAGGTCCGCCAGAGGGTTGGTCAGGGCGGAGATGGCCAGGGCCAGCAGCACCTCGTCCGTATGGAGCCGGGGGTTCCGGTGGCCCATGTACCGGGTTTTCAGACGGCACACCGGTTCCAGCACCTGGACGGTAATGAGCTCCAACTCGTCGTTGATGCCCCCCACGGCTTTCAGGGCGTTGAGAAGGAGGGCGGAGGCGGCTCCCAGGTTGTCTGAGGTCTTGCCCGTCACCACCCGGCCGTCCGGCAGGACCATGGCCCCGGCGGGAGCGCCGGTGGTCTCCGCTTTCAGCAGGGCGGCGGACACGGCGGGGTTGACCTCCGCCGTCACCTCTCCCCGGCCCATGATGAGTTCCAGACGGCGCACCGGTTCCTCCGGACCGCCCTGGGCCCGGTCCACACAGGCGGCGTAGTACCGCCGGAGGATCTCCCGCCGCGCCGCGTCCCGGCACACGGCGTCATCGGTGATGTACCGTCCCACCAGGTTCACCCCCATGTCCGTGGGGGACTTGTAGGGGGACTCCCCCTGGATGCGCTGGAAGATGGCGCTGAGGACCGGGAAGGTCTCCACATCCCGGTTATAGTTCACCGCCGTCTTCCCATAGGCTTCCAGGTGGAAGGGATCGATCATATTCACGTCGTCCAAATCCGCCGTGGCGGCCTCATAGGCCAGATTGACCGGGTGTTTCAGAGGCAGGTCCCAGATGGGGAAAGTCTCAAACTTGGCGTATCCGGCGGTAATGCCCCGGCGGTAGTCATGGTAGAGCTGAGAGATACAAGTGGCCATTTTGCCGCTGCCGGGCCCCGGGGCGGTGACCACCACCAGAGAGCGGGAAGTCTCGATGTACTCGTTGCGGCCCAGCCCCTCGTCGCTGACCACGTGGGCCACGTCGGAGGGGTAGCCCGCGATGGGGTAGTGGCGGTAGCACCGGATCCCCAGGGCCGACAGGCGGCGCAGAAAGGCCCCCGCCGCGCTCTGGCCCTGATAGCGGGTCACCACCACGCTGCTGACATACAGGTCCTGGGAGCGGAACTGGTCGATGAGCCGCAGTACGTCGTCGTCATAGGTGATGCCCAGGTCCCCCCGGACCTTGTTCTTCTCGATGTCCGCCGCGTTGATGGCCACGATGATCTCCGCGTCCTCCCGGAGCTGGCGCAGAAGGCGGAGCTTGCTGTCCGGCTGGAAGCCCGGCAGCACCCGGGCGGCGTGGTAATCGTCAAAGAGCTTGCCGCCCACTTCCAAGTACAGTTTTCCCCCGAACTGTTCGATCCGCTTGCGGATCTGTTCCGACTGCGCGGCGATATACCCCTCGTTGTCGAACCCGATTCTTCCCGTTTCCATCGGTTTCTCCCTCCGATTGCAAAAAGATACCGCATTATAGCACATTCTCTCCCGTTTGGAAAGCGGGATTTTCTCATGGATTTCTGTACACCGGCTCCCTGACGGGGGCGGAAAAGACATGGAGGCTTTCAGTATGGCAAACTGCGCGATTGTGGGCATCAACTGGGGCGACGAGGGCAAGGGCCGCATGGTGGACCTGCTGACGGAAAAGTATGACGTGGTAGTGCGCTACCAGGGCGGCGGCAACGCGGGACACACCGTGGTCAACGACCGGGGCAAGTTCGCATTGCACCTGCTGCCCTCCGGCATCTTCCGGGAAGGCGTGGTCAACGTGCTGGGCAACGGCGTGGCCCTGGACTGCGAGAACCTTTGGACCGAGCTGAAAGATGTAAGGTCCAAAGGGGTAGAGGTGACGCCGGAGGCCCTGAAAATCAGCGAACGGGCGTCGCTGCTGCTGCCCTGGCACCGGGAACTGGACGCCTTAGAGGAAACCCGGCTGAAAGATAAGAAGTTCGGCTCCACCCGTCAGGGCATCGCCCCCTTTTACGCCGACAAGTACCAGAAAAAGACCATCTTGGCGGGGGAACTATTTTATCCGGACCGGCTGAAAGTCCATCTAACAGACCTTTTGGAGTGGAAAAACCTGACCCTCCGGCAGGTCTACGGAGCGAAAGGATACTCCATAGAGGAACTGCTGGACTGGTTCGGCACCTATGGGGAGAAGATCAAGCCTTACGTGTGCGACGCCGCCGCGTTTCTGCGGGACGCGGCGGAGAAGGGCAAACGGATTCTCTTTGAGGCCCAGCTGGGGGCTCTGCGGGATTTGGACTACGGCATCCATCCCTACACCACCTCCTCCAACGCCCTGGCGTCCTACGCGCCGGTGGGGTCCGGTCTGCCGTCGGCGAAAATCGACACCGTGGTGGGGGTGGTGAAGGCCTACTCCACCTGCGTGGGGGAGGGGCCCTTTGTGTGCGAATGGTTCGGGGAGCGGGCGGAGCGTCTCCGGTCCGCCGGGGCAGAGTACGGGGCCAAGACCGGGCGTCCCCGGCGGGTGGGGCCTATTGACCTGCCCGCTACCCGCTACGGCGTCCGGGTCCAGGGAGCCACCACTCTTGCCCTGACGAAACTGGACGTGCTGGGATACATGGAGGAGATCCCCGTGTGTGCCCGCTACCGGATCCGGGGGCGGGAGACGGAGGAGTTCCCCTTCCCGGCCCTGCTGGATGAGGCGGAGCCGGTGGAAGAAGTATTGGAGGGCTGGCAGTGCGATGTCTCCGGGGTACGGACGTGGAAGGACCTGCCCCAGGCGGCCCGGAAGTACGTGGAGTATCTGGAAACCGCTCTGGGCTGTCCCATCGGCTACGTGTCCGTAGGCCCGGAGCGGGACGCCATTATTCTGCGGTAACGTGAATTCCAGTCAGAGAGAAGGGAGCGCTTTCCATGTCTATGAACCGCTATGAATCCCCCCTGTCCTCCCGGTACGCCTCGGAGTTTATGCTGGAACTGTTCTCCCACCGCCGCCGGATCCTGACATGGCGGAAGCTGTGGGTGGAGTTGGCCCGGGCGGAGATGGAACTGGGCCTGCCCATCACGCCCCAGCAGGTGGCGGATTTGGAGGACCGGGTGGAGGACATCGACTTTGACCTGGCCGCCGCCCGGGAGCGGGAGGTCCGCCACGATGTCATGGCCCATGTGTACGCCTACGGTTTGGCGGCCCCCTCCGCCGCCGGGATCCTCCACTTAGGGGCCACCAGCTGCTATGTGACGGACAACGCGGACCTGATCCTCTACCGGGAGGGACTGCGGTATCTCCGGGGGGAACTGCTGGCGGTGGTGAAGAACCTGTCAGAGTTTGCCCGGACCTACCGGGCCACTCCCACCCTGGGCTATACCCATTACCAGCCCGCCCAGCTGGTGACCGTGGGGAAGCGGGCCACGCTGTGGATGCAGGACTTTTTAAGTGACCTGGAAGAACTGGACTTCGTTGTCGATCACATGAAGTTCCTGGGCTGCCGGGGCACCACGGGCACGGAGGCCAGTTTCATGGAACTGTTCCAGGGGGACGGGGAGAAGATCGACGCAATGAACCGCCGTCTGGCGGATGCCTTCGGGTTTTCGGAGTGTGTCCCCGTGTGCGGCCAGACCTATCCCCGGAAGCTGGACAGCCGGATTCTCAACGCCCTGTCCGCCATTGCCCAGAGCGCCTACCGGATGGCGGGGGATATCCGGCTCTTACAGCACGACCGGCAGCTGGAAGAACCCTTTGAAAAGCACCAGATCGGCTCCTCCGCCATGGCCTACAAGCGCAATCCCATGCGCTGTGAGCGGATCTGTTCCCTGTCCCGGTATCTCATGGCGGACGCCATGAACGCACCCTTGACCGCCGCGGTCCAGTGGCTGGAGCGGACCCTGGACGACTCCGCCAACCGCCGGATCTCTCTCCCTGAGGGCTTTCTCTGCGCGGACGCGGTGCTGCGGCTGTGCCGCAACGTCACCGACGGCCTGCGGGTAAACGAGGCCATGGTGGACCGGGCCTGCCGGGACTATCTGCCCTTCATCGCCACGGAGAATCTGATGATGGAGGGGGTCAAGCGGGGCGGGGACCGACAGAAACTCCATGAGATCATCCGTACCCAGTCCATGGAGGCCACGGCCCGGATGCGCCGGGGGGAACCCTGCGATCTTTTGGAACGTCTGGCCCCGGAGTTTGGCATGGAGCGTTCGGAACTGGAAGCCCTTATGGATCCGGCCCGGTACATTGGCCGCTGTCCGGAGCAGGTGGACGCCTTTTTGCGGTCCGTGGAGCCTCTGCTGCAAGACGCCAGCGGGGAGACGGTGGAGATCAATCTGTAAAAAACGGCCTGTAAAAAATACGAACCGCGCCTTCCGAAAAGGAAAGCGCGGTTCGCCATTTATAGAGAAAAATTTAAGAGAAAAACTGCCCCGCAGAAGCCGTGCGGACCTCGTTATAACCTGCACCATTCAAGGACAGGTGGGTTGCTTCCGGTGCGCTTCGCCGCTTCCAACATCCGGCTTTCGCCGGGAGGCCTGCGATCCACGCCCCGAGTAAGGGCATCCCGTATAACGAAATGTGGGTTAAAAAAAGGCCCGTCACGCACCCCGCAGGGCAATTTTTTAGCGCGTTCTATAAGTGACTGCTAAACATTAAGCTGGCGTCTCGGCAGCTTTTGGCGTTATCCTGGCTTACGCTGGATAAAAGCGCATTCTAAAAGTTCTGCTATCCTTATAAGCTGGCGTCTCGGCAACTTTTGGTTTCCAGATTCTATTCCTCGTCACCCTCTAAGATCTGCTCCATAAAGCGGTCATACACGGCTTCCAGTTCCTCATCGGAGTCCGGCGTGGAGAGCAGGTCCTCTCCGTCCTCATGGATCACCTTCAAAATCACCAGTCCCGTGTCCGGGTCCTCTTCCTCGCCCTCCACTTCCGCTGGGAAAAACGCCTGATATACCGCGCCCTCATATTCCAAAGTGTCAATAAATTCCAGAACAATCTCCTGCCCGTCCTCATCCGTCACCGTAATAAAAGTCGGGCCAAATTCCTCCCCCATGGGCGGCGCTCCCTTCCGCTGCCCCCAACCGGGCGGCCTGTAGATTTGTTATGCTATATTACCAGAAAGCTTTTGGAATTGCAAGGGCAAAATATGTAAAAAAGACAAAAATCTTGTCTGTTTCGGGCGGGAAATCCCCGGGGGATCCCTGGAAAAACCGGAAATTTCCGCACTTTCAGGCCGTGTTTTTCACTTTTTTTGCCTTGACAGCCGGAAGAAAATTCGATACAATATAAAAATTGGTTGCAAATCAAACGGTTTCGCATGGTTTCCGGCCGTTGTGCCGGCGGTTCCCCTTTCCGGCTTCCGCGAAAAGTACGCGGTCAGGCGGGAAGGGAAAAGGAGGTGCTCCCTGTGGAGGAACAGAACACATCCCGTCCGGAGAAAGGGCTGGGACCCCTGCGGGCCATTGGCTGGGTCCTGGGCAGGATTTTCTTTGTGATCGGCACGCTGGCGCTGGTAGGCGTCTGCTCGGCGGCGATTTTCGGTGCCATCTTCATGACATGGGTCCAGACCACCCTGACGCCCACCCTGCACGTGGACCCGGATGACTACACCCTGGACCAGAGCTCCATCATCTACTACCACGATGATGACGTGGCGGAGAATGACGGCTGGGTGGAGTACAAGGTCCTCCACGGCAGGTACAACCGGATTCTGGTGGACTACAACCAGATTCCCGACGCCCTGTGGGAGGCCACCGTGGCCATTGAGGACCACCGGTTCTTTGAGCACGAGGGCGTGGACTGGTTCCGCACCGGCGGCGCGGTACTGAATATGCTCATCAGTATGCGGGACACCTTTGGCGGCTCCACCATCACCCAGCAGCTCTTGAAGAATATGACGCAGGACAACAAGCCCTACGTCAGCCGGAAGGTCCGGGAGATCTTCCGGGCCATGGAATTCGAGAAGGAGCACAGCAAACAGGAGATCCTGGAGCTGTACCTGAACACCATCTATTTCGGCATGGGCTGCTACGGCGTCCAGACGGCGGCGCAGTATTATTTCGGCAAGGACGTGTCGGAGCTGTCCGTGGCGGAGTGCGCCTCCATTGTGGCCATTACCAACAACCCCTCCATGTACGGCCCCATGTACGACATCAAAATCAACGTGAAAAATGACGACGGCACCGTCACGGTGAAAACTCCCCGGGAGCTGAACAAAGAGCGACAGGAGATGATTCTGCGCCGGATGTGGGACCCGGAGGTGGGGCTGGAATACCTGACCCAGTCGGAGTATCTGGCGGCGAAGGCGGAGGAACTCCACTTCATCGAGCGTACCGGCACCGCCAGCGACATGGAAGAGGAGGAGAACGGGAAGCAGGAGTACAACTCCTGGTTCATGGATCAGGTATTTGAAGACGTGGCCAACGATCTCGTCAGCCACTACGGCATCCCCAAGGAGACGGCGGACCTCTGGATCTACAACAAGGGCTACCGGATCTACACCACCCTGGATCCCAAGATCCAGACGATTGCGGAGAACGTCTACAAAAACCGGAAAAACTTAGACCTCAAGAGCCGGGACGGCCAGTTGATCCGCTCCGCCATTACGATTTTAGATCCTGCTAACGGCGATATTGTAGCCATTGTGGGGGACATGGGGGAGAAGGACGGGGATCGGGTTCTCAGTTTCGCCACCGTCCCCCGGCAGGTGGGCTCCGCCATTAAGCCTCTGACGGTGTACTCCCCCGCCCTGGACGCCGGGGCCGTTACCCCCGCCACCAGCTTTGACGACTACCCCGTCATGAAGCTCAACGGCAACGCCTGGCCCAAAAACTCCCCGGCGGGCTATGGGGGCTGGACCAACATCAAAACCGGCGTCCGGAGGTCCATCAATACCATCGCCGTGCAGACCCTGCAAGCCCTGGGGGTAGAGAACTCCTTTGAGTTCGCCACCAATAAACTCCACTTGAACTTGGTGAAAACTGGGGCCGTCAACGACCTGAACCTGTCCTCCCTGGGCATGGGGGGGCTGAGCTACGGCCTGACCACCGTGGAGATGGCGGGGGCCTACGGGGCCATTGCCAACAACGGCATCTATAACCGGCCCCGGACCTATATCCGGGTACTGGATGCGTCGGGCAGTTCCGTTCTGGAAAACACGGGCAACAGCAACGTGGCGATGAAGGAGACCACCGCCTATCTGATGACGGATATGCTGGAAAGTGTGGTGGAGTCCGGCACTGGAACCTCCGCCAAGTTCAGCGGAATGCACATCGCCGGAAAGACCGGCACCACCAGCGACAACTACGACCGCTACTTCGTGGGCTACACCCCTTACTATGTGGCGGCGGTGTGGACCGGATACAAGTACAACGCCCGGATCAATTACTCCGGCAACCCCGCCATTACCATGTGGAAGAAGGTCATGGAGGAGATCCACAGGGATTTGCCGGATAAGGAGTTTTATAAACCGGAGGCGGGCTTAGAGACGATCTACGTCTGTCAGGACAGCGGCAAGCGGGTGTCCGACGCCTGCCGGGCGGACCTGCGGGGCAGCCGGGTCATCAGCGTGGAGGTAGAGGCCGGCACGGGACCGGAGGAAAAATGCGATCTCCACGTCTGGCGGAAGTATTGCAGCAGCGGCCACGTCATTGCCACCAAGAGCTGTCCCTCCTCCCGGACCACTTCTGTGGGACTTTTGAGCTTCAAACGGGAGAGCTATGGATCCGGCATTTACGCCGCGGACGGCGGCTACCGGGTGTCGGCCCTCAGCGGGCGCTGTCCGGTCCACGGCGGAGGCTCCGGCAATTCTGAGCCCCCCACCCCCGCTGTCACGGAACCCGAGCAGCCCACCACGCCTACGGAGCCCACAACGCCCACCACGCCCGTCACGCCGGTGACGCCCCAGCCGACTACGCCTACGACCCCCACCACGCCTACCACCCCCAGTACCTGGGATCCCAACTATGACCCGGAGATCAACGATCCCACGGTTCCCCGGGACAACACGCCCTCCGGCGGCGGCTCCACTTCCACGCCTGCGGAACCGCCCCAGGAGCACACCGCGGAACCTGTGACGCCGCCCTCTACTGGAGGCGGTACTGGCGGCGAATCCAGCGGCGGAACTTCCAACGGAGAATCCGGCGGGGGTACCAGTTCCGGCGGAGAATCCAGCGGCGGTAGTACCGGCGGGGAATCCGGCGGAGGCACCAGTTCCGGCGGCGAAACCAGCGGCGGTGACACCGACTGGTGGAACAGCCTCTGGGGTGAGGACGGAGAGTAAGGCTTTCGGAGAGAAAAATCCAATCCCGCCCTTGCAATGGGCCATGGAGTGTGGTATACTCCGAAAATACGGAAAACGACAAGCGCCGTAAGGGTTCCGCCCTTCGGCGGACAAAAGACGGAGGTTTGGTTTCATGACACTGTTTATCACGATTTTGCAGCTTCTGTGCGGCTTAGCGGTCATCGCGGTGGTGCTGCTTCAATCCGGCAAGAGCGCAGGGCTGTCCGGAGCCATTGGCGGCGTGGCGGACTCCTTCCTGGCCAAGAACAAGGCCCGTACCTGGGACGCCAAGCTGGCCCGGGCCACCAAGTGGATCGGCGCGGTCTTTCTGATTCTGACCCTGCTGCTGCTGATCCTGGGCTGATGATCCAACAGAAACACCCCTCCGGCAAACGCCGGAGGGGTGTTTGTTTTTTTCTCACGGGTTCCCGTTCCGGTACAGCACACCCTGTTCCGGCGTAATGCCGTTGCGGCGGAACATCTCCTCCACCGTCAGGAATTCGTACCCCTCCCCGTGCAGGGCGTCAATGAGAAGCAGGGCCGCCTCCACGGAGGTGGGATAGATGTCGTGAAGGAGAATGATACTGTTGGGCTCTACGGCCTCCCGGACCGCCCGGACCACATTTTGGGTGTTCCGGCTCTCCCAGTCCCGGGGGTCTACGGACCACTTTACCAGGGGCACATGAAAAAGCCCCTCCGTGCCGGGGCGGACGGCCCCATAGGGGGGACGGAGCCAGTAGTCTCCGTCTCCCAGGAGGGAGCGGAAGAGGGCGTCTGTCTTGCCCACTTCCTGGACGATCTCCTCCTCCGGCAGGGCGTCCAGACGCCGGTGGCTCCAGGTGTGGTTCCCCACCTGATGCCCCTCCCGGCCCATGCGCTGGACCAGTTCCCGGTTGGACGCCGCCTCCTCCCCGACCAGAAAGAAGGTGGCCTTCACATTCCGCTCCAACAGCCCGTCTAAGAGCTTGTCCGTGGTGCCCGGATGGGGGCCGTCGTCAAAGGTCAGCGCCACATAGCGCTTCGTCTGGTCCGGAATCGCCGCGGGGGCGTCCGCCGGAATTCCGGTCCCATGCCCCCAAAGCGCCCCGATCAGAATCACTGCCCCCAGGGCCAGCAGAGCCGGCAGTTCTCGTTTTCCCATGGGATCTCCATCCCCTTTGCGTCTTTTCCTCCTATTTTGCCCGGTTTTTCCGGATCTTTGCGGCGTGGTTGCGGAAAAAATGTGGAAATCCCGCCGGAAATGTGATACTCTAAAATACTGTCAGGAGGGATGACGATGTGGGAGCGGAAACAGCCCAATGCGTTTATGGAGCACAATTTTGTGGAACTGAAGGAGATCCGTCCGGACCGGGCGGTGTGCGTTCTGCGGATCCGGCCGGAGAGCCGGAATCCCTACGGTCTGGCCCACGGCGGGGCGATTTACACCATTGCCGACGATGTGGCGGGCTTGGCGGCCCATACGGACGGCAGATCTTACGTCACTCAGGACAGCACCATGCACTTTTTAGCCAACCGGACGGAGGGGCTTTTGACTGGCGTGGGGGAAGTGCGCCACCGGGGGCGGCACTCGTGTCTGGTGGAAGTGTCTGTCACGGCGGAGGACGGAGCACTCCTGGCCGCCGGATCGTTTCTGTACTTTTGCGTAGACGCCACGGTGCGGAAAGTGCCGGAGCTGGAAGGATAAACGGAGACACGCGCCCTGTCCGGCGGTTTGCCGGACAGGGCGCGGAAATGTAAAGGGGAAATCGTTTCTATCACTCCCAGGGCGGGGTATCGCTGTCCGCTTCCGCCGGATCGTCGGCAGAATCTCCCGCCTCCACCACCGCCTCCGTGGACTTCTCCGATACGGACGCCGCCGCCCGGACCGGCACGCCGTTGACCTCCACGTCGTGGTCCGCCGGAATCAGGAAGTATTTCCGCCCGTCAATCACCCGGGTCTCCACCATGTAACTGCAGGAGGGGTCCACCAGGATCTTGGCCTCCGGGGTGACGATCTCAAACTTTTTCGCGTCAATCAAATTGATGGGGCTTAACAGGGCGCTGCCGCCGAAGTGGTCCTCACAGGAGCGCTCAAAGGCCTCCAGCCGTTCCGCCGGGACGCCGCCGCTCTCCAAAATATCGCACATCTCCCGGGGGGTCAGGCCCAGAGGCTCCGGATCCCGGGCCTCCCGGTGGCCCTCAATGCGCTCCCGCAGCTGCTCGTGGACGGTTTGCAGCACCTCATAGCCGCACTCTCCCTCCAAGGTCTCCTGCAAGACGTTGTGGAAGGCCTCCCGCTGCTCCGCCGCCGACATGAGGGGGGCATCGGTGCAAAAGAGGGCGTCGATAAGCTCCTGGTGCAGTTCTCCGGGCTTCTGGGCATAGTACAGGGCGTTGTAGATGTTGGCGGCCCGGTTGTCGAAGGCAGGGAACAGGAACCCTAAGGCGGTGGTGGTAACCACCTGTCCGGGGGAACTGCCGTGGAACTCGTTGGCATCGTGGAAGTAGCGCAGGGCGTAGGCCGCCTCCTTGACAGGACAGATGGCGCAGACGATGTAGGAAAAGACCTCCTCGGATTCCTCCCGGCGGTTTTCGCCGTCCTTCCCCCGCCGGGGCACGTCGTAGCTGTCATGGGCTAAGAGGATGAGATAGCCCTGGTCCCCCATGTCAAGGCTGTCGATGACTTTCCGGTAGAAGGCCTCCCGGGCCTCTCCGTTTTGGAGCTGGGACTCCCGCAAGGTGGAGAGCAGGCGGTGTTCCTCGCTGTCCATGACCTGCCGGGTGGAGAACACCACGTCGATGAGATTTTTCCCTAAAGCGCCGCTGAGGGACTTTTTCAGCCGTCCCAGGTACATCTCCACCTCTTCCTCCGGCAAAAGGCCCAACGGCGTATCTAAATAGGACACGATCTCCCGGCTGTTGTTGACGTAGCAGCCGTAAATCTTGCTGATGGCGCTTTTCTCCGGCCGGAACCGGCGGCGCAGTTCGTTGACTTCTTTTTGGTTCATGGTATCCCTCGTTTCGGTGACGTTTCGGTAATCTGGCGCTTTTTGCAGGGGCTATTATAGCAAACCCCGGTCCGCCTTGCAAGCCAAAGGGCGCAGGAATCCGTGAAAACGCCGCCGAAATCGGGATTTGCCCTTGCGTTTTCCCGGGAATCCCTTATAATGGGGGAGGTTTTTGTTTTCTCAGGAAGGAGGGATCCCTTGAAGCGCATCCCCAAACGCACCCTGCCCCTGCCGTTTACGGCCCTGCTGGCCCTGATACTGGGGGGATTTGTGACCGTTTTGGCCCTGTGGTGCCAGCCCAACCGTCTGCGGGACGTGGCGGCCATTTTTCTCTTTGAAAAGCCTGTTTTGATCCTGCTGAACGCCCTGCCGGTGGGCCTGTCCCTGCTGGTTTTGGGGTTTCTCTTTGGAAACCTCTTTGACGGCGCGGCGGCGGCCAGCCTGATCTGGGGACTGCTGTCCGTGGTCAACCGGATCAAGATCCAGGTCCGGGACGAGCCCCTCTTTCCCCGGGACTTCGCCCTGTTGAAAGAGGCGGGCAGCGCGGCGGAGAGCTATGGCATCCAGTTCCCGGTTTTTGTCATCGCCGTGGTGCTGGGCGTCAGCCTCTTATTGGCCCTGCTGGGGCGGATTTTTGTGACCATGCCGGACTTTTCCAGCCGGAGACGCCGCTGGACGGTCCGGCTTGCGGGGGCGGCAGGGGGTTTCGCTTTCCTGACAACGCTGGTTCTGACGGTGCTGTCCTCCACGGCCGTCTATGACAGTTTGGGGGCCTCCAGTCCCTACCGATTGTCGGTGGTGTTCAACGAAAACGGCTTCCCCTATAACTTCTGCCACCAGTTCACCAAATATCTGGTGGAAAAGCCCGCCGGATACAGCCGGGCCCAGGCCAGGGAGTGGGACGAGGACCAGACCGCCGGTGCCGCGGGATCTTCCGGTGCGCCTGTCCATGTGGTGCTGGTCATGGACGAGGCCTTCTCCGACATCTCCGACGATCCCGCCTTCGCGTTTTCCACGGAGGACGATCCCCTGCCCCGGCTCCACGCCCTGCGTCAGGACCCCCACGCCCTGTCTCTGCGCCTGGTGGTGCCGGGGTTTGCCGGAGGCACCGCCAACACGGAGTTTGACGTGTTCACGGGCATTCAGACCAACTCCCTGGGGGCCTCCTCCGCCATGCGGACGGTGAACCGGAACTTGGACAGCCTGTTCCGGGTGTTCGGCGCTGAGGACTATCACACCGCCTTCTGCCACCCCGGGGACGACTGGTTCTACAACCGGGAGAACGTGTACCGTTGGCTGGGGGCGGAGGAGACGGTGTTCGTGGATCAGATGGAGAGCCCGGAGCGGAAGGGGGGCTGGGTGACGGACCGCTATCTGGCGGGGGTCATCGAATCCGCCTTTACGGACGCCGTGGAGCGGGGGGAACTGCTGTTCCACTGCACCACCACCATCCAGAACCACATGGGCTATCCCCGGAACAAGTACGGGGAGGGATATGAATATCCCCCGGTCTCCCTGTCCGTGACCGTGGACGACGCCGTGAGAAGGATGCTGGAAGTGTATTTGGAAGGGATCCGGGACGCGGACGCCATGCTGGGGGAACTGCAAGACTATTTTGCCGCCCGGGAGGAACCGGTGGTGCTGGTGTTCTACGGGGACCACCTGCCCTATCTGGGGGACAACCGCCTTGCCTATGCCGCCCTGGGCATGGATATTGCCAAGGACGACGCCTTGCGGGAGAACTACTTCTCCATCTACGAGACCCCCTGCGTCCTCTGGGCCAACGACGCGGCGGCGGCGGTCCTGGACTGGGCGACAGCGGTCCGAAACTTGGACCTTCCGGAGAACGGACGGCTCTCCGCCGCCTTTCTGGGGCCGGCTCTGCTGGAACTGACCCGCCGCCGGGACGCCAATCCCTGGACCGCCTTTTTGAATGACCTGCGCCGTCAGGTTCCGGTGGTGCAGGGGGAGGTGTGGATGCTGCCGGACGGCACGGTGCAGGCGGCGGAACCGGACAGCCCTCTGTCCGGTGAGATCCTGAAATGGCGGCAGTGGAGCTACTACAAGCTGACGCAGAAAACGCTTTCCTAATGCGGCAAAGCGCGTCCCCGGTGGGACGCGCTTTGCGGCCATATCACTCTATGCTTGTGCGCGATTCGCTTTGCCGCTGGTTGCCGTGCCAGCAGCCTCAAATGTGGCAAATCTGATAGAGCGCGTTATAAAAACGCTGTGCGCAGCAGACGGGAGAGGATCTGCCCGTAAGTCACCCGGGGCACCGCCTCCGCCGCCGTCAAGGGAATCTCCGAGAGCAGATCCTCTCCGGCGTAGAGGCGCAGGGTGCCCAGATGCTGTCCTTCTATCACAGGGGCCTCCGCCGCCTCGTCCACTTCTATTTCCTGGCGCAGTTCCGAAATCCGGGACCGGTCCAGCAGAAGCGCTCCTCCGCCCTCCGGCACCAGGGACACCTCCTCCGCCGTCCCCAAGGTGACCGGAACCGTGGGCAGGGGCTCCTCCGGCTGGGGAGTGTACAGGGCGTAGTTGGAGAAGCCGTAGCCCAGCAGGGTCCGGGCATCCTCAAAGCGCTGGGCGGAGGTGTCCCCCTTCAAAATCACCGCAATGAGTTCCATGCCGTCCCGCTCTGCCGTGGCCGAGAGACAGTACTTCGCCGCCCCGGTGGATCCGGTTTTCAGCCCCGTGGCCCCCTGGAAGGTCCGCAGCAGCTTGTTGGTGTTCACCAGCAGGGAGGTGCCGTTGCGCAGGGAGTCCATCCACACCGTGGTAAACCGCCGGATGTCCGGGTGGCGGAGAATCAGTTCCCGGCTCATGAGGGCGATGTCATAGGCCGATGTGACGTGCCCCACCGCCGGAAGCCCTGTGGCGTTTTTGAACACCGTGTCGGCCATGCCCAGTTCCGCCGCCCGGCGGTTCATCCGGTCCACAAAGGCCTCCTCGCTGCCCGCCAAATGCTCCGCCAAGGCCACAGCGCAGTCGTTGGCGGACACCACGCACACCGCCTTGATCATCTCCTCCGCCGTCATCTGCTCGTTCTCCCGGAGCCAGATCTGGCTGCCGCCCATGGAGCTTGCGTGGGTGGAGGTGGTGATCGCCGTGTCATAGGACAGCTGTCCGCTGTCAATGGCCTCCATCGTCAGCAGCAGCGTCATAATTTTTGTGACGCTGGCGGGTTCCCGGGGGGTATGCTCGTCCTTGGCGTAGAGGACCGCCCCGGTCTCCTTCTCCATGAGCACCGCCGAGGGGGCCGACACCTCCACGGCCTGGGCCCCGGTCCACAGGAGCACCACGGCCCACAGGACGGCTGTCAGTCTTTTCACGTTTCGTCCCTCCTGTTTTTTACTCGCGTAGATAGCTCTCGGAGAGAGTGTATGACAAAACCCCCGGTCTTATGCGTCCGCAGGATTGACGCCGGGGCCGTTTGGGGGTACAATCTGTGCAAACTCTGATGCCACATTGCATCCCGCTGCAAAAAGACAGGATATGTATCCGCCGCCCCGAAGGAGTGTGATTCCCTCATGCGTATCTTCCTCACCTTTGGCAGTCCCGAACGGGAGATCTGCCAGCATCTGTGCGACGCCCTCCGGGCCGCCGGCCACGACCCCTGGTTTGAACAGGACTGGAGCGATGCCGGAGGGGGCTGGCGGGGCCGCGTGGCCGAAAAACTCCGGGATACCGACGCGGTTGTCTTTTGCGTCTCCCGGCACTCCCTCCGCCGGGACAGCGTGTGCCGGGAGGAACTGGGCATTGCCTTGGATGTGGTCGGCGGCAATCTGCACACGGTGCTGCTGGAGACGGTGGACGAGAGGGACATTCCCCTTCCTCTGCCCCGGCGGCATCCGGTAGATATGCGGACATGGCGGAATCTGCTGCCGGAGAGTTCCCGGGTCTTTCAGGTCTGGTTTGACGAGAAGATGGAGGAACTGCTGGGCAGTCTCAACGCTTCCGCCTCCGTCAAGTTCGCCTCGCGTTCCGATACCCTGCGAAACCGCCTGCTGCTGTACCTTGACGGGACAAAACCGGATTCTCTTCTCCGCAAGCCCTTTGCGGGCCGGGAGTGGCTGACCAAGGCGGTGCGTCAGTGGCTGGACAATCCCAGCGGGCCCAGCCTCTGCGTCCTCTACGGCGAACCGGGCACCGGGAAAAGCGCCTTTGCCGCCCGTTTCTCCCAGTACAACCCCCGGGTGGCCGCCGCTGTTTTCTGTGAGCGGGGCCCCATGGCGGACAGCGGGGCCCGGGCGGTGGTAACGGCGTTGGTTTACCAGCTTGCCCGCCGCCTGCCGGATTACCGGGAGGCCCTGGACGCCGATTTGGACGCGGAGAGCCGGCTGGACCGGAAGAACGCCGGGGAATTGTTTGAGGCCCTGGTGCTCCGGCCCCTGAGCGCCATGCCGGTCCGGGACGCTGGAACCATGTGTATTATGCTGGACGGCATAGACGAGAGCGCCCGGAAGGGGAACAGGGAACTGGCGGAAACCCTGGCCCAGTCTGCCCCCCGCCTGCCCCCCTGGATCCGAATTTTGGCCGCGTCCCGGCCGGTGGACGCTGTGCGCAAACCCCTTACGGACGTTCCCCATGTCTCACTGGCCTTGGAGGGCCGGGAGCATATGGACGATCTCCGCGCCTGCTTCGTCCAGCGCTTAGGGCGGCGGTATCAGGGGGATCCCCTGTGGGGCCCGGCTCTGGAACACCTGGTCCGGCGCAGCGGCGGCGTATTCTGGTACGCGGAACTGACGGCGGCGAAAATCGGGGCGGGAAAACTGCCCCTGCGCAACCCGGACGCCTTTCCGCAGGGGCTGGATGGGGCCTTCCGCCACTGGTTTGAGTGGACCTTTTCCGACCCACGGGAATATGAGGATACCTGCCAGCACGCTTTGAGCCTGCTCTCCGCTGCCCCGGAACCCCTGCCTGACGATGAACTGCAATGGCTTTGCGACTGGGAGGCGGAGGAATACGATGCCTTTCTCCGCCGCATGAAGCCTTTTTTACGTCTGGAAACGGATCCCCTGGGGCGGAACACGGTGGCCCTGGCCACAGAGCTGCTGCCCCTGTGGCTGCGGGACCGGGAGCAGGCGGGGCCCTGGTTTGCCAGCCGCCGGGAGGGCGTGAGGGCCATGGGAGAGGCATTCTCCGCCCAGCTCCGGGCGGATGTCCGGGAACTGAGCGCCTATGAGGCCTTCCATGTGGCGGGGCTGCTCTACGCCATGGGGGAGAAAGACGCCTGGGACGCGGTGATGATGGACGAGAACCTGCTGTGGAAACTGCTGGAGGAGGGGGATTCTCTGCGGACCCATGGCAGACTGGCGGCGGCGCAGCGGTTCTTTCTCCGGGCCTCTCAGATGGCGTCCCTGGCGGAGAAACGCCGGGGAGAGCCGGAGGATTTCTGGAACGTGTCCGCCTGCTATGAGCGGATCGGGGAGATCCGCTGGCTCATCAAGGACAAGGACGGTGCCCTGGACGCCTACCGGAGAAACCTGGCCGCCATGGGGAAACTGCTCAAGGATCCCAGGATTCAGAACGACCCCAATTTCGCGGATCTGGTGAAAAAAGCAAAGGCCGGGCCTTCCAGCCCCGCCGCCGGGAGGAAGGACCAGCCCTCCGCCGCCGCGCAAAAGCGCTCCGCGATCCAGAGAAAACTGGTAAATGCCCAGAAAGATCCCCGGTCCGTTCTGAACCTGGCAACCCTGCATCAGAAGATTGGGCGTCTTTTAGAGCAGTCCGGCGGCACCGGCAGCGCGTTTTCCCGCTACAAGGACGCCCTGACCCAGGCGGAGAAACTGGTGCAGCAGCGGGGGGTGCTGTGGGACTATGAGGTGCTGGGCTATATCTGCTACTACCTGGCCCTGTGCGCCGGAACCTTAGAACAGCGCCGAGAGTACGCTAAGCGGGGCCTGGAAGCCGTGGAAACTCCCTCCATGCAAAAATCGTCCCCGGGGCTGTACCACATTCTCCGGGACGGCTTTGAGGAGATTCTCCACGGGAAAGGCCCGGAGGCAAAACGATAAAAATTCGATCATTCGCACAAAACATCCCCGGTTCTTTTCTCAGAGAAACACAAATCCGGCGAAAGTGTGCGTATAGCGGGGACGATCTTGTGAATTCTGCCCGTTTTCGTCCCGACAGGCCATTTGAAAAAACGGGGACAATCCTTTATAATAGGCGCGGCCCGGGAATCAGGGTTTCTCCGGGGCGAACACTCTATTCATCAGGAAGAAGGCGGTTACACTCATGAGCTCCAAAACCCTGCTGTATATCCTCAAGCGGATGGTTCTGGCGGTGCTGACGGTGTGGGTCGTGATCACGGTGACGTTCTTCGTCATGCACGCGGTCCCCGGCGGGCCCTTCGTAGGGGAGAAAGCCGTGTCCCCGGCGGCACAGGCCGCCTTGGAGGCAAAATACGGCCTGGACAAGCCCACCTCCCAGCAGTATCTCACGTATCTCTCTGACATCGTCACGCGGTTAGACTTCGGGCCGTCTCTGAAACAGCGGGGCCGGACGGTGACGGACATCATCGCCGAGGGGATGCGGACTTCCATTAAACTGGGAGCCGTGGCCGCCTTCAGCGCCTTAGCGGTGGGAGTGGTACTGGGGGCGGTAGCCGCCTTGCGGCGCAACACGGTGCTGGACCGGGCGGTGATGGTGATTACCACGGCCTTCGTCTCCATGCCCTCCTTCATTATGGGGACGCTGCTGCTGGCCCTGTTTGCGGTGCGTCTGCGGATTCTCCCCGCCAACGGCACCACAGCTCAGGGACTGATTCTGCCTATCATCACCCTGGCCCTCTATCCCGCGGCCTACATCACCCGTCTCACCCGGTCCTCTATGCTGGACGTGCTGGGGCAGGACTACATTCGTACCGCCCGGGCCAAGGGCGTCTCCGGCGTGAAGATCATCTTCGGCCACGCCTTGAAAAACGCCATGATCCCGGTGATCACGTACTTTGGCCCCATGCTGGCCTACATCGTCACCGGCTCTCTGGTGGTAGAGCGGATCTTCTCCGTACCCGGCATCGGGCGGGCCTTCGTCACCAGTATCACAAACCGGGACTACCCCATGGTCATGGGCACCACCATTGTACTGGCCACCTTGATTGTGGTCATGAACCTGGTCAGCGACATTCTCTATAAAGTCGTGGACCCCCGTATCAATCTGGAATAAAGGAGGGACGTGGAGATGGAAGCGGAAAAAGCGGCGGTCAATGCCGCCCCCCTGCCAGAGGATGCGTTTCTCCCCGCTTCGGCGGAGGAAAAGGCGTACATGGTGCAGATGCGCCCGGCGTCCACCTTCTTCCGGGACGGCGTGAAGCGGCTGGTAAAAAACAAAGTGGCTCTGGTGAGCTTTATTGTGATTGTCCTCATCACCTTATCCTCGATTGTGATCCCCATGTTCTGGCCCTACGCCTATGACAATATGCTGGGCGTAGCCCCCGGGCGGCCGGTGGACGCATCTTACAACAACCTGGCCCCCTTCGCCTACGGCACCACGGAGCAGCGGCAGATGGAGGCGGGGGAGGCGGTGTTCCCCCACATCTTCGGCACGGACTCCTCCGGGCGGGACTACTTTATCCGGGTAGTGTACGGAACCCGCATTTCCCTGGCGGTGGGCTTCTTCGCCAGCATCATCGTGCTGGTCATCGGCATGACCATCGGGTCCATCGCCGGGTACTGCGGCGGAAAGACGGACCTGATCATCATGCGGATTGTGGACATCATCTACTCTTTGCCGGATATGCTCATGGTGATTCTGCTGGCCTCCGTGCTGAAACAGACCCTGGCCCCTCTGGTGGAGGGCACGGTGCTGGAGCGCATTGGCAGCAACATCATAAGCCTCTTCATCGTCTTTGGAGTGCTGTACTGGGTGTCCATGGCCCGGCTGATCCGGGGACAGATTTTGTCCCTGCGGGAGCAGGAGTATGTGCTGGCCTCCCGGGCCGCGGGCGCGAAAGGCGGCTGGATCATCCGTAAACACCTCCTGCCCAACTGCATCAGCGTGGTGATCATCTCCACCGCCCTGCAAATCCCCAGCGCCATTTTCACGGAGAGCTACCTGTCCTTCCTGGGACTGGGGGTCAACGCCCCCATGCCGTCCCTGGGGTCCCTGGCCTCCGATGCCCTCAACGGCATCACGTCCTTCCCCCACCGGCTGATTATTCCGGCGGTGGTGATCTCCCTTATCGTCCTGTCCCTGAACCTGTTTGGCGACGGCCTGCGGGACGCGTTCGATCCCAAACTGCGGAACTGACAGGAGGCAATCCATGGCGGCGTTATTGGAAGTCAAAGATTTGCACACCTCATTTTTCACCCCGGCCGGGGAGGTGAAGGCCGTCAACGGCGTGTCCTTCAACCTGGACCGCCGGAAGGTGCTGGGCATCGTGGGGGAATCCGGCTCCGGAAAATCCGTCACCGCCTATTCCGTCATGCAGATTCTGGAACGGACCGGGAAGATTGTCTCCGGCTCCATCCGGTTTGACGGACAGGAACTGGTGAACGCCGGGGAGAAGGTGATGAAGGCCGTCCGGGGCAACCGGATCTCCATCATCTTCCAGGACCCCATGACCTCTCTGAACCCCACCTATACCATCGGCCGCCAGCTCATGGAGGCCATTCTCCTTCACACGGACCGGGACCGGAAACAGGCCCGGGAGCGGGCGGTGGAGATGCTGCGGCTGGTGAACATCAACGAGCCGGAAAAGCGTATGCACCAGTATCCCTTCGAGTTCTCCGGCGGAATGCGCCAGCGGATCATGATTGCCATGGCCCTGGCCTGTGAGCCGGACATCCTCATTGCGGACGAGCCCACCACCGCCCTGGACGTGACCATCCAGGCCCAGATTCTGGAACTCATGAAGTCCCTGCAAGAGGAACTGGGCATGGCCATCATCATGATCACCCACGATTTGGGGGTGGTGGCCCAGCTGTGCGACGAGGTCATCGTCATGTACGCCGGATCCATCTGTGAACAGGGCACGGCGGACGAGATTTTCTACAATCCCAAGCACGAGTACACCAAGGGCCTGCTGCGGTCCATTCCCACCGCCGCCACCGCCGGAACCCGGCTCCGGCCCATCAGCGGCACCCCCATTGACCTGCTGAATATGCCCAAGGGCTGTCCCTTTGCCCCCCGGTGCGACAACGCCATGAAGATCTGTCTGCGGGAGCGCTGCGCCCGAAGCCGGATCAACGCGGACCACCAGGCCGCCTGCTGGATGAATGTGAAGGAAGGAGGCGTCTCCCAATGAGCGAAACTCCCCTGATTGAGGTCCGGAACCTGAAACAGTATTTCCAGATTGCCGAGGGCCTTTTCCGGTCCCGGCCTTTGAAGGCCGTGGACGGCGTGTCCTTCTCCATCCGCAAGGGGGAGACGTTAGGACTGGTAGGCGAGTCCGGCTGCGGCAAGACCACCGTGGGCCGTACGCTTCTGCACCTTTACAAGCCTACCGGCGGGGAGATCCTGTACAACGGCCAGCCGGTCAGCCGGAAGGCGGAGATCAGTGCTTTCCGGAAAAAGGCCACCATGGTCTTTCAGGACCCCTACTCCTCCCTGAACCCCCGCATGACTGTCTCCGACATCATCGGAGAGCCGTTGGACATCCATAAGACGTACGCCAACCCGAAAGAGCGCCAGGAGCGGATTTTGGAGCTCATGAACCGGGTGGGCCTCAACAGCGAACACGCCGCCCGGTACGCCCACGAGTTCTCCGGGGGCCAGCGCCAGCGCATCGGCATTGCCCGGGCCCTGGCTTTGAATCCGGACTTCATCGTCTGCGACGAGCCGGTGTCCGCCCTGGACGTGTCCATCCAGGCCCAGGTCATCAATATGTTTGACGAGTTACAGGACCAGCTGGGCCTGACCTATCTCTTTATCGCCCACGACATTCTGGTGGTGCGGCACATCAGTGACCGGATCGCCGTCATGTACCTGGGGCGCATGGTGGAACTGGCGGACGCGGCGGAGCTGTACGAACGGCCCCTGCACCCCTACACCAAATCCCTTATGTCCGCCGTGCCCCAGCCGGACCCCAAGACCGCCCGGGCCAACCAGCGGATCGTCCTGACCGGGGACATCCCCAGTCCCCTGAACGCCCCCTCCGGCTGTCCCTTCCGGACCCGGTGTCCCCACGCCCAGGAGGGCTGCGCCGCCGCCATGCCGGCGTTCCAGGAGGTGTCCCCGGGACACTTCGCCGCCTGCCACCGGATTGCGGAGGTCAATTAAAATTTCCCCTTGTTTTGCTTCAAATCCGTGGCTTCACGGTTTGAAAAATATCTCTTTGGAAGGAATGGAATCATGAAAAAAGCATTTGCCCTGCTCCTGACCCTTGCCATGGCGCTGTCATTGGCAGCCTGCGGCGGCGGTACTACTCCCAGCGGCGGCGACGGCGGAAACGGCGCGGCATCGGACAACGGCGGCGCGTCCTCCATCGCCGTGTGCCTGGCCTCCGAGCCGGACACCATCGACCCCGCCCTGAACTCCGCCGTAGACGGCGCTACGCTGGTGATCCATCTGTTCTCCGGCCTTGCCAAGTGGGCCCAGACCGACGACGGCTCCCTGCAAATCGCTCCGGACGCCGCCGAGTCCCTGCCGGAGGGCGTGGTGAATGAGGACGGCACCGTCACCTATACCTATACCCTCCGGGAGGGCATGAAGTGGTCCGACGGACAGCCCGTCACCGCCGCCGACTTCGCCTTTGCCTGGAACCGGGCCGCCTCTGTGGCCCTGGCCGCCGACTACAACACCATGTTCTCCGTCGTCAAGGGCTATGAGGACGTGTGGGAGGCGGACGAGGACGGCAATCCCGTGAACCCGGACGCGAAACTGGCGGTAGAGGCCCTGGACGACCGGACCCTGGAAGTGACCCTGTACAACTATATCCCCTACTGGAATGAGCTCCTGGCCTTCCCCGCCTATCTGCCGGTCCGGGAGGACGTGGTGTCTGACGACACCTGGGCCACCAATCCGGAGACTTACGTGTGCAACGGCCCCTACACCATCACCGGCTGGACCCACAACAGCCTCATCACCATGGAGAAGAACCCCAACTACATCGACGCCGATGAGATCACCATGGAGAAGATCGAGTTCTACCTCTCCGACGATGACAACAATATGCTCTCCAACTTCCAAAACGGCAGCTGGCAGCTCATCGACAGCGTGCCCACCAACGAGATCCCCAACCTGAAAGCCCAGTATCCCGACGAGTTCGTCATCACGGGCCAGATCGGCACCTACTACGTCTGCTGGAACGTCAACGAGGATATTCTTCCGGCGTCCAGTGACCTCGTCGGCGCGGAGGCGGAGGACGCCCGGGCGGAGATCCGCACGGCCATTGCCCTGCTGTTTGACCGGAACTATATTGTGGACCAGATCTCCCAGGGCGGACAGGTGCCCGCCTCCTCCTTCGTGGCCATGGGCATGACCAACCCCGATGGCACCCAGTTCTATCAGACCGCCGGACACAGCGACAGCTACGTGGGCTATTATGACGTGTCCGCCGACGCCATGGAGAGTAACTACAATACAGCCCTGGAAACCCTGAAGAAGTACTACACCTTCGATGAGGCCGCCCAGATGTTCACGGACTTCCCCACCCTCACCTATCTCTACAACACCAATGAGGGCCACAAGGCCATTGCCGAATATCTGCAGTCCGCCCTGGCGGGCATCGGCATCACCATGAATCTGGAGAATCAGGAGTGGGCCACCTTCCTGAACACCCGGAAAAGCGGCGACTTCTCCATTGCCCGGAATGGGTGGCTGGCGGACTACAACGACCCCATCTGCTTCCTGGATATGTGGACCACGGCTTCCGGCAACAACGACGTGCAGTTCGGCAAGGGGGACCACGCCTCCGTGATTGCCTACGGGATTGATCTGCGCAACTATGATATTCCCGAGGACGTACACCCGGTTGCGGCCTGGCCGGACAACACCTATGATCACGGCACCTGGGCGGAGACTTACGATGTGCTGATTGACGCCATTAAAAAATGCACGGACAGTGACATCCGCTACAAGCTCATGCACGCGGCGGAAGATATGCTCATGTCCACCGGCTGCATCGCCCCCCTGTACTTCTACACGGACATCTATATGATTTCCAGCAGCGTCCACGGCTTCTACTCCAACCCCCTGGGCTTCAAGTACTTCATGTACTGCACGATTGACTGATAGAGCGCCAAACGTCTCAATGCCGAAGGCCCCGCAGGGCCTTCGGCATACTTTTTCCCGCCGGCGCATAAGCTGAGGACAGCAAAAAAGGCGGGGAGTGTTGCGTGTTGAAGGGAAATATAGAGGAACGGGCGGAAAGTCTGGCCCTTTACATCATAGAGAACCGGACCACGGTCCGGGCCGCCGCGAAAAAATTCTCCATCAGCAAATCCACCGTACATAAGGACATCTCCGAGCGGCTGCCCCAGTTCAATCGGACCCTGTATCTGCGGGTGAAGGAGGTGCTGGAAGTCAACAAGGCCCAGCGGCACATCCGGGGCGGCATCGCCACCCGGCGGAAATACCGGGGAAACGGGTAAGGGAAACGAATTTCCGCTTGTATTTTGTCGGAAGGACGGCTATAATAGAAAATACGCCCCTGTGGGGCGGCTGTGAGACGCTGTAAACCGAAACCCCAGACAGGGAGACAGACAGATAAAGGAGCCGCCTATGCCCGCTCATGACGAACCGCGCAAGCGGCGCCAGGTCCGCCGGACCCGGCCTTATATGCCCCAGCCCCGTTCCGGCCGGAGGGACAAGCCAGTCCCCGCCGCCGGTACGGTCAAAACCCGCCGCGGCGTCCCCGGGGCGGAATATCCCCCCCAGCCCCGGCGGTCCCGGCGGAGGGTAAGTCCCGCCCGGACGGCCAGTCCTGCCCGGACGGCAAGTCCTGCCCGGACGGCAAGTCCTGCCCGGACGGCCAGTCCCGCCCGGAGGACCAGTCCCGCCCGGAGGGCCAGTCCTGCCCGGACAGCCAGTCCCGCACAGGCGACGGGGGAACAGCTTTCCATCCGGAGAAGCGGCGCTCCCGCAAGGACGCGGCGGGTCCCCTCCCGGCGGCGGAGGCGTTCCCTGCCGCGCCTTCTCCTGCCCCGGATGGTCCTGGCGGCGGTGCTGGCCTTTGCCCTGATCCGCCTGGCAGGGCATTTCGCTTTTCAGGAATTGGAGGCCAAGGAACCCACGCAGACGGTCATTTTCCAGCCTCCCATCGTCCTGCCCTCTGAGGAGGAACTGGCCGCCGCCGCTCCGGAACTGGACTCCCCCCGCTTCGCCGATATTACCTTCCACCAGCTCCGCAAGGAGGACTTCTTCACCATCCTGCTGGCGGGGGTGGACGACGGCAACGGCGGCAGCGACACCATCATTCTGGCGTCTCTGGACGTGCGGAACAAGGCCATTGCCGCCGTCAGCATCCCCCGGGACACCAAGGCCGTGGTGAAGGGGAGGTTCCACAAAATCAACAACGCCTACAACCAAGGGGGCATTGACCTCCTGGCCGCTACGGTGTCCAATCAGTTGGGAATTCCCATTGACTACACCATGGAGATCGACCTGACGGGCTTTGCCGCCCTGGTGGACGCCATTGACGGCGTGGACTTTGACGTGCCCTTAGATATGGACTATGACGATGAACTTCAGGACCTTTACATCCACGTCTCCGCCGGAATGCAGCACCTGGACGGGGAGACGGCCCTGAAAGTGGTGCGTTTCCGCCACAACAACGACGGCTCCGGCTACGGAAGCCAGGACGTTGGCCGCATGGGCACCCAGCAGAAGTTCTTGAAGGCAGTGGCGAAGAAGATGCTGTCCCCTGCCAGCATCCCGAAACTGACCCGGTTTGTGAAGATCTTCCGGCAGTACGTGGACACGGATCTGACCCTTCCGAATTTAATGTGGCTGGGGCAGAAGGCCATCGACATCGGCCCCGAGGGGGTGGAGTTCTTCACCCTGCCCAGCTCCTGGCGGAATCCCTATATGTACGCCGATCCCAAAGAGACGCTGAGACTGATCAACGCCCACTTCAACCCCTATGAGGAGGACCGCTGGATGGAGGACCTGAACCTTCCGGGGTGAGAGAGGCGTCCTGCCCGCTCCCGGCCTGTGGAAAGGCCGGGAGCGGAGGCAGATTTTTGAAGATGTTTACAAATTGTTTATGTTCTGCCGTTGACAAGGCCGGGTTTGGGTGGTACACTCACGTTAGCACTCGAAGGAAACGAGTGCTAAACCCTTGGAAGGCGGCGCAGGGGCGTGGAACTGACAGAACGAAAAAAGCAAGTGCTGAAAATCGTGGTGGAGGAGTACGTGCGCACCGCCGAACCGGTGGGGTCCCGGACCATCGCCGCGAAAATGGGCGGCGTCAGCTCTGCCACCATCCGCAGTGAGTTGAACGCCCTGACGGAGTTGGGGTATCTGGAACAGCCCCACACCTCCGCCGGACGCGCCCCCACCCACCGGGGCTACCGGCTGTACGTGGACTCCCTGATGGAACACCAGCGCCTGTCCCTCCGGGAGACGGAGGCCATCAACGCGGCGCTCCGGACCCGATTGGAGGAGATGGACCGGATCATCGCCCAGGCGGGCCGGGCGGCGTCGGCGTTTTTGAACTACCCCACCTACGCGGCGGCGGCGGGAAAGAAGAAGCTGTCCGTGCGGCGGTTTGACCTCATCGGCGTGGACCCGGGACAGTGCATTGCCGTGCTGATGCTGTCCAGCAGCCGGGTGAAAAGCCAGCTTCTGCGCCTGCAGCTTCCTGTGGAGCCGGAGCAGCTGCCGGCGCTGGCCAATCTCCTGAACGCCCACTTTACGGGCCTTGCGGGAGACAGCATTGAGGAGCGGGTCATGGATCTGACCGGACAGCTGCCCCCCAACGTGTTTCTGCTGTTGTCCCAGATCGCCGCCTACGCAGGGGACGTTCTGGAAGAGCAGCAGCGCAGCATCGTCACCGCCGGGGCCCGGGAGCTGCTGAAACTGCCGGAGTTCCGGGACGCGGGAAAGGCCCATGCCCTCATGAGCTTCCTCTCCGATGGAAAGGAGGCCCTGCCGGTGCCGGAGGAGGACGCCCCGGTGAAAATCCTCATCGGCCCGGAGAACGTGTCCAACGCCCTGCGGGACGCCAGCGTGGTGGTGGCCAGTTACGATATCGGCGACGAGATGCGGGGCCTCATCGGCGTGGTGGGACCCACCCGCATGGATTACGCCCAAGTCGCCGCACGGCTCACAGGCTTTGCCGAGGGCATGGCCCGGCTGTTCGGCGCGAAACCTTTACCCCCGAAGGAGGAATCACAGTCATGACACCAGAGGACCGGGAACCGGTACAGGACGGCGGGGAGGTCCCGCCCACGGAACCGGAGACAGAGAAGCAGCCCGAAGAGACGAAGCCGGAGGGCGGCGGAGAAACCTTTACCTTCACCCGGGAACAGGTGGAGCGCATGGAGGAGGCCGCCAAACAGCTGGAAACCACCAAGGACCAGTTTGTGCGCTTAGCGGCGGAGTATGAGAACTACCGCAAGCGCACCGTCCGGGAAAAGGACGCCCTGTATCAGGACGCCAAGGCGGATACCGTCAAGGCGTTTTTGGCGGTGTACGACGATTTGGAGCGGGCCGCCGCCCAGGAGGGCGGAGAGGACTCCCCCCACAAGAAGGGGTTGGAGATGATCTTCCAGAAGTACCGGGAGATTCTGAAAAACTTAGGCGTCACGGAGATTGAGGCCCTGGGCAAACCTTTTGACCCGCATGCACATTGAGGACGAGAAGTTCGGAGAGAACGAGGTGTCCCAGGTGTTTCAGGCGGGCTTTCTCCTGGGCGGCAAGGTCATCCGCCACGCGGCGGTGGCGGTGGCGAATTAGACTGACACTGCGGGGAAATCCTACGGAGATTTTATATGGATGTTGAATTTCTAAGAGAGATTGACCGGGATGAAATGAGATGCAGAGTAGCCGCGCTGACAGGTTATGAACAGGAACGTCAGGAAATCAAAGCCCTTGCACGGATTAAATTTGATACGGCAGAATTGAATTCCTCGTATCTTAAATTTCTTAACCTAAATGGAAACGTGCTGCTCTATGGGAAGCCGGGAACAGGAAAAACCTCCATCTGTTATGATTGTATGCTCTCTTGTTCCGATGCAACTTATTATCAACTCAAACTGCCTGAGATTATTTCCGAAAAGCTGGGGGAGACTTCCAAGAATCTAAGCAAAGCTTTTAATTATATTCTTCAAGAATCTGTAGAATATCCGACATTTCTGTTAATCGAGGAGATAGAAGCTTTCTTTCCAGACAGGCAGACATCGCGTGATTTGCCAGACATGAAGCGAGCACTTACAGTTATGATGGAATATTTGGACTGCTACAATCCAAATCTGATGATTTTATGCACAACCAATTTCAAGAAAAACCTTGATCCTGCTATTATCAGGCGGTTTGGGTATCAAGCGGAGATAAAAAACGGTAGTGAAGAAGATATTATCCGATTCCTGACACACAAGGAGAATCCATTTTCTGAATATTTTTCTGACAGGCAGGAGAATGCGGAAATCGCCAGAGCTGCGTTTGAACAATGCTTGTCTTTCTCGGTAATCAAGGATAAAATGAAAAATCTGTATCTTGCAAATCATGGTGATTCCGCACAGGTAAACGGAAAAACGCTTCTCAAACTGGTGAAGGGGGAAACAAAATGAGCATGAATTTAATCTTAACCAGTTATTCTGATCTGGGACAGGGGAAATACAGTGACTGCAATAGCAAAAATTTGGAATCGGTAGAGTTGACGGATGATTTCCTTTCGAGGGATGTCGATAGTCATGTAGCTGATATTGATATTTGGGATACACAGGAGGGTCCTCCTTATCAGCAGAAAGCGGTTAAGACTACTGAAATTCGCCAGATTGTAGGGGGGTGTGAAGAAACTGCCAGGAATTTAATGACAGAAATCACAAAGAATGATATTTCCGCAAAACAGAGAGATATCTGTTTTGACAGGATTACTATGATTCTCAACGCAAGAAAGCTTCTGAGAAAGAAGATAACCAAGTATGCGGACCAAGACAACATCTTTGTGATTGTGGGGTAGTATCATGGGGAAAAGAGAAAGGAGAAAACCAGATAAAGGAAAGACTGGGGAACTGAACACTATTAAAACCTTTATCAAAGCGGTAGAAGCCGGAATAATTGAAGATATCATAAGGCCAACCTATACAAATGAACCTGATGACGGCTTAGATTTGGAGTTGAAGGCTCCTCACAATATAGGAGATATAATGGAAAGTTTGAAAAATGGGAATGAGGAACCGCCGCCTTCTTCAGACACTGCAATTAAAGTTAGGGTGGATAACAAGAACTACAATCGCAAAATTGGAAAACCAGTAGCGGAAAAATTTGTAAGCGATATTGAGAAGAATCCAAACGTCAGTGAACACTGGCTGACAGGAGGTAGCGGGTTGACTGCTCCGGCGAAACAGGCGCTGGACAAAGCATCTGCCCCATGCCGCTATTATTCGCAAGAAGATATGAATCAAATAGACAACACACTTTCCAGTATATTGGAAGATGAAAATGATTTGACACTGGAATAGCAATACTCGGCATAATATGACAGCGACAGCACAGGTGAAAAGCGCCTCAGCTGACGTAGATGTAAAAATTTAGGAGGAATTCAAAATGTCTAAAGTCATCGGCATTGACCTTGGTACCACCAACTCCTGCGTAGCCGTCATGGAAGGCGGCGAGGCGGTGGTCATCCCCAACGCGGAGGGTAACCGCACCACCCCGTCCGTGGTGGCCTTCTCCAAGACCGGAGAGCGTATGGTGGGCCAGGTGGCAAAACGCCAGGCCATTACCAACCCGGAGCGGACCATCTCCTCCATCAAGCGGGAGATGGGCAGCGACTACAAGGTGAACATCGACGGCAAGAAGTCCACTCCCCAGGAGATCAGCGCCATGATTCTCCAAAAGCTGAAATCCGACGCGGAGAGCTATCTGGGTTCGCCCGTCACGGAGGCCGTCATCACCGTCCCCGCCTACTTCACGGACTCCCAGCGCCAGGCCACGAAAGACGCGGGCAAGATCGCGGGACTGAACGTGCTGCGCATCATCAACGAGCCCACCGCCGCGGCCCTGGCTTATGGCGTGGACAAGGAGCAGTCCCAGAAGATCATGGTCTATGACCTGGGCGGCGGCACCTTCGACGTGTCCATCCTGGAAATCGACGACGGCGTCATCGAGGTGCTGGCCACGGCGGGCAACAACCGTCTGGGCGGCGACGACTTTGACGAGTGCGTCATGAAGTGGCTGGTGGCGGAGTTTAAGAAGGCGGAGGGCGTGGACCTCTCCGGGGACAAGGTGGCCATGCAGCGGCTGAAAGAGGCGGCGGAGAAGGCCAAGATTGAGCTCTCCGGCGTCACCACCTCCAACATCAACCTGCCCTATATCACCGCCGATGCCTCCGGCCCCAAGCACCTGGATATGACTCTGACCCGGGCCAAGTTCAACGAGCTGACCGGACACCTGGTAGAGGCCACCATGGGACCCGTGCGCCAGGCCATGTCCGACGCGGGGCTGAAACCCTCTGACCTTGCCAAAGTTCTGCTGGTAGGCGGTTCCAGCCGGATCCCGGCGGTCCAGGAGGCCGTGAAGAACTACACGGGCAGCGAGCCCTTCAAGGGCATCAACCCGGACGAGTGCGTGGCCATGGGCGCGGCGCTGCAGGCGGGCGTGCTGAAAGGGGATGTAAAGGGCCTTCTCCTGCTGGACGTGACCCCGCTGTCCCTGGGCATTGAGACCATGGGCGGCGTATGCACGAAGCTCATTGACCGCAACACCACCATCCCCGTGAAAAAGAGCCAGATTTTCTCCACGGCGGCGGACAACCAGACCAGCGTGGAAGTCAACGTCCTCCAGGGCGAGCGGGAGATGGCGGCGGCCAACAAGTCCCTGGGCCGCTTCCACCTGGACGGCATCGCCCCCGCCCGCCGGGGAGTGCCCCAGATTGAGGTGACCTTCGACATCGACGCCAACGGCATTGTCAACGTCTCCGCCAAGGATCTGGGCACCGGCAAGGAACAGCACATTACCATCACCTCCTCCTCCAACATGAGCAAGGACGACATTGACCGGGCCGTCAAGGAGGCGGAGCAGTATGCCGCCGAGGATAAGCGGCTGAAAGAGGAAGTGGAAGTGCGCAACGAGGCGGACCAGATGGTGTACCAGAGCGAGAAGACCCTGTCCGAGATGGGCGACAAGATCCCTGCCGATGACAAGGGCAAGGTCCAGGGGGGCATCGACAAGCTGAAAGAGGCCCTGAAGGGCACGGATTCCGCCGCCATTAAGGCCGCCACGGAGGAGTTGAAGCAGTCCTTCTTCGCCGTCAGCGAGAAGCTCTATCAGCAGGCCGCCCCCCAGCAGCAGGGGGACCCCAATGTCCAGAGCGACGGCGGCGCCCAGTACTATGACGCCGACTACAAGGTTGTAGACGACGACGATCAGAATAAGTAACCAACCCTTGATACGCACATCAGCGGCAGGAACCCTGCCGCTGATTGCGGCGTTTGAACGCGTGAGGTGGTTTTCAGAATGGCAGAACAAAAACGGGACTATTACGAGGTCCTGGGCATCGGCAAGGGCGCGTCGGAAGAGGAGATCAAGAAGGCCTACAAAAAACTGGCCCGGCAGTACCACCCGGACCTGAACCCCGGCGACAAGACGGCGGAGGAGAAGTTCAAAGAAGTGGGAGAGGCTTACGCCGTGCTGTCCGATCCGGAGAAGAAGTCCCGCTATGACCAGTACGGCCACGCCGGGGTGGATCCCAACTTTGGAGCCGGCGGCGGCTTCACTGGGGACTTCGACTTTGGGGACCTGGGGGATATCTTCGGCAGTTTCTTCGGCGGCGGCTTCGGTTCCACCCGGCGGGCCAATCCCAACGCCCCCCAGCGGGGCGGCGGCATCCGCATCTCCCAGACCGTCCGGTTCGAGGAGGCGGCCTTTGGGTGCCGGAAGGACGTGTCCATTGAGCGGGCGGAGAACTGCACCGTCTGCGGCGGCAGCGGCTGCGCCCCGGGCACCACGCCGGAGACCTGCCCGGAGTGCCGGGGCACCGGACAGGTCCAGATCCGCCGCCAGACCCCCTTCGGGGCCATGGCGTCCTCCGCCCCCTGTACCCGCTGCGGCGGCAAGGGCCGGATCATCCACCAGCCCTGCAAGGAGTGCCGGGGGGCGGGCACCATCCGCCGCCGCCGGACCATCCAGGTGTCCATCCCCGCGGGCATCGACCATGGACAGAAGATCGTCCTCCGGGGCCAGGGCAACGCCGGGAAAAACGGCGGTCCCGCCGGGGATTTGGAGATCGTCATCGCCGTGCGGCCCCATGAACTGTTCCAGCGGGAGGGCAGCAGCGTCTTTTGCCAGATTCCCGTCACCTTCGCCCAGGCGGCCTTAGGCGCGGAACTGGAAGTCCCCACCCTGGACGGCACTACCCGCTACGACCTGCCCGCCGGGACCCAGAGCGGTACCCGCTTCCAGCTCAAAGGCAAGGGGATTCCCTTGCTGAACGGCCGGGGACGGGGGGATCAGTACTTCACCGTCACCATTGAGACCCCCCGGAACCTGACCCGGGAGCAGAAAGAGGCCCTGCGCAGGTTCGCCGAGGCCATGGGTGAGGTGGAGGGCACCGCCGGAGGCGGCGGAGGCGGCGGAGGCGGCGGAGGCGGAGGAAGCGGGGAAGAGAAGCAGCCTTTCTGGAAAAAGCGGAAACGCTGAGGGCTTCTCCGGGAATTTTTCCCTTTTTTGGCGTTGTTCCGGGATTTGTGATTGATTTTTTCCCTGGGTGCGTATATAATACGCTGTACGGCTTCTTAAACGCTTGATAGGGCTCGATCTTGACAGACAGGAGGAGTGTTTTCATGAAAATCGCCCTGGGTTCGGATCACGGAGGATACGCCCTGAAAGAATTCATCAAAACTGTGCTGGAAAAGCAGGGGCATACCTATGAGGACTTCGGCTGTCACGGCCTGGAGAGCTGTGACTATCCGGACTTTGGCGTTCCCGCCGCAAAGGCGGTGGCGTCCGGGGCGTGTGACCGGGGCATCGTCTTTTGCACCACGGGCATCGGCATCTCCATCGCCTGCAACAAGGTCAAGGGCATCCGCTGCGCCCACTGCGCCGACGTGGTCCAGGCGGAACTGACCCGGAAGCACAACAACGCCAACATGATGGCCATTGGCGCGGGCTTCACCGGGGAGTATCTGGCGGAGCGTCTGGTGGAGACCTTCCTCTCCACGGAGTTCGAGGGCGGACGGCACCAGCGCCGGGTGGACAAGATCATGGCCCTGGAACAGGACTGAGATGGAACCTGTATCGCGGCAGTATCCAAGGGATCAAAGAAAGAGGGCGTCAGCATGGCAAAGATACGGGGATACAGCAGTTACCGGGGCCGGGGCCCGCTGTGGAAGATTTTGGCAGCCACAGCCCTGGCGGCGGTGATTTTGGCGTCCTTTGGGGTTCTGGTGGTGCAGCGGAGCATGGAGGCGGAGATGCCCAGGCCCCCTGTGCCATCTGCGGACGAGAGCGGACAGGAGGCCCGGGAGCCGGGGCAGGACCCCTCCGCGGAGACCCAGCCGGAGACGCCGCCGGAGGAAACGGTTCCGGAGACGCCGCCGCCGGAGGAGGAGACGCCGTCCAGCCCCGCCCTGCGGGCCTACGCGGTCCAGGCCGCCCCCTGGAACAAGGCGGTGTACTGGGACGTGGCGGGCATCGCCCAGCGGGAGGGCTGTAACGCCGTATCCGCCCTGCTGAAAGACGAGGAGGGCTGGATCTACTTCACCAGCGGCGCCGCCCTCAGCGGTTCCACCCGGGTGAACGGGGAGACGAATGAGGCCCTGGCCCAGCTGACGGCGTCCAGCACGTACAGCATCGCCCGGATCGCCTGCTTCCACGACCCCATCGTGGCCAGCAAGGAGAGCAGTCTGGAGCGCTACGCCCTGAAAAATACGGGGACCTATCTGTTCTATGACGGCAACAGCAGCAACTGGCTGGACCCCGCCAAGGAGATGACAAGGGCCTATCTGTGCGGCCTTGCCCAGGACGCGGCGGAACTGGGTTTTGACGAGATTCTGCTCACCGCCGTCAGCTATCCCAGAGTGGGGAAGCTGGACAAGATCGCCTATGGGGATACCCCCATTGACCAGAACCTCTCCGCCTTCTTAGGCGAGGTCCGGGCCGCCCTTCAGACCTATGGGGTGAAGCTCTCCGTAGAGGTTCCCAAGGAGATTCTCCTGGACGGGGGCCAGGATGTAGGCGGCATGACCTTAGAGGCGGCGGCCCCCCATGTGGACCGGATTTACGCCGCTGTGGAGCCGGGAGAGATCCAGCGCTGCGCGGACGCGGTGAATGCGGTCCAGGGCGGCGTGGTGCGGTTTGTGCCGGAACTGCGAACCCTGCCGGATCCGGCCCCGGCGTGGTATATGAGGATTCCGTTCTGAATTCTACTCGGAACCCAGAATGTGGATACTATCCAAAAGGAAAAAGGGGAAGATTGCGATGAAGATGAGGAAAAGCCTGCTGGCGCTGCTGATGGTTCTGGCCCTGTGCCTGACGGGCTGCGGCGGCACGTCCGGAAACGGCGACGCCCAGAGCGAAGCCCAGGATGCCCAGCAGACGGAGAGCGAAGCCGGCGGCGAGACGGCGGCGGAAGTGACGACTGTGGTGCCCGGCAAGCTGGCTATGGCTACCAACGCCCAGTTCCCGCCCTATGAGATGGTCACCGATGACGGCGGCTATACGGGCATTGACGTGGAGATCGCCACGGCCATTGCGGAAAAGCTGGGACTGGAACTGGTGGTGGATGACATGGACTTCAACTCCGTCATCACCGCTGTGCAGCAGCGCAAGAGCGACATCGCCATGGCGGGCCTGACCGTGCGTCCGGACCGGCAGGAGAACGTGGACTTCACCAGCACCTATGCCACGGGCATTCAGGTGGTCATCGTGACGGAGGACTCTGACATCACCACGGTGGATGATCTGGCCAATGACAAGCTCATCGGCTGCCAGGAGGCCACCACGGGCTGGATGTACTGCTCCGCGCCCGTGGAGGAGGGCGGCTACGGCGAGGATCACGTCAACGCCTATACCAACGGCGCGACCGCCGTACAGGCCCTGCTGTCCGGCAGTGTGGACGCGGTGGTCATCGACAACGAGCCTGCCAAGGCATTTGTGGCGGCCAATGAGGGGCTGAAAATCCTGGACACGGAGTTTGCCGTGGAGGACTACGCCATTGGCGTCTCCAAGGAGAACCCCGCCCTGCTGGACGCGGTGAATACCGCTCTGGAAGAGCTGATCGCCGATGGTACGGTGCAGACCATCATCGACAAGTATATCAACGCGGGCTGAGCCCGTGAAAAATTGGAGGGCGGCGCTGTGCCGCCCTCTTTTCGAGAGGTGAGAAAATGGGTTTTTGGGAAAACGCCATGGCGTCCTACAACGCCCTGCGGGAGGCCCGGGAGGCCGTACCCTTCGGGCTGAAAATGCTCCATGACTTCTACCAGAGCTTCGTGGAGGCCAACCGGTGGCAGCTCTATCTAAAGGGCTTAGGCGTCACGTTCCAGGTGACTTTGGCGGCGCTGTGCGTGGGCGTGATCCTGGGCGTTCTGGTGGCGGTGGTGCGGACGCTCCACGACCAGCAGCGGGTGGGACACCGGAATCTTCTGCTGGAGGTCCTAAACCTTCTGGGGGTCCTCTACACCACCGTGATCCGGGGGACGCCCATGATGGTCCAGCTTTTGATCATGTACTTCGTGATCTTCTCCGGCACCCGGAATCAGATCGGCGTGGCTATGCTGGCCTTTGGCATCAACTCCGGGGCCTACGTGTGCGAAATCGTCCGGGGCGGCATCATGTCCGTGGACCCGGGGCAGATGGAGGCGGGGCGATCCTTGGGACTGGGCTACATCCCCGTCATGCGGGAGATCGTGATTCCTCAGGCAGTGAAAACCATTCTCCCTTCCCTGGGCAACGAGCTGATCACCCTGTTCAAGGAGACTTCCCTGGTGACGGTGATTGGCCTGGTGGACCTGACGAAAGTCGCCATGCAGATCCAAGGCCGGACCTATCAGGCCCTGATGCCCTTCTTTGGCATTGCCCTGGTGTACCTTGTCATCGTCCTGGTGCTGACCCGGCTGCAAGGAATCCTGGAAAGGAGGCTTCGGCAAAGTGATCGACGTTAATCATCTCTCCAAGTCCTTTGGGGACCACCTGGTGCTGGACGACATCTCCCAGCACATCCACCCGGGGGAAAAAGTGGTGATCATCGGCCCCTCCGGTTCCGGAAAGTCCACCTTCCTGCGGTGCCTGAACCTGTTGGAGGACCCCACCGCCGGAACCATCACCTTTGAGGGCACGGTCATCAACGATCCTAAGACGGACATCGACGCCATCCGCCGCCGTATGGGCATGGTGTTCCAGCACTTCAACCTGTTTCCCAACATGACGGTGCGGCGGAACATCACCCTGGCCCCCCTGCGGACCGGGCTTATGAAGCAGGCGGAGGCTGACGCGGAGGCGGACCGCCTCCTGGAACGGGTGGGCCTGCGGGACCGGGCGGAGGCCTATCCCGCCCAGCTCTCCGGCGGACAGAAACAGCGGGTGGCCATTGTTCGGGCCTTAGCCATGCGGCCCAAGCTCATGCTCTTTGACGAGCCCACCTCCGCCCTGGACCCGGAGATGGTGGGGGAAGTGCTGGATGTCATGAAGCAGCTGGCGGAGGAGGGCATGACCATGGTGGTGGTCACCCACGAGATGGGCTTTGCCCGGGAAGTGGGCAGCCGGGTCCTGTTCATGGCGGAGGGGAAGGTCCTGGAAGAAGGCCCGCCGGACGCCGTATTCTCCGCCCCCAGGCACCCCAGGCTCCGGGACTTTTTGAGCAAAGTGCTGTGAAAACGCCCTGAAATGATAAGGAATCGAACCTACGCAGATTTCCTCTCCCAAACGGGAGAGGAAATTTTTTGCCTGAGCGGGATTCACCTTTTATTTAACAAACTGTTCTTAATATCCCACAGCTTCTGGGACAGGTCCACATAGTAGTTGTGGGGGTTGTCGAACCGCTTTACCTCGTCCCAGAGGGTATCCACCTGCTGGGCGCAGCGGGCCTGGATTTCCGGCAGGGTGGGCAGGTTGTAAACCAGTTCTCCTTTCCGGAAGATCCGCTCTTGCAGGGGCACCGCCCGGAAGTCCCGGAAGGTCTTTCGCTTCCAGGTGGCCTCGGGGTCGAACAGTTCCAGGGGCTTGCTCTCGTCGATGCTCTCGTCGTACAGGCACAGGTAATCCGCCTCCGCCTTGCCGGTTTTCCGGTTAAAGAGGCGGTAGGGGACTTTGAAGTGGGGGTTTGTGATCTTCCCCACGTTTTCGCTGATCTTGATCTTGGGGAGAACCCGCCCCTTCTCGTCCTCCACGGCCACCAGCTTATAGACGCCGCCGAACACCGGGCTGGTGCTGGACGTAATGAGCCGTTCGCCCACGCCGAAGAGGTCCAGTTTCGCCCCCTGGCGGAACAGGTCCCGGATGATATACTCGTCTAAGGAGTTGGAGGCGGAGATCTGGCACTCCGTCCAGCCAGCGGCGTCCAGCATTTTCCGGGCCTCCCGGGAGAGGTAGGCGATGTCCCCGGAGTCCAGGCGGATGCCGCATTTCGTGATGCCCCGGGGCTTGAGCACGGCGTCAAAGGCCCGGATGGCGTCGGGCACCCCGGATTTCAGGGTGTTGTAGGTGTCCACCAGCAAGGTGGCGTTGTGGGGGTAGATCTCGCAGTAGGTTTTGAAGGCCTCGAACTGGCTGTCGAACATCTGCACCCAGGCGTGGGCCATGGTGCCTCCGGCTGGGACGCCGTAGACCTGGTCGGACAGGGCGCAGGCGGTGCCCTTACAGCCGCCGATGTAGGCGGACCGGGCTCCCACCACAGCGGCGTCGATGCCCTGGGCCCGGCGGGAGCCGAATTCCAGCACGGTCCGGCCCTCCGCCGCCCGGGTAATGCGGTTGGCTTTCGTGGCGATCATGCTCTGGTGGTTCACGGTCAGGAGCAGGAAGGTCTCGATGAGCTGGGCTTCAATGGCGGGGGCCCGGACCGTGATCAGGGGTTCCCGGGGGAACACCGGGGTTCCCTCCGGAATGGCCCACACGTCCCCGGAAAAGCGGAAATGCCGCAGATAGTCCAAAAACTCCTCGGAAAACAGGCCCTTCCCCCGGAGATACGCCAGATCCTCCTCCTCAAAGTGCAGGGATTGGAGGTACCGGACCACCTGTTCCAGTCCGGCGCAGATGGCAAAGCCTCCCCGGTCCGGCACATCCCGGAAGAACAGGTCAAAATAGGTGATCCGGTTCCGTCTCCCGGAGAGGAAGTAGCCGTTGCCCATGGTCAGTTCATAGAAGTCGCAGAGCATGGTCAGATTCCGGGGCTTTTCTGTATTCATGGCGCACCTCGCGTTCTGTCCGCATTTCCCGGCGTATTCGCGCCAACACGGACACAGACTGTCCCTCATTATAGGCCCATTTCCGGGGAAAAGCAATCCCGGATTTGGGGGATTGACAAACTTTTGGCACGGAAACGGGTTTCCGTGCCAAAAGTTTCGCTGTTTGGGGTGGTTGTCAGTCGGTGACGTAGGGGAGCAGGGCGATCTGGCGGGCGCGCTTAATGGCCTCGGTCAGCTGGCGCTGGTGCATGGCACAGGTTCCGGTGGTCCTGCGGGGCAGGATCTTAGAACGCTCCGAGAGGAAGCGGCGCAGTTTCGCGCTGTCCTTATAGTCAATATGCTCCGTGCGTTCGGCGCAGAACTGGCAAACCTTCCGGCGCCGGCCCCGTCCAGCACGGGGGGGCCTTCCTTCGCGGTCAAACGGCATGAGAATTCCTCCTTCTTCGTAGGTTCTTAGGCGTTAGAACGGCAGATCGCCGTCTTCTTCGGCGATTTCGGAAAAATCAGACTGGGGCGCGGGGGGAGCGCTGCCATAGCCCGGGGCGCTGCCATAGGCGGGGGCACTGCCGTACCCGGAACCGCCGGAGCCATAGCCAGGAGCGCTGCCATACCCGGAGCCGCCGGAGCCATAGCCTGGGGCGCTGCCGTAGCCGGGGGTGGAGCCGTAGGCGGAGGCGCCGCCGTATTCCCCGGAGTTCTCCCGCTTGGAATCTCCGAAATACACGTTGTCCGCCACTACCTCAATGGACACCCGCTTGTTGCCGTCCCGGTCCTCCCAGTCTCTGGTCTGGAGGCGGCCGTCCACCACGATCATGCGGCCCTTGGTGAAGTACTTGCTGATGAACTCCGCCCGCTCCCGCCAGGCCACGATATCAAAAAAATCCGCCTGTTTGGAACCGTCCGCGTTTTTGAAATCCCGGTCCACCGCGATGCGGATGGTGGTGACGGGGATCCCCGACTGGGTACGGCGCAGCTCCGGATCCCGGACCAGCCGTCCCATCATGCTGACTTTGTTGAGCATTGCGGCCTCCTTACGCGTCCTTGCAGACGATCAGGGAACGCATGATGCCCTCGGTAATGCCGAACACGCGGTCCAGTTCCTTGGGGAACTCCGGGCCGCTGGTGAACGTCATGAGCACATAGTAGCCCTCGTTCTTGAACTGGATGGGATAGGCCAAACGGCGGCTGCCCCACTCCTCCACCTCCACGGCGGATCCGTTCTGCTCGGCCAGGGCGCGGAACTTCGCCACCATAGCGGCGATGCCCTCTTCCCCCTGGGCGGGGTCGATGATATACACGACCTCATAATTGGCGGAAACCTTTGCCATTGCTGCACCTCCTTTTGGACAGACGGCCCCCACCATCAGATGGGGGCAAGGATACGCCTGCGATACGCAAGCCTTATCATTATACCGGTTTACCGGGATTTGTCAAGGATCCTGCGGAATTTTTTGCGATTTTCTATATGCTGTTCCATGGCAGCGCGGCTTTCAGCTGATACAGAAAGATCTTGTGCTTGAAAAAGAAGGCGTGTACCAGGCGGTGGGTCCAGCAAAGAGGGTAGAGGGCCGGAACCCTGTCCAAAATGGGGTAGCTTATGTGCATCAGGGAACCGGGAAGTGTCAGGCGGGAGAGGAAATATCCCCAGCGTCCCTTCTTTTTGATCTGATTTTGGATCCGGTTGCGCATGGTGCCATAAGTGCCGGACGAGAGGATCTCTTCTAACATCTCCTGTTCGCTCTCCGTCAGTGCTTCTCCGTCAAACAGATGGAGCGCAAGGGAACGGTTCGCCTCTTCAAAATCCGCGATTCCCAGTTTCTCCATCTCACCGTTCACATAGGCCATATCCAGAGACGCCTTATGGAGATACACATACGTATCCAGCAGGGACCTCAGTCCCGTGCCTCCGCCGGAATAGTGCTTGTACTCATGGGTGATCATGTAAATATAGAAGTCTTCCGGCGGCAGGTGAAAGCCCCAAACGCTGCCCTCATCCTTTCTCATCTTATCACGGATATGCCGGTAATACGCAAAGACAGCTTCGTCGGTGTAAGGAGAAAAGAGGGAATGGTGCATCTCAAAGTTGCACACGGGAGCCTTCGCATAATGATCGTCGCAATTACCACGGCCCGTGGATGTGAAGCCCAGACCCTCCATAATGGAACACATCTCTTCTCTCCGGGTTACGTCGTAGAGGATGTCGTTGTCTGACATCTGCCGCATTCCGATCTTTGGGTAATAGTCCTTCAGCACGCATCCCTTTAAGGGCATATACCAAATCCCCGCCTTTTCCAGTTCCGCAAGGACAGCCCCCCGCTCCACGTCAAAGAGTACGATCTTGCGGATGGCTTTCCCTTTTGCCTGGGTAAACGCGTAGTCCGTGACGCCTGCCGCTTCCAGGGCGTATCCCACGATGCCGGTGAGCAAATGCCGGTCTGCGGCCCCATAGAGCTGTCCCAGGTCCATCCCCTCTACGCGCTCTGCGTCCGGGGTCTGTCCGTTCACCATACAGGAGGCAAGATAGACCACGTCGGCCGCTGCCTTTTTGTATTCTTCCTGTGTCATACTTCCTCTACCCCGCTTTCCGTGAATCGCAGCACCCGGTCACAGATGGAGAGCACCGCCGGACGGTGGGTCACAGTGATCACCGTCTTGTCCGTGAGCCGGCGCAGATTTGTCAGCAGCCGTTTCTCCGTGGCCTCGTCCAGGGCGCTGGTGGCTTCATCTAACAGGAGCACAGGCGATTGGGAAAACACCGCCCGGGCAATGGCCAGACGCTGCATCTGTCCCTCGGACAGGCCGGTTCCCCGCTCCCCCAGGAGGGTGTCCAGACCGGCGTCCAGTTCCCGCACAAACGTGTCCGCGCAGGCAATCGACAGCGCTTGCCAGAGCCGATCCTCATCCCCCGCCGCCTCCGGGTCCGCGAAACTCACAACCTCCCGGATGCACCCGTTCATCAGGATGTTCCCCTGGGGAACATAGGCAAAGAGCCTCCTGTGGGCGGAGGTCAGTTCCCGCACGCCTCCGGCAGGGGTGCGGTAATACCGCTGGCCCCCGTCGGGCTGGTAGACACACATCAGCAGCCTCAGCACGGTGGATTTTCCGCAGCCGCTCTGCCCCGTAAAGGCCACATACTCCCCCCTGCGGATTTCCAGACAGATCCGTTCCAGCACCGTGGGCATGGCCTCTTTTGACAGGGCCTCCATGCGGTCTGTGGCGGGATAGTAAGTAAAGGTGACGTCGGAGAGGCCGAACGACGCAAAGCCGGTCCGATACAAGGCCTCTGTCTCGGGCAGGGACAGGACAGTTTTCCCCTCCGCCGGAAAGCTCTCGGCCTCCATCAGCCGCTCAGCGCTGGCCAGCATGGCATAGTACCTCGGCAGATACCCGGTGATGTTGGCGAAGGGGGACTGGATCTGGGAGATGAGCTGTGTAATGGCGGTCAGGGTGCCAAAGGAAATGGCCCCCGTCAAAATGCCATAGCCGCACCAGCCCACGCCCAGCAGGTACATCCCATTCATGGCCGTGCCGAAGCCAATGTTGCACAGGTTGGAGAACCGGTTCTTCCGCATCCGGGCGGACTGATGTTCTTCCAGTTTCTCATTCAGTTCTTTCAGTGTCTGTTCCTCCGCGGCAAAGGAGCGGATCATGAGCATACTGATGATCCGCTCCTGCAAAAAAATTCTGACGCGGCCGCTGGCCTCCTGCATCTGCTTGTGAAGGCGCTTTAACACCCGGCGGAACAGCCAGGTGAAAACCATCAGCGCCGCGCCGCCGGGGAGCAGGACAGCGGCGAAGCGGGGTTCCAGGACCACGATCATGACCAGGGCGCTGAGGAGTTTGACCACCATTCCCGCCAGGCCCGGGACGATCTCTGTATAGGCGTTGGCCACCACCACGGTGTCGCTGGTCAGACGGTTGAGCCATTCGCCGGAGTGGACGGCGCTGATGGACAGGTAGTCGCTGTGGAGCAGGGCCCGCGTCAGGCGGCGCTTAAAGAGGTTTTCAAAGGACGCCTTTGAGAGTTCTGTCAGCCAGCGGATCAGGGCGCGAAGGCCCAGCTGGGCCGCCACCAGGAGCACGATGAGGACGATTCCCCGCCAAAAGCGCTCCCTGCTGCCCGCCGTGGCGGCATCCACGATGTTCCGGAGAAACAGCGCGTAGAGGACGCCGGAGGCCCCGTGGAGCGCCTGCACCAGGGCCAGCGCCAGAATATAGCTTTTTTTGCCGCCGGGAACCTCAAAAAGCCACCGTTCCGTTCCCTTCTTCATAGCCGCCTCCTCAGACGCTTCACGACTCCGCGGCAGCGAAGAATCAAGGCCCGGAGCGGAAAGAGATCGCACCACAGATGGGCGTACAGGCTGAGACGCCAGTCAGACATCGGGATTTCCCTGCCGTCCCGGATCACAGCGGTCAGAACTCCTATAATATGCTTATCGGTGATCCCGTATTCACGGCACCACCGATGATCTCCGCAGATGACATAGTCATCCTTCCGTACCTTCAAAATCCGATGCAGAACGTACTGGCCGCTGTCCCGTTTGTACAGAGGAATGTCCAGCCGTTTCAAACGTCCCTTCGGTTTCTCAATCACCAGAAGGTCCCGTCCCTGGCAAATCAGAGGAGACATACTGTCGCCCACTTGAGAATAGACCAGCCTGCCGTCACGGGCAAGAATCTCCTCGAACGTGGACTTACTCATCCAGCGCTCCGATGTTCCGCAGTTCGGACAGGACTTTTTTCACGTCCCGGGCGATCCTCTCCTCCGGGGCGTCATACTTTGCCGCCATTGCGGAGACCACCGCTTCCTCTGTGATATCCTCTTTCAGCAGGGAGAGAATCGCCCCCATGGTTTCATTCCCTCTCACCAGCCCGGAGAACCCCGCGCCGCCTGTCGGCACCAGCAGGGACTCGGACCCCGTGTTGTGGACAATAAAGGTTTTTTTCAGTTTCAAACTTATCCTCCGCTCATTGTGTGATAGGACAGTTCCGCGGCGCTGAGATCCATATTGCAGGCGAGGCGGTAGAGCTTTACGCTCCCGGCCAGGCGGTCGATCAGGGGCAGGGTTTTGGACAGTGCCGCCGGGTCCATGGGACGGTAGGCCTGCTGGATCAGCGTCGGCAGGGCCTCCCCCGGGGCAGTCTCCCGGATACGGTTCTCCGCCGCCTGTTCCAGCACGCAGACGGCGCGCAGCGGGACGGCAACATTATTACTCAGGTTGTGCTTGCCATCCCAGGGGGTGCCATAGACGAGGACGCTCCCGCCGCTGACGCGGATCAACGGTTTGTCGTCGTTGACCATCACGGCCCGGTCTCCCAGCAGTTCCCGCCACAACCGGGCGTGGGTGCTCTTGCCGATGCCGCTTTTCGCCGTGAAGAGATACCCCGCGCCGTCCACGGCGATACAGGAGCCGTGGAACAGGAAGGTGTCGTAATCGGGCATCTTCTCCGCGATCATGCGGTAGACCGCCAGGGTTTCCAAGTACCCGTCCCCGTATTCCCGCACAGCCCGGTGGGCGGCGGCGTCCTCCCGGGCGGATTTCTCCCGCTCAAACGCGATATGGCGCGGTGTGGTGGAGACGCTGAAATCCGCCCTGCCCTCCGTGCGGTAATCCGCGCACAGGGCGTACACATCCGGATACATGGCGTGGATTTCCACGATTTGCTCCGCAAAGCGGTATGTATGTGTCATGGTGTATTCTCCGACGCGGAAAAGGCAGGCAGCCGGGGCCGCCTGCCTTTATTCTGGTGGTTATGGATTTTTGGCCTCTTCCGAAAATCCACCGCATCTGGCCGTAGGCCACAGCACGGGGGGTTACGCTTTGTTCTGTTCGACATCGTCCGCCGGATGAAACACGATCCCGATGATTTCCGCCAAGGCTTTCAGCGCGTCATACTCGCTGGATCCCTTCCGGGATTCCCGGTCCAGAAACCGCTGCATTTCCTCCTGCGTCATTTTCCCGCGCCTCCTTTGTTCAATGTTTGTCGGCGTCGTTGATGATGCTGCGCAGACGTTCTTCCAGTTCCTCTGGGGTGGGTTTCGCGTCCTTGCTGCGCTCCTCCCGGATCTTATGGCGGCTCTCCATGCCGCTGCGAATCAGCGCAAGGCTGGCAAGGGCGGCCAGCTCCTCGTCCCGGGCCCGGCGGGCCGCCCGGCGCCGTGCGCTGTCCAACACGTTTTCCTCCGGCACATTGGCCCCCGGCGCGCTTTTCGCAAGGGCCTGGGCAATCTCTTTATCTTCAGCCATGGAATGACACCGCCTTCCCATCAATCCCCATCTGTCGTACCGTTTCCCATAGGTTTCCAAAGGCAGGGGGAAGAATCTGCTTTTATCCGCGCTCTTTCAGATTTGCTGCATTTTAGGCCATTGGCACGGCAACTAACGGCAAATCGAAACGCTCACGCGCATATAGTTTACCACATTATAAGGCGCCTTGCAACCGGGTTTTTGCAAAAAAACCAGCCGTCCCCCATGGGGGACGGCTGGTTTTGGGGCTGAATTTGGGATCTTCTGCCTGTTTTACGCCTCCGGAGTGCCGGACAGCTCCTCTTGAGACAGGCGGGTCACGGGATAGGACACGGCGTCCCCTTCGGGAGGCGTGATCAGGTGGGCCATCTCCACGTCGTTCAGGCTGGTGAGATAGGGCGTCTGGGTGCAGCTCTGGACCGCCGCGGCGTTCTTGAACTTCTCCACGTTCATAGCCCCCACGCTGACCGGCTGGATGGTGCCGGCTCCCGCCACGCAGCCTCCGGGACAGGCCATGCCTTCCAGCAGATAGCCGTCCCGTTTGCCGGTCTTGGCCATGAGCAGCATCTTCCGGCAGTCCCGCAGACCCTCGGCCTTTTCGATTTTCACTTCCCGGCCCGGGTCCAAATGGGAGATGGTCTCCGCCACCGCCGCCGCCACGCCGCCGCTGACGGCGAAGCCCCGGCCGAACCCGGTGCCGTTTTCCATCTTCTCCTCCGGGTCCTCCTGGATCTTTGTAAAGTCAATCTCCTTGGCGTCGAAAATGCCCTGCATTTCCTCAAAGGTCAGCACAAAGTCCACATCGGACCGGATGGTCCGGCGGTTGGCCTCCGCCTTCTTGGCGGCGCAGGGGCCTACAAAGACCACCTTGGAATCGGGGTAAAGGAGTTTCACCATACGGGCAGTGATGACCATGGGTGTAAGGGCCATGGACACGTACTCCGCCTGCTGGGGGAACAGGGTCTTTGCCATTTTGCTCCACGCGGGGCAGCAGCTGGTGCCCATCCAGGGCATTTTGGCCGGAACCTCCTCTAAGAAGGCGTGGGCCTCCTGTACGGTGCAGAGGTCCGCGCCGATGGCCACTTCCACCACGTCGGCGAAACCCAGAACCTTCATGGCCGCCTGGATTTTTCCCGGGGTCGCCTCCTTGCCGAACTGACCCACAAAGGCCGGGGCCACAATGGCGATGACTTCCTCCCCCCGGGCAATGGCCCGGACAGTCTGATAGATCTGGCTCTTGTCGGCAATAGCGCCGAAGGGGCAGTTGACCAGACACATGCCGCAGTTGACGCACTTGTCATAGTTGATTTTCGCCCGGCCCAGTTCATCGGAGCCGATGGCGTCCATGCCACAGGCGGCGGCACAGGGACGCTCAATCTTGGAGATGGCCCGGTAGGGGCACTGGTTGAAGCACTTGCCGCACTTGATGCACTTGGACTGGTCGATGTGGCAGTGTTTGCGCTCGTCTAAATAGATGGCGTTCTTGGGGCACACGTTCATGCAGGGGTGGGAGATACAGCCCTGGCAGCTGTCCGTAATGCGGATCTGTTTTGGGGGACAGGCGTTACAGGCGAAGGGGATAATGTTGACCAGAGGTTTTTCAAAGTGCTTCTTGGAGCCGGATTCCCCCATTTCCTCCATCTCGTGGATGGTGGCACTGATAGGCAGCTGGTCCTCCGGGGGCTGCATATTCATGCCCAGGGCCAAACGGAGACGCTCTTTGATAATGGCCCGTTCCAGAAACACGTCCGAACGGTGATGGGCCACCTCGCCTTTGATCATCTGATAGGGGATCATGTTCACCCTGCTCAGGTCCCCGCCCTCATAGGCAAGTAAGGCCACCTCTTTGAATACGCCCCGCCGGATGTCGTCTACCGCGCTATGTACGCCTCTCATAATCCATTCATCTCCTTTTGCCGCCGTGTTCCCAGCAGCCGTACTCCACCGCATTCCCCTCGATGGTGCTTCTATTATACCGGAACTCCCGGGTATTTGCAAGGCATAGTTGGCGGAAAAGTCTGTGAGGGTTTTTCCTTGCCAATCCCAGCCGGAGGCGGTATAATTCTCCATAAGCAATCCTATGCAAGAACTGTTTTGACAAAGGAGGCATCCGCCGTGTCCGAACCCATCGCCGCCATCGCAACGGGACTGAACCCCTGCGCCATTGGCATTGTCCGCATCTCCGGGGACCGGTGTTTTTCCCTATGTGATCAGGTTTTCCGCAGTTCCTCTGGAACGCCCTTCTCCGCCTTGGAGCCCCGGAAAATGGTCCTGGGGGAGATTCTGGACTGCCAGAGCCGGGTCCTGGACCGGGGACTGGGGGTCCGGTTTCCCGGGCCCCACAGCTATACGGGGGAGGACTGCGCGGAGTTCCACTGCCACGGCTCCCCGGTGGTGCTGGGGGAAGTGCTGCGGGCACTGTTTGCGGCGGGGGCCCGTCAGGCCAGAGCCGGAGAGTTTACGAAGCGGGCCTTTCTGAACGGGCAGCTGGACCTCACCCAGGCGGAGGCGGTGGTGGACCTCATCGACGCCCGGACTGCCGCCGCCGCCCGAAACGCCGCCGCCCAGCTGGACGGGGGGCTGCGCCGGGTGCTGGAACCCATCCAGGACGCCCTGCTGGACATGGCCTCCCGGTTTTACGCCGTGGTGGACTATCCCGACGAGGACATTGAGGACATTGGCCCCGCGGACATTCGCGCCGCCCTCCAATCCGCCGGGGCGGCTTTGGAGAACCTGCTCTCCGGCTGTACCCGGGGGAAAGTGCTGAAAAACGGTGTCCGGGCCGCCATCATCGGCCCTCCCAACGCGGGGAAATCCTCCCTGCTCAACGCCTTAGCGGGGTTTGACCGGGCCATTGTCACGGACATCCCCGGCACCACCCGGGACACGGTAGAGGAGGCGGTGCTGTGCGGCGGGGTGCTTCTGCGGCTCACCGACACGGCGGGCCTGCGGGACACGGCGGATCCGGTGGAACAGTTGGGAGTGGAGCGGTCCCGGCGGGCCGTGGGAGAGGCGGAAGTGGTCCTTGTGGTGCTGGACGCCAGCGCCCCGGCGTCGGCGGAGGGAGGGGCGGCAATCCAACTGGCGGAGGGGTCCGGAAAGCCCTGGATCCGGGTGGAGAACAAGGCGGACCTGCCCCGCAGCGCCGGATTCCACGGCCAAGAGGGGCACCCGGCGGCCTGTGTGCCGTGCAGCGCCAAAACCGGGGCGGGACTGGACGCATTAGGGTCTGCCGTGGCGGAACGGTTCCCCGCCGGAGAGGGGGATGGGTCCCTTTTGACGGATCTCCGCCAGGAGGACGCCGCCCGCCGTGCCCGGGAAGCGGTTTTGCGTGCCCAGGAGGCGTTTCAGGATGGGTTCACCCCCGACGCCGTCCTCACCGACGTGGAGGACGCCTTGGACGCCCTGGGGGAACTGACGGGACGGTCCGCCAAAGAGGAAATTGTGGAGCGGATCTTCTCCCGGTTCTGCGTGGGAAAGTAAAAACCCTTCCCGCAGATACAGGAAGGGATTTGATTTTGATAATATCCGCTATACCAGATCCCCGTNAGTTCCGCGAAGATCGCCGCCTCCGCCGCCTCGTACTCTCCGGGGCCCCGGAAGCGGCGCATCTGTTTGTTGAGCCTGCGGCGGTCGCCGAAGAGATGGATGAGGTAGAACCACACCTCCCGCATCCGCTGGGCGGCGGGGCCCGCCTGCCCGTAATAGGTCTGATAGGCCCGGTACAGTTCCGCCGTGAAGTCACGCAGTTCCTCCCGGCTGGCAGGGGGACCGCCTTTCAGCTTCCGGAACAGGGCCGGGTCCGCCACGGCTCCCCGGCCAATCATCACTGCCTCCACTGTGGGAAACCGGTCCCGGAACGCCTGGACCTCTCCCACAGTCCGCAGATCCCCGTTATAGCACAGGGGATTCCGGCTGTCCCGGAGGGCGTCGGCGAAGGCGTCCCAGTGGACAGCGCCCCGGTACTTCTCCTTAGCCGTGCGGACGTGGAGGATGACAGAGGCTAAGGGATAGCGGTTGAACACCTGCAAGAGGGCGGGGAACTCCGCCGGGTCCTTTAGCCCTAAGCGGGTTTTCACCGACAGGGGCAGGCGCAGACGCCCAAAGGCCCCGTCCAGCAGACGGTCCAGGGCCGCCGGATCCGCCAGCAGACCCGCTCCCTTGCCCTTTCCGGTGACGGTACCGGAGGGACAGCCCAGATTCCAGTTCAGTTCTCCATACCCCAAGTCCGCCGCCGCCTCCGACGCCCACACCAGATCCTCCCACCGCCGGGTCATGACCTGGGGCACCAATCCTGTCTCCGGCGTATCCGGGGGATTGTTGGCCCGGTCCAGTTCCCGCAGTTCCCGGGGGGGAATCCGGTGCTGGTCCGTAGGGGAGAAGAAGGGGAGAAAGATCCGGTCCGCCCCGCCGAAGCGTCTCTGCCACACCTGCCGGTATACGGACCGGGTAATGCCGTCCAGGGGCGCGAACTCCAGCCCCATCCCCCTAAAAATCCTCCGGCTTCCGCTGGGCCTGGGTGCCGCCCAGGCTGGTGCCGCCCAGGCTGGTGCCGCCCAGGCTGGTGCCGCCCAGGCTGGTGCCGCCCAGGCCGAAGTCCTCGGCCACGGTGCCGGTGTCCCGTTTCAGCATGGACTCCATCACCCGGATGTCGCTGTCCACGTCCATGGCGTCCGCCTGATAGAGGGCGTCCAGCTGGTGGGAGAAGCCCTTGACGATCATGTCCATGGTAGAGGCAATGCGGGCCTTGGCCTGGGACAGGTTTTCCCCCTCTACGCCGGCGGCCTCAAAGCGGGCATAGGAATCCAAGAGCTTCTGGGTGGTGGGCAGGTAGTAGTTTAGGAAGGTGTCAATTCGTTTCGCCTTCTCCGGATCCGCTTCCACAATCCGGAAGATCCGACCGGTGATATCCTCCAGCTGGTCAATTTTCGCCGACAGCACCGGATCCGCGATCTCATCGTTGGCCCGGCGGATCTCCCGGAGGATGCCGGAATAGCCCTCCTCCGCCTCTTTAGGGGCGGCGGCGGTGGCGGTACGCTGTTTTTCCTGCCAGTCCCGGTCCGCCGCGCTGCTGCGGAACAGATACCCCAGCTCCCGGTTCAGATAGGCCCCTTCCCCGAAGGACCCGGCCTCCACCATGGCCCGCAAATCTTTCTCTACTTGTTTCGGAGAGAAGCCGGAGATCCGGGCCAGTTCCTCCACGGACACCGCTTCCCGGTCCCCTAAAATCCGCAGGTAGTTGGCGTAGCGGCCCAGATCCTTTTGCAGAAACCGTCCCTTCAGGAACATTCCCCCGCCGCCGATGAGAAACGCCAGGCCCGTGAACACATCTTCCAGCCACTGGGAGGGGCTGCCCGGCAGTTCAATGGCGGTGCCTGTGGCATCCATCAGAAGCACGCCCCCGATGAGGCCCAAAATCACCCCGAAGCGTTTCAATCGCCGGATGGTTTTCTCTTTCGCCGCGGGGCTTTTCGTCACCTTCTCCACGGCCTTTTGGGCCTTTTTGGGCTTGTTGATCCGGGTGTCCACAGTCTCCCGTCTCTGCTCTCCCAAAGACGGCTCCACTGTCTCCACCCGGTCCTTGCCAAAGAGCTTCCATAAAAGCAGTGCCAGGCCCAGGGGCCAGAACAGGAACCAGGCCAGCACAATCATAAACCAGGAGATCCAGCCCCGGTTTTTATTGCTCTCCATGCCCCTCTCCCCTCTTTCTCAGTTTCCGCGTGTTCCCCTGTTTGTCCACAATGTGAATCCGGTCCAGATGGGCCTCTAAATTCCCCTTCACCGCGTCCACATACTCCCGGCGCAGGGCGGCCCGCTCCGCCTGTTCCTCCGCTGTCAGTTCCGCGCCGGATTTGGCCTTTTGGGCCAGGGCATTGATCCGCGCAATCTTCCAATCCTCCACCGGACAGCCCCCTTTACAAATACCGTTTGATCACGATGGCGATCCGTCCCTTCCGGGACAGGCCGCCGGTCTCTGTCAGTTCCAGTTTGCCAAAACCCCGGGCGGTCACCGTGTCCCCGACAGACAGGATCCGGTCCGGCTTCACGCACTCCCGCCAGTTCACCTGCACCCGGCCCGCCTCAATGAGGGCGGACGCCTTGCCCCGGGCCATACGGAATCCGGAGGACGCCACCGCGTCCAGGCGCAGAGAGGACACGGTGTCCCGGATCTCCTGGATCCGGACCGGGGGCATATGGATCCGGTCCCGGTCCACGGCGGCGACTTGGAGTTTCGCCCGTCCGGCGCTGTCCCAGTTTTGCAGGAGGAAGGAGGCGATGCTGTCCAATACCAGCACGTCCGCCTCTGCCTCCCCCACCAGAAGGTCCCCCACTTTTTCCCGGACGATGCCTAAGCCCATAAGGGATCCCAAGAGATCCCGGTGGCTCAGGCCGTCCTCCGTTCGATAGGAGGCCCGGAGGCACCGGACCGGGCTCTCCGGCTCCTCCATCCAGTCCGGCAGGAAGCACAGCACCTGCCGCTCCGCTCCCTCATAGCCCCCGTCCCGCCGGTACCGGTCCTCCGGCACGGCGGCAAGCCGCAGCAGATCCTCCGCCATGGCCTGCTGGGACGGAGAGAGAAAGTCCGTAAAGGCCGGGATGTTCCGGTTCCTTGCCTGCTGGCACCGATCCAGCACTTTCGCCAGCAGCAGCCGGTCCTCTCCCACGGCCCCCAGCCGGTCCAAAAGGGCGCTCTTATCCATGTTCCCCCACCTCCTGGGTCCGCACCAGGGCCGCGTAGGCCCCGTTTTTCTCCATAAGCTCCCTGTGGGTGCCCAGTTCCGTGATCCGGCCCGCCTCCATGACGGCGATCCGGTCCGCGTGGCGGATGGTGGACAGGCGGTGGGCGATGATCACCGTGGTCCGGCCCTGGGACAGCCGCGCAAAGGCCCCCTGTAACTTGGCCTCCGTCACGCTGTCCAGGGCGGAGGTGGCCTCGTCTAAGATCAGCACCGGGGGATCTTTCAAGAAGATCCGGGCAATGGCAATCCGCTGTTTCTGTCCCCCGGACAGCAGTACCCCCCGCTCTCCCGCCCAGGACTGAAACCCCTGGGGCATTTTTAGAATGTCGTCATAGATCTCCGCCTGTTTCGCCGCCTCCGCCACTTCCGCGTCGGTGGCCTCCGGGCGTCCGTAGCGGATGTTTTCCAGCAGGCTGTCCGCAAAGAGGAACACCTCCTGCTGGACCACGCCGATGTTCCGCCGCAGGGACCGCTGGGTTACGTCCCGCACGTCAAAGCCGTCCAGGCGCACACTGCCCGCCGTCACGTCATAGAACCGGGGCAGCAGCTGGCACAATGTGGTTTTCCCCCCGCCAGAGGGCCCCACCACCGCCACGGTCTCTCCCGGACGGATGTGCAGGTCGATGCCGTGGAGCACCTCCGGGCCGTCGCCGTAGGCGAAACGGACGCCGTCCAAATCCGCCTGGCCCCGGACCCGGGACAGTTCCGCCGCCCCGGGGGCGTCCTCCATGGCGGGGGCCCGGCGCATGAGCAGGACGAACCGCTCCAATCCGGCGGTGCCGTTGGCGAAGAGCTCGGCGAAGTTGGTCAGTTTCCGGATGGGGTTCACAAAGGAGGCCACGTACAGGTTAAAGGTCAGAAGATCCACCACGTCCATGGACCCCTCCATGATGCAGTACCCGCCCGCCGCCGCCACCAGTACCGACAGCGACGCCAGAAAGAACTCCATAGCGGCGTTGAACCGGCCCATGGCCTTGTGGAACTCCCGCTTGGAGGTCCGGAACCGGGCGTTGGCGGCGTCGAACTTTTCCAGCTCCACTTCCTCCCGGGCAAAGGCCTTGGCGGTGCGGATGCCGGAGAGGGCGGACTCGATGCCCGCGTTGATCTCCGCCGTAGTCTCTTTCACGGCGGCGGAGGCCCGGCGCATGGACCGGCGGCACCGCCACACCACCAGCAAAAGCACCGGCATGGCTGCCGCCAGCACCCAGACCAGCCGGGGCTGGATCCGCCCTAAGATCCCAAGAGCCCCCAGAATGGTGACGCCGGAGATGAACACGTCCTCCGGCCCGTGGTGGGCCAGTTCCGTGATGTCGAACAGGTCTGCGGTCAGGCGGCTCATAATCTGTCCGGTACGGTTGCGGTCAAAGAAAACGAAGTCCAGTTCCTGGATGTGCCGGAACAGGTCCCGCCGGATATCCGCCTCCACCAGGATGCCGAAGGTGTGGCCCCAGTAGGCGATGATATAGGTGAAGAGGGACCGCAGCAAAAACGCCGCCAGCAGCCCCGCCATGACGGCGAAGAAGGCCCTGTAAGCCCGCAGGGGCAGCAGGTGCAGAACGCACCAGCGGGTCACGGCGGGAAAGGCCAGGTCGATGAGGGCAATCAGCAGGGCGCAGAGCAAATCTAAGCAAAAGAGTTTCCTGTGTGGCCGGAAATAGTGAAAGAGGATCCCCAGCGGGGACTTGTTCCGGTATTCTTCCAGCGTCACCGCCCCCGCCCCCTCTCTCTCGAACTTTCCAATCTTACGCGAATCTCACGCCGCCGGGGCCGCTTCCGCCGGGGCGGGCTGCTCCGCCGGAAGCGCCGTCTCCTTGGGCACCCGGACCGTACACACCCGGGACTGATCCCCCCAGGAGACGATGATGTCCGTGGTGCCCGGGGCCACCGGTGTCACCAGCCCCGCATCGCTGACGGAAGCCACGGCGGGATTCAAACTCCGCCAGGAGAGCCCCTCACTGACGCCGGAGACCCGCAGCTGGAAGGGCCCTTCGCTGACCAGGCGGGTGAAATCCGTCCGGTTCAGCTGGTTTTCGCTGTCCTCACTGTTGCCCATGCCGGAGTACACCCGCACCACGCAGATGCCCTTGCTCTCCCCGTCCGTCACCAGGATGTTTACAATCCCGTTGGACACCGTGGTCACTTTCCCCTCCTGATCCACCGTGGCAATCCGGGGATCCTGGCTGATCCAGGTGTACTCCCCGCTGCCGCCGCTGGCCTCTAAAGGCGTCACGGCCCCCAGGGACCGGGCGGTGAAGTCCTCAATGTTCAGCGTCAGACGGGTGGGCAGTTTTCGCACATCGCTGTAAAGGGGCAGGTTCGGATCCAGTTCCAGAGGCGGCTCCTCCTCCTGGGACTCGTTGTTCTGGGGTTCGCTGTCCTGTGTCTCTTCTTCCGGAACCGTCTCGTCCTCCGGAAGGGCCTCCGGCTCCCCGTTCTCCTCCGGGTTCTCCTCCTGGGTGTCCTCCGTACCGCTGCCCTCGGAGCCGATGAAGGACACGCCGTTCTCCGTGAAATCGAAGCGGCTGCGGATTCGGTCCCCGTAGAGCATATACACGATCAGCCCGGACATACAGAGAATCAACAGCACCAGGGTAAAGGTAATCAGCTTGTATTTCATTTGCGTAAACTCCTTTCGCAAGCAGAAAATCTTTTTTCACGCCCCGCCGAAGGCGAACAGGATCCCCACGGCGGCGGAGAGGGCGATAAACGCCGCCGGGTGCAGGTCCCGGACCCGGGGCACGGCGTTGGTCAGGGCCAGCAGTACCGCCCCCAGCGCCAGCCGGGGCCAGAGGATCAGGGGTTCCCCGGTCAAAGACACCCGGTTCACAAAGCCGTCTCCCCCTAAGCGGACGCCCGTAAAGACCTCTAAGAACACCCCGGTGCAGGCCGCGCCGATAAGCCCTGTGGAGGCGGGACGCAGGCCGTAGAAAGCCCGCTCCACGCAGGGGTTCTCCCGGAAGCTCTTCAAAAACGCCGCCACGATCAGGACGATTGCAATAGAGGGCGTTACCTCTCCCAGAGTGGCGATGACTGCCCCGGGCACCCCCGCCACAGTGAAGCCCACGTACGTGGCCATATTGATGCCGATGGGCCCCGGGGTGGACTCGGACACCGCCAGCATATTCATTAAGTCCCCGTAGCTGTACCAGCCGGTGGTCTCCCCGATGTTCTTCAAAAAGGGCAGGGTGGCCAGCCCGCCGCCTACGGCAAACAGCCCCGTCTTGAAGAATTCCCAGTACAGCCGGAGCAATACCCCTATCATGTGCCTCTCGCCTCCAAATTCTTCAGCACCACGCCCGCTGCGCCGGACAGCAGCACAAACCACACCGGGGACAGATTGAACACCACGCTGCCCGCCAGAACTAAGGCAAAGATCAGCACCGTCCGGTGGTCAATCACGGACTTCTTCATGAGCTTCAATGTGGCGTTGAAAATCAGCACGCACACGCACACCTGAATCCCCGCGAAGGCGTTGCGGACCACAGGCAGGTCCGCGAAATTCGTAATCAGCCCCGCCACCAGGGAGATGATCACCAATGACGGGAACACCATCCCCAAAGTGGCGGCGATGCCGCCTAAAATCCCTGCCCGCTTCTGTCCAATGAACGTGGAGGTGTTGATGGCGATGATCCCCGGCGTACACTGGCCAATGGCGTAGTAGTCGATCAGCTCCTCTTCCGTGGCCCAGTGCCGGAGATACACGATCTCCCGCTGCAAAATCGGCAGCATGGCCATGCCGCCTCCGAAGGTAATGGCTCCCATTTTGGCGAACGTCACAAACAGCGTCCACAGTTCCCGGCTCATGCGTCTCCCTCCGCCTCATCCGTGTATCCATACAATCCCCGGACCGACACCTCCCCGGCCCGGACCGTCCTCTGCTTTCCGTCCTCATAGCGGACCACAAGGCCGAACTGCTCGTCCAGTCCCACGGCCTCCGCCGTCTCTTTGCCCTCCGGGGAGAGCAGCTGCACCCGGCGGCCCAGGGTGACGCAGTCCCGGCGGCAGGCGGCGAGATACGCCGACACGTCCCCGGACCGCAGAGCGGCGTACAGCCGGTCCAGTTCCTCAATCAGCGCCGCCGACAGGGCGGGCCGGGACACGGGACGGCCCAGTTCCCGCACTAAGGACGTGGCCATAGGGGCCACCTCCGGGGAGAAATCCCCCTCCCCCTGGGAGACATTGATCCCGATGCCGATGACCAGGGACTGCACCCGGCCGGACTCCCCCTCCAAGGACACCTCCGTCAGAATCCCGCACAGCTTCCGTCCCCCCAGCACCGGGTCATTGGGCCATTTCAGCCCCGGACGGACGCCGCACCGCCGTTCCACCGCGTCACACACCGCCACCCCCGCCATGGCGGTCACGGGCAGCAGCCGCTCCGGCGGCAGGTCCGGCCGCAGCAGGGCGCTCAGGTAGATGCCCTTTCCCCGGGGGGACTGGAAGTTCCGGCCCATGCGGCCCCGGCCCGCCGTCTGGCAGTCCGCCACAGCCACAGTGCCGTCCGCTCCCTGTTCCAGTCCCTTCAGGTATGTATTGGTGGAATCGATCTCCGAAAAACAGGCCAACGTCCGGCCTACAATCTCCGTTTTTCCAAGAAAACGCCGGATCTCCGTCTCTGTCAGAAGGTCCGGCGTGGACACCAGCCGGTAGCCCTGGCCGGTCCTGGCGTCGATGCCGTAGCCCTCCCGCCGCAGGGCGTCCACCGCCTTCCACACCGCCGTCCGGCTGACACCCAGGCGGCGGCTCAATTCCTCTCCGGAGACGGCGGTGCCGTCCCCCAGAGCCGTTAAAATCTCCTCCCGGACCATAGGGCCCCTCCTTTTCCGCCGGATTCCCACCCGGCTCCGCCCAGTTTACCACGCTTTTCCTCCGTTGTAAACTGCCGGAGGCTCTGCTTTTTGCCATTCCCGGCAGGATTTTCGGATTGTTTACTTCTGTTTTCTCCAAGATCTTCCCGCTGGCCTATAAATTTTATTGCCAAATCAGCCGAAATATGGTATAGATAGGTTCAGACAGACGCAATCGCTGTGTATGGCTGCTGTGGCTCTGCTTTTCTCCCGGCAAAGGAGGCTCTATGGACTGGTTTCCCTTTTACAACTCCATCCGCATTGCCGCCCTGTCCACCCTGGCGGTGTTTTTCCTGGGGCTGCTGGCGGCCCAGCGGGTGTCCAAGGCCCCTCGGATGGCCCGAGGGATTCTGGACGCGGTGCTGTCCCTGCCCCTGGTGCTGCCTCCCACCGCCCTGGGGTGGCTGATTCTGCGTTTCCTGGGGCCGAAACACCCCATTGGATATGGGTTCCAGGCCATTTTCGGCGTGGGACTGGTGATGAACTTTGGTTCCGCTGTGCTGGCGGCGTCATTGGCGGCTTTTCCCTTCCTGTACCGCCTGGCCCGCCGGGCCTTTGACCGCTTCGACGGGGATCTGGCGGACGCCGCCCGGACCCTGGGCCGGTCCAATGCCTGGACCTTCTGGGTGGTGCAGGTCCCCGCCTGCGCCCCGGAGATCCTGGCGGGTACCGCCTTGGCCTTTGCCCGGGCCTTTGGGGAGTACGGGGCCACCGCTATGGCGGCGGGATACCTGCCGGGCCGCACCGCCACGGTGCCCGCCGCCCTGTTTGAGGCCTGGAGCGCCAATGACAGCGCCCTGGCGTGGGTGCTGATCAGTCTGGCGGTGTCCGGGGTGTTTCTGCTGGCGGTGGGGCTTCTGGAAAACCGGGAGATCCGGCATCCGGGGAGAGGAGGCGGACGGCCATGAGCTTACAGGCGGATTTTTATCTGGAACTGGACGCCTTCCACCTGGAAGTACGGCTGGAGGCCGATTCCCGGCGTCTTGCGCTGCTGGGGGCCTCCGGCAGCGGGAAGTCCGCCGTTCTGCGCTGCATCGCCGGGACCCTGACGCCGGACGAGGGCCACATCCTCCTGGACGGACAGCCCCTCTTTGACAGCGCCCGGCGCATCAACCTTCCCCCCCAGCGGCGGCAGATGGGCTTTTTGTTCCGGCGGGGGGCCCTGTTCCCCCATATGACCGTGGAGCAGAACATCGCCGCGGCAGTGCCGAACCGGGCGGAGCGGGAGAAAACCGTGGGGGAGTATCTGCGGAAGTTCCGCTTAGAGGAGGCGGCGAAAAAGCGTCCCCGGGACCTGGATCCCATGGAGCGCCAGCGCACGGCCCTGGCCCGGCTCATGGCCTCGGAACCCTCCGCCATTTTGCTGGACGAGCCTCTCTCCGCCCCGGACAGCTTCCTGAAATTCCGCCTGGAACAGGAGCTGGCCGACGCCCTGGAACACTTCGGCGGCCCCGTGATCTGGGCCTCTCACGACCGGGGGGAGGTGTACCGGAACTGCCGCTACGCCTGTGTGCTGGACGCGGGGGTGTCTCAGGAGGTGGTGTCCGTGGAGGGACTGCTGGCCCATCCGGGGACGGAGAGCGCCGCCCGGCTGTCCGGGTGCAAGAACTTCGTGGACGCCATTGCCCGGGGCAGCGCCGTGTACCTGCCCAAGTGGGGCGTCACGCTTCGCTGTGCCTATCCCCTGCCCCCCTTCCTGTGGCGCATCGGCGTCCGGGCCCACCAGATCCGCCTGTCGGAGCCGGACCGGGTGAACGCCTTTGCTGTGACGGCGGTGCGGGTGGTGGAGGATGTGGACCGGATGATCGTGCTGTGCCGTCCCGACGGGGCCGCCCAGGACGCGCCGCTTCTGCGCATGGAACTGGAAAAGGACGAGTGGATTGCCGCCCCCAACAAGCGCCGCTTCACCGTCTCCATCGGTCCCCAGGACATCCTTCTGCTGCGCTGAGAAGTTGAGAAAATGAAAAATCCATGTTCTCATTGAAGCTCTCCCCGGCGGGGGGAGCTTTTTGTCAAAAACGCGAGAAATTTTCAAAATTTTTGTATAAATCCGAAAAAAACAAGGGGATTTGGCCCAAAGGATGGAAATTTACTCAAACTTCCGGTATACTGGACACTGCAATGTCAAATTTGATAGGACGGAGGAAACACAAATGGTTTTGATCTCGGCTGTCTATGGATTTCTGAAGTACCTGACGGACTGGCCCCTGGCGCTGCTGCTCTTTGGAGGGGGACTGTATTTTACCATCAAGACCGGACTGCCCCAACTGCGGCTGTTTTGGGAGTCCATCCATGTGGTCATGGAGAAGCCCGCCACGGAGGGGGCGGTGTCCTCCTTTGGGGCGCTGATGATCTCCACGGCCTCCCGGGTGGGGACGGGGAACATCGTGGGCGTGTCCACGGCCCTGTGCATGGGCGGACCCGGGGCAGTCTTTTGGATGTGGGTGACGGCGGTGTTAGGCGGTGCCTCCGCCTTTGTGGAATCCACTCTGGCACAAGTATACAAAAAGCGGGCCCCGGACGGCACGTCCTACGGCGGACCCGCCTACTACATCGAGGCGGCTCTGGGGTGCCGTCCTCTGGCGGTGGTCTTTTCCCTGGCTCTCATAGGCTGCTACGCCGTGGGCTACAATATGCTCTGCTCCTATAATCTGCAGTCCTCCTTTGCCCGGTTCTCCTTCTACCAGGCCAGCCCCACGGCTTCCCGCGTGTTGATCGGCGGCATCATTGCCCTGGCGTTTCTCTACTGCATCCTGGGCGGCGGCAAGCGGGTGGTGCAGGTGACGGGGATCCTGGTGCCGGTCATGGGGGTCTTTTACGTACTGATGGCTGTGGCCGCTATGGTGCTCAATGTGGGCAGGCTTCCGCATATGTTCGCCATGATCTTCTCCGATGCTTTCAATCTCAAGGCGATCTTCGGGGGCTTTGCCGGATCCTGCCTGATGTACGGCTTCAAGCGGGGCCTTTACTCCAACGAGGCGGGTATGGGTTCCGCGCCCAACGCCGCCGCCGCGGCGGATGTGTCCCATCCGGCCAAACAGGGCCTGGTGCAGATGCTCTCCGTGTTCATCGACACCCTGCTGCTGTGTACCTCTACGGCCTTTATGTGCCTGAGTTCCGGGGTGGACCCGGTGGCGGATCCGGCCTATGCGGGAGCGCCCTACGTGCAGGACGCCCTGTCCCAAACCTTCGGCGCCGCGGGACCCATCTTCATCACCGCCGCCCTGCTGCTCTTTGCCTTTACTACGCTCTTGGGGAACTTCTACTACGTGGAGACCTGTTTCGCGTACCTTCTGGGACGGGTGCCGCCTAAGATCTTTCTGACGGTGGTCCGGGCTGCGGGGGCTGTCCTGATCTTCCTGGGAGCGTTGATTCAGTTTGGATTGGCCTGGGATCTGGCGGATATCTTCCAATGTGTTCTGGCGGTCATTAACATCCCCGTGTGCATTCTTCTGGGGAGCCTGGCCTACAAGGCCCTGGACAACTACGTGGAGCAGCGGGACCGGGGACAGAATCCCGTGTTCAAAATCGCCGGGTACGGCTCCAAAGTTCCTACGGATTTCTGGAATTAAGACAGAGCACGGTTTCCCAGCCCCACGGGCCGAAATTTTCTCCCGCCCTCCGGTCCGTTTCCTCCAGCCGCCTCATATACTGGACTGGAAACGCTTAGTAGAGAAGGAGGCGCGGCAATGGATATGGAACAGACGGCCCGGGCATTGCGAAGAAACCCGGCCCTGCTGCAAAGTGTCATGGCTTCCCGGGACGGCCAGGCGCTGATGGGGATGCTGGAAGGCGGAGGTTTTTCCCAGGCGGTGCAGAACGCCGCCCGGGGGGACACGGCGGAGATGGCGGAGCGGATCCGGCGGATCTCCCAGACCCCCGGCGGGGCGGCGCTGTTAGAGCGGATCTCCCAGGCGGTACGCAGTGGCGGAGTTTGACGACAAGCTCAACAGTATCCTCTCCAACCCGGCGGCTATGGCCCAAATCGCCCAGCTGGCCCAGTCCCTGGGGGCACAGAGCGGCCCGTCCCCCGGTTCCCCGCCGCCGGGACAGGGATCGGTGCCGCCGCCCCCGCCGCCTATGGGCGGTTCCCCGGGAGGCATAGGGGGGATAGCAGGGGGCATGGAGGGAGCGGCCCAGGTGTTCCAGGCCCTGGGGGGACAGGGGGATTCCCATGCCCGGGCGTTGCTGGAAGCCCTGGGGCCGTATCTGAAACCGGAGCGGCGGGCGAAGATGGAGCGGGCCTTACAGCTGGCGCGGCTGTTCCGTCTGGGACGGGAATTTTTCGTCAGCCGGGAGGGATAAGGGATGTATAACCGGTATCTGCAAAATGATCGCGGTACATACGTCCGCATTCCCGAGGAGGATGGTCCGCGAAGTCACGACCGTCCCCGTCCGGATCCGCCCCCGCTTCCGGATCCGCCGCCGCCCCGCCCCAATCCGCCTCCGCCCCATCCGGAACCGCCTCCCGGCGGGGACAGCCTCAGCGCCTTTCTCCGGCGGTTTCTGGACCGGTTCCATCTGGAACAGGTGGACACAGGGGATCTGCTGCTGCTGGGGATTTTGCTGCTGCTGTCCAGCGAGGACGCGGACGAGGAACTGATCATGGCCCTGGGGCTGCTGTTGATTTTGTGAGGACTGGATCAAACCGCGTGAAAAAGAGGATTCCGCCCGTCAGGGCACGGAATCCTCTTTTGCTTTTTTATTTCTCCCAGAAGGACCGGACCGTCCCGGCGGCGTGGAGCCCCGCGAAGTAGCCCTCCTGCCAAAGAGCGCGGATGACTTTTAGGTTCCGCTCCGTCCGGGAACAGCCCAAGGTGTCCTCCGGGGCGATGACCAGGAGTTTCCCCTGGGCTTCCAGCTGAAACAGTTCCTCCCGGCAGGTGTTGTAGTGTTCTGTCCGATGGCGCATGGTGTCCACGAAGGCGGTGTGGCGGCGGTAGGCCAGTTCCACGGCCAAATTTCCGCCGCCGCGCTTGCGGTAGTCCCGCTCCCGGGTCAGAATCACCACCACCCGGTCACAGCCCGCCTCAAAGGCCCGCCGCCAGGGGATGGGATCCGCGCAGCCGCCGTCAAAGTACCACTGGCCGTCCACCTCAATAGGCGGGAACATCAGAGGGATGGCGCAGGTGGCCCGGAGGACTGTATTGGACCGGTCGTCCCGGGGGACAGGCAGGTATTCTGCCTTACCCGTCTCCAAATTGGTGACCACCGCCTCCACGGTGCCGGGATAGGCGGCAAAGGCGTCGTAATCGTAGGGCACCAGCTCGTTGGGGATGGTCTCATAGACGAACTTCATGCCGAAGTAGGCCCGGTTATTCGGGTCCCGGAAGTTCCGCATTCCCATATAGCGGGGGTCGTTGGCGTAGGACGCCGCCAGCTTCAAATTCCTCCGGCTCTGCCGGGAAAGGAAGCTGGCTCCGTAGGCGATGCCGGCGGAGACGCCGACGGTATAGTCCGGCAGGGGCAGTCCCGCGTCCAGAAATGCGTCGCACACGCCGCAGGAGTAGATGGTCCGCAGAGCGCCGCCCTCCAATACCAGTCCCGTTTTCACAGCCGCCGCCTCCTGTCTGAAAGTTTTTTTCCGCGCTTTACAGGTTTAGGAGATACTGCCCGTAGGAGGTCATGTTCAGTTCCTCCCCCATGGACCGGACCTGTTCCCGGGAGATCCAGCCCTGGTTCAGGGCGATCTCTTCCAGGCACCCCACGTACCGCCCGCTCTGTTCCTGGATGCCCTTGATGGTCTGGGCCGCCACCAGCAGGTTGTCTGCGGTACCGGCGTCCAGCCAGGTACAGCCTTTTTCTAAGGGCATCACCCGCAGGGCATCCCGGCGCAAGTACTCCCGGTTGACATCCGTGATTTCCAGTTCGCCCCGGGCGGAGGGCTTCAGCCCCCGCACAATCTCCATGACCTGGCGGTCGTAGAAGTACAGCCCCGGGACGATATAGTTGCTCTTGGGCTTCTGGGGCTTTTCCTCAATGGAGATGGCCTTTCCCGTCTCATCAAACTCCACCACGCCGAAAGGCCGGGGGTTCTCCACCCAGTAGCCAAAGACCGTGGCCCCGTCGGTCTGTTCCGCCGCCCGTTTCAACGTCCGCTCCAAGGTCAGGGCATGGAAGATGTTGTCTCCCAGCACCAGGCACACCTGGTCCCCTCCGGCGAAGCTCTCCCCAATGACTAAGGCGTCGGCAATCCCCCGGGCCACGGGCTGCACGGTATAGTAGATGTTCAGGCCGAAGGCGCTGCCGTTGCCTAATAGGGCGGTAAAGGCGGCCTGTTCCCCCGGAGGGGCAATGATGAGGATGTCCGAGATCCCCGCCTGCATCAGGACCGCCAGGGGGTAATAGATCAGGGGCTTGTCATAGACCGGCAAAAGGGGTTTGCACACCGGGCGGGTCATGGGATAGAGCCGGGTTCCTTTCCCGGCGGCCAGCAGAATCCCTTTCATAGCTTGTGTCCTCCTGTTTCCTCTTTCCTATTTTTTGCTTTGCGTGGCTGCGGTTATGTAAGGACGCCGACAATGGAGCCAGTCAGCACCAGGACGATAAAGCCCGCCGTCATGAGCCCCAGGGCGATGGAGGGTACCGCATTGCGAAGGCGCATATTGAGAAAGGCCGCCGCCAGCGCACCGGTCCAGCCTCCGGTGCCCGGCAAAGGCACCGCCACAAACAAGAACAGCCCAAAGTACCGGTATTTCAGCACTTTACGGCCTTTGAGATGGGCCTTGCGTTCCAGGGCGTCCACCATGCCCCCCAGCCGGGGGAACCGGCGGCGCATCCACAGGAACACCCGCCGGATATAGACGATGATTAAGGGCACCGGCACCAGATTCCCTATGACGCAGGAGACGTAGGCTTCCAAGGGACTCAATCCCCACAGCATGGCCAGAGGGATCCCCCCCCGCAGTTCCACCACCGGCACCATGGAGAATGCCGCCGCCGCCAGCATCTTTCCCAGTTCCGTCTCCCACAGGGCCTGTCCAAAATTCAACCCTCCGACACCTCGCTTTTCTGCCGTTTCTCTTTTATCGCGCTCTCTCGGAAGCGTTCCCGGTCCCGGGATCCGCCGGAAGCTCCCTGCTCAGCTGGGCCAGGGCCGCAATCACCGCGCAGCCCGCCAGAACGCCGCAGCTGTCGATGAGCACATCCCGCACTCCCGGCGTTCTGCCCTGGACAAAACTCTGGTGGTACTCGTCCAAGGATGCGTATGCCGCCCCCAGGACCAGGGCCGCCGGAATCTGGGGGAGGCGGTCCTGGCGCAGAAGCAGGCCGTACAGCCCGCAGCCCAGAACCCAATAGAGGAAGAAATGGGCCAGTTTCCGCAGGATGTGGTTGAAGAATTCCATCTCAACGGCAGAGGCATCCGGGAGAAAGAGGGACAGGAGTTTTTTCACAAGGCCCAGGCTCAAATCGTCAGATACGGAACCGGACTGGCTGGAAAAGAAGCACGTAGCCGCCACCGCCCCGGCGGTCAGCACCAGCCACAGCCACAGGGGGCCGAACCGCCGCTTTTTGAGATGTTCCATACCGCTTCCTGTCCTCTCCCGCCCATTCCAACTTTATTCCAGGACGTAGCCCCGTTCCCGGACGGTCTGGGCCACCTGTTCGGCGTACTTCCGGCACAGGTCCTGGCTCTCCGCCTCCACCATAATCCGCAGCAGGGGTTCTGTGCCCGAAGGCCGTACCAGAATCCGTCCGCTCCTGCCCAGGGCCGTCTCCACGTTCCGGACGCTTTGCTTCACGGCCTCATCCGCCTGACAGGCTGCCTTGTCCGTCACCCGCAGGTTCAGTAGAATCTGGGGATAGATGGTCAGCCCCTTGCACAGGCGGCTCATGGGCACTTCCTTGGCGCACAGCACCTCCATGAGTTTCAAAGAGGTGAGGATACCGTCGCCGGTGGTGGCGTATTTCGTAAAGATGATGTGTCCGGACTGCTCGCCGCCTAAGCGGCACCCGTGCTTAGACATATAGTCATAGACGTACTTGTCGCCCACATCCGTCTGTGCGTAGCCGATACCCGCCTCGTCGAAGGCCTTGTAGAGGCCGAAGTTGCTCATGACCGTAGTGACCACGGTGTTGCCCAGGAGTTTTCCCCGCTCCTTCATATATTTTCCGTAGAGATAGAGAATATGATCCCCGGTGACGATTCCGCCCTTTTCGTCCACGCACAGGCACCGGTCCGCGTCCCCGTCATAGGCGAAGCCCACGTCGCAGCCGTGTTCTGTGACGTATTTTTGCAGCCCTTCCAGGTGGGTGGACCCGGCGTTCTCGTTGATGTTCAAGCCGTTGGGAAAGGCATTGATCAGGAGGGTTCTGGCCCCCAGGGCCTCAAACACCGCCTTGGCGATCATCCATGCCGCGCCGTTGGCGCAGTCCAGGGCCACGGTCTTTCCCCGGAAGGAGTACATCCCCAGGGAGATCAGGTAGCCGATATAGCGGTTACGGCCGCTGGCGTAGTCGATGGTCCGGCCGATGGCGGCCCGGTGGGCGAAGGGGGCCTCTGTCTGCCCGTCAATGGACAACTGCCCGTCCAAATAGGCCTCCACCAAGGCGATGGTCTTCTCGTCCATCTTCTCTCCCCGGCTGTTGAGGAGTTTGATGCCGTTGTCATAGTATGGGTTGTGGGAGGCGGAGATCATAATGCCGCAGTCGAACTCGTCCACCCGGCACAGGTAGGACACGGAGGGGGTGGTGGTGACGTGGAGAAGATAGGCGTCCGCGCCGGAGGCGGTGAGCCCCGCCGCCAGGGCGAACTCAAACATATAGGAAGAGCGGCGGGTATCCTTGCCGATGACGATACGGGCGGGACGCTCCGAACCGCCCTGGCGCTTTTGATCGCCGTAGTACCAGCCCAAAAACCGCCCAATCCGGTAGGCGTGATCCGCCGTCAGGGTTTTGTTGGCCTCGCCCCGGAAGCCGTCCGTGCCGAAATACTTACCCACGCCTTATCCCTCCTGGTTCCGCCGCACCACAACGCCGCCGGTTTTTACGATGCTCTCCGCCGGGATGACCCCCCGGACACAGCTGACCGGATAGATGCTGGAATTGCGGCCCACAATGGTGCCGGGGTTCAGCACCGTGTTGCAGCCCACCTCCACGCCGTCCCCCAGCATGGCCCCGAATTTCTTCAGCCCCGTCTCCACCGGCGGGTCCGTCTTGACCACCACCAGGGTCCGGTCGCTTTTCACGTTGCTGGTGATGCTGCCCGCCCCCATGTGGGCACGAAAGCCCAGGATGCTGTCTCCCACGTAGTTATAGTGGGGGGTCTGCACCCGGTCAAAGAGGATCACGTTTTTCAACTCCACGGAGTTGCCCACCACGCACTGTGCCCCCACCAGGGCGGAGCCCCGGACAAAGGCGCAGTGCCGGACCTCCGTCTCAGGGCCGATGATGCAGGGGCCTCCCAGGCAGGCCGTAGGGGCCACCGTGGCCGTCTCATGGACCCACACGGAGGGGGCGGTCTCCTGATAGCCCTGGGCAATGAGGGTGGGTCCCAGGGACAAGAGAAAGGCTTTCAGTCCTCCCAGGGCCTCCCATGGATAGGTGAAAGCCTCCAAAAACGGTTTTGCCAGCGTGTGGGACAAGTCGAACAGGTCCGCAATCCTGACAGGTTCCATATCCGCGCCGCTCCTTTCCTATGGTTGTCTCCGGGCCGGGACCTTGCCGTACCCGAAAAAATACAGCGAAAAAAACTTGCCACAGACACAACCGGACAGCCGCATCCATGACAGTTCCCTTTGCCGCCTTTGATCCGTTCCGGATCCGAAGGCCCAAAGGCCCCGGATCCGGACCATTATACAACAGCCTGCCTTTGTTGGCAAGTAAAATTTTGGGTATCAGCCTTTTTCCAGCATAATGAGGGCGATGAACTCCAGCGTCTCGTCGGAGTTGTTCTCCATGGCGTGTTCCGCGCCGTACCCGGTGGAGCAAACGTCCCCGGGATGCACCGTCACCAGTTCACCGTTGTCGTGAAAGACCCCTTCCCCCCGGAGGATGTAGAAGAACTCCGTCTCGTGCTCATGGGCGTGGAGGCCGATGGATCGGCCCGGCTCCACGGTGAGGTGGGCAAAGAGGCGGGCGTGGCCATACATGGCCTCCTTGTCCGCGATGTCCTTGATGTTCACGGTGCCCCTGCCGTTACGCAGGCAGGTGTCTTTGCGGGGACAGTTTTCAGAACGGGTAACCATGGAACTTGCTCCTTTCCTGATGTGTCGGGTGTGAAACGATCTCTTGCAGAGGGACAGTCCCTCACGCGCCGCCGTTTTCCGCGTTGGCCTTCTTCCACAGGGACCGCCAGGCGCTGCCCTCTCCGGCCATAGCGGCCTCGCAGGCGTCTACCAGCCGGGCGTCCCGGCTCTCCTGGGACCCCTCCCGGAAGATGTCCGCGCCGTTGAAGTAGAAATACAGCGTCCGCAGCAGTTCCTCCCGGATGTTGCGGTAGGACTGCCAGAGCTCTTTGGAGTTTTGCAGGGCCAGATAGGCATTGATGCCCGTAATGGAGGTACCCAGCAGGGCGGTGAGGACCCGCAGCCACAGGGCCCCGTCGGAAAACACGGACACCACCGGGATCAAAGCCCCCAGCACGATGGAGGCGGTCATGCACCGGAAGTACACTTTTTTGCACTCCCCGCTCATCTTCCCATAGCGGCCCATCTCCGGCACCACCCGGTTCTCGATGTAATCCCGGGTGGTTTCGCTCTCCACCTGCCGGATCAGCCCCATCAGCGCGGCGTCCCGGATCCGCACGGTTACCCGGGCGGGCTTTCCGTCCGGCCCCTTCACCAGATCCCACGTATCCGGCGCGGCGGCGCCAGCGTCCGGCGCACTGGCGGCGGTCTCTGCCGGTTCCGGCGTCTCCGTGCCCCGCGCTTCCTCTTCTTCCTGGCGGTCCAGATTCTCCAGGTCCTTTTCTTCCATTGCGCAGCCCTCCCCGCAGTATTTCCTGTCCTCCCAGCCTATGCCGCCGGGGAACAAAACATTCCTGAGAGAAAGTATACACAAAAAACGGTTACAAAGCAACAAAAATTGGGAAAAATCCCCAGTCGAATCCTGTTATTTTTCTTTACCGATTTTTCAACTTTCGGATATCCCGGCCGAAGAAGGGCAGGATCCGGTACTCCCCCTCAATACGGGAGGCGATCTGGGGGGAGTAGCGCAGGGGAAACTCCTTCCCGGGGTGGAGGTTGGTGTTGAGTACCGTGGAGCGGCGCTCCATGAGGCGGGTATTCACGATCTCATACAGGGCGCTCTGGACAAAGGCAGTGGTCATCTCCGTGCCCAGGTCGTCCAAAATCAGCAGATCGCACACCAGCACCCGGTCCGCGTCCTCCGCCGCGTCCTCCGAGCGGGTGAACTTGCGGCTCTCAAAGCGGTCAAACACCCGTCCCGCCGTGTCGTACACCACGGAGAACCCGGCGGCGCTGACCTCCCGGGCGATGGCGGCGGAGAGGAAGGTCTTGCCCAGCCCCGGGGCCCCGCACAGCACCAGGTTCCCCCCCTGCTTCCCGAAGTTCCGGGCATAGTTCCGGCACTCCTGATAGACCCACTCCATCTGCTCCCGGCTGCGGTCGTCCGGATACAGGTCCAGGCGGAAGGTGTCGAAGCTCTGGGACCCCACGTCCAGCATCCGGGACAGGTCCTTCTGCTGCTCCTGGGCGTAGTATTTCCGCAGACACTGGGGACACAGCCCGCCGGAGAGATAGCCGCTGTCGCCGCAGCGGGAACAGAAAGGCGTCTCCTCCAGCCAGGTGTCCGGCAGGCCCAGGCGGGCGAGGATGGACTTTTTTTCCTCCTGCATCCGAAGGTTTTCTTCCCGCAGCCCTTCCAGGGCGGGCAGAGGATCCGTCCCCTTGCGCAGGGCGGCGGAGAGGACCTTCCCCGCCGTGGACCGGAGGCTGGCCTCCACCTCCCGGAGCCGGGGTTCCCGGCGGAATGCGTCCTGCCGCCGGGCCTCCAACAGAGCACGGTGGGCCTCCCGGTCCGCCTCCAGCCGCTCCCGGGCCCGACGCAGAACTCTCCCGTCATAGGCCATGGCCGCTCCCCCTTTCCATTCCGATCTTTATACTATCTTACCGCAAGAACTGCGTCAACAGCGATCCATCGGTAACAAATTGTAACGATTTTGGCTACGGCCTGTGGCCGCGCTATGGTTTTTACGGTTCTTTGCCCCGGCGCAGTTCCTGGGCGTACTCCCGGAAGTCGCTGTCCGTGGAAGCCGAAGCTGGACGGTTCCGGGCACTGACGGGCCGGTCCCCGGCCTCGATCTCCGCCGCCGAATGGAGGCCGTTTTTGTGCCAGCGCTTCAGGATGCCGTCGCAGTAGTTCCACTTGAACTCGTGGCAGCGCAGCACGGTCTTGTCATAGGCCAGGGCCACAGCCTCCGCCGGGAACCCCATGTCCTGCCAGGCGGCCAGATACTTTTCCTCCGACGCCACCGGCAGACGGTCCCCCAGCCGCAGCACCCGCATATAGGCGGCGTACTCCCGCTGGCGCAGGGCGTAGCGCTTCAAGTACTCCGCCGCGGCCTTCTGGGTATCAATGCCCATCCTGGCCCAGGCGTATCCCTCTTTTTCGATTTGCCGCAGGGTGGGCCGCCGTCCCTCCCCGTACTTGTTGGCGATTTTCTCCGCGCAGTGGCACACCAGCAGATAGATCACGTCCGCCGGAAGGCCCACGTGGTCGAAAAGCCCCAGCAAAATCCCGAGATCCGGCGTGGACAGCTTCCGGCCCAGCCGCAGTTCCACCTGTCCCGTCAGGTCCCGGAAATCCTGGCTGCCCTCCAACTGGGCGGCGATGTCCTCCTGGCGGTAATCCGGCTTCTCCGGGCCGCTGGGGGGCGGCTCTTCCGGGGCCACCAGTTCCAGTTCCCGCAGAACCTGTTCCGCCGCCTCGATGCGGCCCCGCTCCCAGCGCAGTTCTCCCGCCAAGGCCCGGGGGGGCATGGTCCCCTGATGCCGCAGAAGGGCCAGATATAGAAGCGCCGCGTCGCCGTCCCCCCGGTCCAGAAGCCGCCGCGCCGCCCGGGCGGGGAATGTCACCGGTTCCTCCGCCGTATGTACCAGGACGCTTGCCATGGACGCCCTCCCTTCTTCCGTATGCCCCTATTCTACACGATCTTTTCCGTTCCGGCAAGCCCTGACCGGAAATTGGCAGATCTGATTTCTCCGGACAGGAACCGGAGGGGTGGAGAATATGATTGTGAAAATTGCATATAGAAATGTGGGGAAATTTCTGGTATAATCTCAAAAATGACGTATATCGCCTCCAATGGAGGCGGAGAAGAGAGGAGTGGGGAGATGGCGGAGCCTTCCTATGTGATTTTGACGGAATCCTCCTGTGATCTGACGGCGGAGTTAGCGGCGGCGGCGGATGTGGAGGTGGTGCCCCTGACGTTTACCATGGAGGGCAGGACCTACCCCCACTATCCCGATGGGCGGGCCATGCCCTTAGACGAATTCTACCGGAAAATGCGCGCCGGGGTGGTGTCCACCACGGCGGCGGCCAACACGGCGGAACTGACGGAGGCCATGGAGCGGCACCTGGAAGCGGGACGGGACGTACTGTTCCTGTGCTTCTCCTCGGGGCTGTCCAGCACCCGGGACGCCTGTGCCCTGGCGGCGGCGGAACTGCGGGAGCGGTATCCCCAGCGGACCGTGGAGACGGTAGACACCCTGGCGGCCTCCGCCGGACAGGGACTGCTGGTGCTGCTGGCGGGACGGAAGCGTCTGGCGGGGGCGTCTTTGGAAGAGGTACGGGCTTTCGCGGAGGAGACGAAATGGAAAACCGCCCATTGGTTTACGGTGGAAGATCTAAAATACCTGAAGCGGGGCGGACGGATCTCTCCCGCTGTGGCGGCGGTGGGGTCTATGCTGCAAATCAAGCCGGTGCTCCACGTGGACGATGAGGGACACCTGATCCCTGTGGACAAGGTCCGGGGGCGCAAGGCGTCCTTACAGGCTTTGGTGCGGCACATGGAGGAGACGGCCCTGCCAGATCAGGACACGGTGCTGATCGCCCAGGCGGACTGCGCTGAGGAGGCGGAGGCCCTGGCGGAACAGATCCGCCAGCGCTTTGCCCCCCGGGAGACTTTGGTGGTCCCTATGGGGCCGGTCATCGGCACCCACACGGGGCCCGGCCTCATGGCCCTGTTCTTCCTGGGAACCCACCGATAAGGACACACGGCCCCTGCGGGGCGGACGCCTGGAAAGTCCTGCCCCGCAGGGAAAAACTCAAAAACCCTCTTGACAAATAGGGAAAAGGGTGGTATCATCCGAAATACCAACCAACCCAGAAGGAAAGAACGGTGAATTCATGGGCATCCATTGGGAACAACTGCTGCGGGGCAACTTCCGTCAGGGGCGAATGTGAAGCGGAAAAGCCATCCCTGTTTCCCCGGGGAGATATTCTGATAGAATCCAATTCTTCACATATTCTGCATAATTCTGACGAAAAGAGGCTTTTCTTATGAGCGGCAAATACAAATTCGAGACCTTACAGCTCCACGTAGGCCAGGAACAGCCGGATCCGGCGTCGGACGCCCGGGCGGTGCCCATTTACGCCACCACCTCCTACGTATTCCGCAACTCTGCCCACGCCGCCGCCCGCTTCGGTCTGGCGGACGCCGGGAACATCTACGGGCGGCTGACCAACTCCACCCAGGGCGTGTTTGAACAGCGCATCGCCGCCCTGGAAGGAGGCGTGGCGGGCCTGGCGGTGGCCTCCGGCGCGGCGGCCATTACCTATACCATCCAGGCCCTGGCCCAGGCAGGGGACCACATCGTGGCCCAAAAGACCATTTACGGCGGTACCTACAACCTGCTGGCCCACACCCTGCCTCTGTACGGCATCCAGACCACCTTTGTGGATATCCACGACGAAGTGGCAGTCACTGCCGCCATCCGGCCGGAGACGAAAGCCATTTTCATTGAAACCCTGGGCAATCCCAACAGCGATATCCCGGATATCGACGCCATTGCGGCCATTGCCCACGCCCACGGCGTCCCCCTGGTCATCGACAACACCTTCGGCACCCCCTATCTCATCCGGCCCATTGAGCACGGCGCGGACATTGTGGTCCACTCCGCCACCAAGTTCATCGGCGGCCACGGCACCACCCTGGGGGGCGTCATTGTGGACGGCGGCACCTTTGACTGGAAGGCCTCCGGCAAGTACAAGCCCATTGCGGAGGCGAATCCCAGCTATCACGGCGTGTCCTTTGTGGACGCGGCGGGCAGCGCCGCCTTTGCCACCTATATCCGGGCCATTCTCCTGCGGGACACGGGGGCGTGTATCTCTCCCTTCGCGGCGTTCCTGCTGCTGCAAGGCACGGAGACCCTGTCCCTGCGGCTGGAACGCCATGCGGAGAACACGAAAAAGGTGGTAGAGTATCTGGAGGGGCATCCCCAGGTGGAGCACGTCAACCACCCCTCTCTGCCGGGGCACCCGGATCACGCCCTGTATGAAAAGTACTTCCCCAACGGCGGCGGGTCCATCTTCACCTTTGAGATCAAGGGCGGCGTGAAAGAGGCCCATGCGTTTATCGACGCCTTGGAGATCTTCTCCCTTTTGGCCAACGTGGCGGACGTGAAGTCCCTGGTGATCCATCCGGCCACCACCACCCATTCCCAGCTCTCGGAGGAGGAACTGCTGGAAGCGGGCATTAAGCCCAACACCATTCGCCTCTCCATCGGCACGGAACACATCGACGACATCCTGGCGGATCTGGACCGGGGGTTCGCCGCCGCAAAGTAAAGTGAAAGTGAAAACGTTATCCCCCTCTCCGGAAACAGAGAGGGGGATGTTGATTTGCAAGTCAGCGTTGCAATTTCCGGCCTCCTGTGCTATCATTGCTGTCAAGAACAGGAGAGGGGGAGGATGAAAAATGGCCGCCTTTGGAATATATAATGGAACCGTGGTAGAGACGGATCATCCGTTCCAAAAGGATCAGCGGCTTTTGCTGATTCCGGTGGAAAGCGGACCTGTGAAGCCGGACCCGCGGAAAATCGCCCTGGTGGAAAAACTCTATGGCAGTGTTCCAGACCAAGGCTTTTCCCTGGAAGAAACCAGACAGGAGCGTTTGGCACGGCAATGAGACTTTTGATCGATACCAATGTGATCCTGGACTATATTTTGGCCCGGAAAGGCTTCCGGGAAGACGCAAAGCGTATTTTTGAGTTGGCTGCTTATGATCAGGCGTATGAATTTGTCTCATCTTCCGCGCTGACAGATATTTTCTATCACATGAACAAGTCTTTGCGAAATTCCTATGAGACCCAGGACAAACTTCGGGAACTTCTGGAATTGATCTCCGTCCTGGATGTGACGGGGCATACCATTCAAAAGGCGCTGGATCTGCATTGGGCAGACTTTGAGGACGCTGTTCAGTATGCGGCCGCTCTTGAAAATGATGTGGACTGCATCATTACCAGAAACGGGAATGATTTTGAGAAACGAGAGATCCCGGTTCTGTCTCCCGCAGAATTTTTGGAAGGGCTGGACGAAAGTATTCCCTTCCGCTTTTGAGGAAGCGCCCGGGCGATCCGCTTTCGGACCGCCCGGGCGTTTCTTTTCCTAACGCTTATCAGCGTTATCTCTCACACCAGCCCCTGGGCCAGCATAGCATTGGCTACCTTCTGGAATCCGGCGATGTTGGCGCCTACCACCAGATCGCCGCCGTACTCCTGAGCGGCGTTGTAGATGTTGTGGAAGATGCCGGTCATGATATCCTTCAGCTTGGCGTCCACCTCCTGGAAGGTCCAGGAGTAGCGCATGGAGTTCTGGCTCATTTCCAGGGCGCTGGTGGCGACGCCGCCGGCGTTGGCGGCCTTGGCGGGGGCAAAGAGGATCCCGGCCTTGCGGAACACCTCAATGGCCTCCGGGGTGCTGGGCATATTGGCTCCCTCGGCCACAGCCATGGTGCCGTTCTTCACGATGGTCTGGGCGATTTCGCCATCGATCTCGTTCTGGGTGGCGCAGGGCAGGGCGATGTCGCAGGGGATGGTCCAGATGCCCTTGAAGCCGTCGGCATAGGTGCTGCCGGGGACTTCCTGGGCGTACTCCTTCATGCGTCCCCGGCGGCGGAGTTTGATGTCCTTCACCACGTCCAGGTTGATGCCGTTGGGATCGTGGACATAGCCGTTGGAGTCGCTGAGGGCCACCACTTTCGCCCCCAGGGCGGTAGCTTTCTCCGTGGCGAAGATGGCCACGTTGCCGGAGCCGGAGATGACCACCGTCTTTCCGGCGAAGCTCTCGTTTTTCATGCACTTGAGCATTTCGGCGGTGAGGTAGCACAGGCCGTAGCCGGTGGCCTCCGTGCGGGCCAGGGAGCCGCCGAAGTCTAAGCCCTTGCCGGTGAGGACGCCGGCGTCATAGCTGTCCCGGATGCGCTTATACTGACCGAACAGGAACCCGATCTCCCGTCCGCCCACGCCGATGTCCCCGGCGGGCACGTCCACGTCCAGGCCGATGTGGCGCTGGAGTTCCGTCATAAAGCTCTGGCAGAAGCGCATGACCTCGGCGTCGCTCTTGCCCTTAGGATCGAAGTCCGCGCCGCCCTTGCCGCCGCCGATGGGGAGGCCCGTCAGGCTGTTTTTGAGAATCTGCTCAAAGCCCAGGAACTTCAAAATGGACAGGTTCACCGTGGGATGGAACCGCAGGCCGCCCTTATAGGGGCCGATGGCGGAGTTGAACTGGACACGGTAGCCCCGGTTCACCCGGACATTCCCGGCGTCGTCCACCCAGGGCACCCGGAAGACGATGGTCCGTTCCGGCTCCACGAAGCGCTCCAGCAGTCCGGCCTTTTCATACTCCGGATGCTTTTCCAGCATGGGCTCCAGGCTTTCCAACACTTCCAGTACGGCCTGCTGGAACTCCTTCTGGTCCGGATCCCGGGCAAGGACCTGGTCATAGACCCGTTTCATATACGCGCTTTGCAACATCACGCTGACCCCCATTCTATAAGATGGTAGTGCGGTTTCGGACGAAGCCCGTACAAGCTTCATGTTCTCAAGCTTTCTGTCCCAAACCTGCATTATTATACAGATCCTCCGCCTGTCCCACAAGATTCATTTTTCCGAAACCGCAGGGGAACAATCCATAAAATTCCTCTGATTTTCACAAAACACATTTCTATCCTAAGAACAGGGGCCGGGAACGGTCTGCCGCCGCGCCTTTTTCGCATATGGTTGACTTTCGCTGGGGGGTGTGTTACAATAAACGGCTGAGAAACGCGATTCCGGCCAGCCGCCCGTATCTGCGGGGGAGACAGCCGGAAAATCCACGGAAACGGAGACGGTCCCATGAAGAGAATCATCACCCTGGAAACCCGCAGCCTGTGCGAGAGCGCGAAGCAGGGCGGGTGCGGCGAGTGCCAGACCTCCTGCCAGTCTGCCTGCAAGACCAGCTGCGGCGTGGCGAACCAGAAGTGCGAAAACACCTCCCGGGAGAAGTAATTCCGGGAAAGCAGAGGGAAAGCAGGAAGGGATGCCGCCGTCCGGGCGGCGTCTCCTTTTTTCTATATATGCTCGTGAGCGATTAGATTTGCCTCTGGTTGCCGTGCCAGTGACCTAAAATGCGGCAAATCTTAAAGAGCGCGAGTATATGTTTACTTGCGGGAGGATGCCATGGTTCATCAGTATCAGCTCAACGGCTGCCATATCGTATTAGACACCTGTTCCGGCTCTGTCCATGTGGTGGACGAGGCGGCCTATGACGTGATTGCCCGGTTCCCCTACCAGACGGAGGAGGAGATCGTGGCGGATCTGCTGGAAAAATATGCGGACCGTCCGGATGTGACGGAGGCGGAACTGCGGGACTGTATCGCCGATGTGGCGGCCCTCCGGGAGGCGGGGAAGCTGTACACCCCGGACACCTTTGCGGAGATGGCCGGAACCTTCAAAGAGCGGTCCGGGGACGTGGTGAAAGCCCTATGCCTTCACGTGGCCCACACCTGCAACCTGAACTGCGCCTACTGCTTCGCCAGCCAAGGGAAGTACCACGGGGAGCGGTCCCTGATGTCCTATGAGGTGGGAAAGCAGGCCCTGGACTTCCTCATGGACCACTCCGGCAGCCGCCGGAATTTAGAGGTGGACTTTTTCGGCGGGGAACCCCTCATGAACTGGGACACGGTGAAGCGTCTGGTGGCCTACGCCCGGAGCGTGGAACAGGGACGGGGAAAGCGATTCCGGTTTACCCTGACCACCAACGGCCTGCTCATTGACGATGATGTGATTGACTTTGCCAACCGGGAGATGGACAACGTGGTCCTCTCCCTGGACGGGCGGCGGGAGATTCACGACGCCCTGCGGGTGGATTACGCCGGACAGGGCAGCTATGACCGGGTGGTGCCGAAGTTCCAAAAACTGGTGCAGGCCCGGGGAGGCACCCGGTACTATATCCGGGGGACCTTCACCCACGCCAACCCGGATTTTACGAAAGACCTGTTCCATATGGCGGACTTAGGCTTCACGGAACTGAGCATGGAGCCGGTGGTCTGCGCCCCGGGGGACCCGGCGGCCCTGACGGAGGCGGATTTGGAGATCGTAAAGGAGCAGTATGAGTTGCTGGCGGTGGAGATGCTGCGCCGGGAGCGGGAGGGCCGTCCCATTACGTTTTATCACTATATGCTGGACCTGACGGGGGGGCCCTGTGTATACAAGCGGATCTCCGGGTGCGGTTCCGGCACGGAGTACATGGCGGTCACCCCCTGGGGGGACCTGTATCCCTGCCACCAGTTTGTGGGGGAGGAGCGGTTCCGCCTGGGGGACGTGTGGCAGGGGGTGACGAATCCGGAAGTGCGGGAGGAGTTCCGCGCCTGCAACGCCTATGCCCGCCCGGAGTGCGCCGAATGCTGGGCGAAGCTCTACTGTTCCGGGGGCTGCGCCGCCAACGCCTACCACGCCTCCGGCTCCATCCGGGGCGTCTACCCGGCGGGCTGTGCGCTGTTCCGCAAGCGCATGGAGTGCGCCATCATGCTCCAAGCCGCCCGGGCAGTGCCCCTGCCCTGAGTGATGGAAAACGGAATGGACACGCCGGTCTATGACTTTGTCCGCCGCTATGCTGCCTCCGACGCCGTGCGGCTCCATATGCCGGGGCACAAGGGAAAGCCTTTTCTGGGCTGTGAGCCCTGGGATATCACGGAGATCCCCGGGGCCGATGCCCTGTATGAGGCGGAGGGGATTCTGCGTCAGAGTGAAGAGAATGCCGCCGCCCTGTTCGGCTCCGGACGGACCGTGTACAGCACGGAGGGGGCCAGCCAGTGCATCCGGGCCATGGTGTATCTGGCCGTCACCCTCCGTCCGGCGGGAGCGGCCCCCGTGATTGTGGCGGCACGGAACGCCCACAAGTCGTTTCTATACGCCGCCGCCTTATCGGACGCCTCCATTGTGTGGCTGTGGCCGGAGAGACGGTCCAGTCTGTGCGCCTGTCCCGTGTCCCCGGACCAGCTGCGCCGGACCTTGAACGCCCTGCCCGCCCTTCCGGCGGCGGTGTACCTCACCAGCCCTGACTATTTAGGAGGCATGGCGGAGATCCCCGCCCTGGCGGAGGTGAGCCACGGCTATGGCGTCCCTCTGCTGGTGGACAACGCCCACGGGGCCTATCTGCGGTTTTTGGCCCCCTCCCGGCATCCCCTGGACCAGGGGGCGGACCTCTGCTGTGACTCCGCCCACAAGACCTTTCCGGTTTTGACCGGCGGGGCTTATCTCCACATCCATAAAAATGCCCCGGCGTCCTTCCGGCAGGGGGCCAAGGGGGCCATGGCCCTTTTTGGCTCCACCAGCCCTTCCTATTTGATTTTGGCGTCCCTGGACCGGTGCAACCGGTACTTGCGTGACGACTACCCGGCCCGGCTGCAAGAGACGGTCCGGCGTTTAGACGCTCTGCGGACCCGGCTCCGAAGGGCAGGGTGGCAGATACGGGAGAGCGATCCTCTGCGCGTCACCCTCCGGGGGGACGGGGAGCGGATAGCGGAATGCCTTGCCAATCGCGGCGTCCAGTGGGAGTACGCGGATCGGGACTACGTGGTGCTGATGGCGACGCCGGAGAATTCCCGGTCGGATTTGGACCGGGCGGCGGAGGCCCTGGGCGTGAACCCGGACCCGGTGCCGCCGGAGCCGTCCCTGCCCCTGGCCCGGGGAGAGACGGTGCTGTCCCCCCGGCAGGCCCTGTTCGCCCCCCGGGAACGTATCCCGGTCCGGCAGGCCCTGGGACGGATCTGCGGCGGGCCTACGGTTGGCTGTCCCCCGGCGATTCCCGTTGTGTCGGCGGGGGAGCGTATCGGCCCGGAGGCCCTGGCGCTGCTTCAATACTACGGCGTCCGGGACGTGGAAGTGGTGAGAGACGCCCATAGCGCTCTTTAAGCGCGCTCTTTAAGATTTGCCACATTTTAGGTCATTGGCACGGTAACTGAAGGTAAATCTTATTGCTCACAAGTATAAGAGAAGCGGCAGCGCCCTCCCCAACAGGGGAGGGCGCTGCTATGCCACACAAACCGTCTAAGTTCCTCCCAAAGGAGTGTCCAAAGGAAAAGCTTTTACTCAGCGGTATAAACGCAGGCCTGTTTCCGATCCCGGCCCAGGCGCTCAAAGCGTACCACGCCGTCGGCCTTGGCGAACAGGGTGTGATCCCGGCCCAGCCCGACGTTTACGCCGGGATGGATATGGGTGCCCCGCTGGCGCACCAGAATGTTTCCGGCCTTGACGAACTGTCCGTCCGCCCGCTTGGGACCCAGGCGCTTGGCCTCGGAATCCCGGCCGTTCTTCGTGGAGCCGCCGCCCTTTTTGTGGGCAAAAAACTGCAAACCGATGGAGAGCATACGAAAACCATCCTTTCTCTGAAAAATTCGTGTCCCCGCAAGAGATCAGGGTAGATTTAAGAGGCTTCTTCCTCCCGGACCTCCACAAAAGCGGGGTATTCCTCATGGAGCTGGGCCAGGTACACCATCAAACCGGCAAGCAATGCCTGACAGGTCTCCTCTGTCTCCGGGGAGAGGCCCCCCGGCAGACGCAGGGAGAGGAACGCCTCCTCCTCCCGCACCCGGACAGTGGCGGCCAGGCCCAGTACCTCGTTGATCACGGTCTCCGTCAGACGGACAGCGCTGGTGACGGCGGCGCAGACGATATCCTCCCCGGCCTGGGCGAATCCGCTGTGTCCCCGGCAGGAGAAGCCGGTGAGCCGCGCTCCCTCCGTGCGGAATGTCACCGCTGTCATCTTCAGACGCTGATCTTGCTGATTTCCACCTTGGTGTAAGGCTGGCGGTGGCCCTGACGCCGGCGGTAGCCCTTCTTGGGGTTGTATTTGAAGATGCGGATCTTTTTCCCCTTGCCGTTTTTGAGGATCTTCCCCTCCACAGAGGCCCCCTCCACCACGGGGGTGCCAAAGGACACGTTGTCCCCGTCCAGCACGGCCAGCACCCGGTCGAAGGTCACCACGTCGCCCTCGGCCTGATCCAGCTTTTCGATGTAGACCACATCTCCCTGGGCAACCTTGTACTGTTTGCCTCCGGTCACAATGATTGCGTACACGCTGTTCCACTCCTTTATCACGGGCTCGCTCTCCCGGGCGGCGTCCCACAGACGCGCTTTCTGCCCGCTCAAAGCGGCTTTGATACTATATCAGGGATTTCCCGAATTGTCAACGGCGTTTTTTTCATTTTTTTCCGCCGGAGGCTCCATCTCTCCCAGATCCTCCGGGGCGATCTCCATGAGCTGCTCCCGGGTGACCTGTTCCAAGCCCGCAAGGCGGTCCGCCTGACGGACCAGGGCCTCCTCGAAGAGATTCCGCACTCCCCGGGCGTTGGCGAAGGACGGCCCGTTCTCCGCCGCGATCCGCCGCCTTGCCGCCTCTGCCGACGCCTCCGGCAGCACATACCGCCCCTTCTCACAGAAAGAGCGGAAGATGGCCAGCAGTTCCTCCGTCGTATAGTCCTCGAAGTGCAGGAAGCGGTTGAACCGGGATTCCAGGCCGGGATTGGCGTGGATGAACCGGTCCATGAGGGCGTCGTACCCCGCCGCGATGACGATGAACTCCCCCCGCCGGTCCTCCATGGCCTTGAGCAGGGTGTCGATGGCCTCCTGGCCGAAGTCGTTCTCTCCCCGGCCCGCCAGGGCATAGGCCTCATCGATGAACAGCACGCCGCCCAGGGCGGACTCGATGACCTTTCCGGTTTTCACGGCGGTCTGGCCCACATAGCCCGCCACCAGGCCCCCCCGGTCCACCTCCACGAGTTGTCCCTTGGGGAGAATCCCCAGACTGCGGTAGATCCGGGCCATAAGCCGGGCGATGGTGGTTTTCCCCGTGCCGGGATTGCCCGTAAACACCATATGCAGGGACAGTTCCGGCTCCGGCAAATCGTGTTCCCGCCGCAGACGGTGGACCGTCATCAGGTTTACCAGGCTCCGGACCTCCTTTTTCACCCGGTCCAGGCCGATATAGCTGTCCAGTTCTTTGAGCAGCGCGTCCATGGGTTCCGGCGGCGCTGCCTCCGTCTCCGGTTTGGACGGATCCGGCCCAGAGGGTTCCGGTTTCGGCGCTTCCGGTTCCTTGGACCCCTTCTCCGGCTGAGACGGCACAGGGCTGGACGGCTCCGCCCCGAAGAAATCCGCCCCCATGCGCCGGAGGTTGTGCTCCGTCATGGACCGGATCACCTCCATCTGTTGCAAGATCACGGCGTCTTTGCTGTCCAGGGCCGGTTTCCCGGAGGGTTTCGGTTTTTGGGTGGGTTTCTTCTCCATGGGTTTCCTCCTATGCGTTTTGCGTTAGAATACCCGCGTGTTCCAGGGCACGAAACAGCCGGGCGCAGACCAGACCCGTCAGGCTCCCCGTGGCGAGAGACACCCCCAGCAGTACCGGAAGGTAGTACAGCGGCGCGGCGCTGCCCAGCACCAGCACTGCCGCCGCCACCTGTCCGCAGTTGTGGGCCGCCGCTCCGCCGATGGACACCCCGTAGATAGACAGTTTCTCCCACCGAGACAGTAGAATCATGGTGCCCATGGCGGCAAAGCCTCCCAGCAGGGAGAACACAAGGGCGTTCAGATTCCCTGCGAACACGGACCCCAGGGTACACCGGACAAACAGGATGCACAGGGCCTGGACGGGGCCTAAGGCATAGAGTGCGAACACCGTGGCGGTGTTGGCAAGGCCCAGACGGATGCCCGGAATCCCGGGGGCGGCAGGCAGAAAGCTCTCCATCCACCCCAAGCCCATGGCCAGGGCGGACAGCACCGCGCACAGGGCCAGTTCCCGGACCGAAAGCCTCATGCCTTTCCCCCTCCCTTTATCCAATCACCGCGTCAGGACCGCCGTCCTCCGTCTCCCCGCCCTCCAACCGGACCACGATCCGGGCGGGCAGGCACACCACCGCCTGTCTGCCGGAGCGGATCCAGCCTGTGCGGACGCAGTCCTGAGTGGGGCAGTCCGCCTTTTGCACCCGCACCCCTTGGTCCGGGTCAAACTCCACCGTCACCGTATAGCCCCCGCCCACGTAGGACCGGATCTCCGGTCCTTCCAGGCGGTCCAGGGCCACCCGGTCCAGTTCCGTTCCGTCTGCATAGACGGCGGCGGCGCGGGCCTCACCGCCGCGCAAAAGGGCCAGGGCCGTGCCCAGGGCAAGGATCGCCGCCGCCAGGACCACCACTCCGTCCCACAGGACGGGCCGCAGAATGGGAAGCCGCCGCATAGCCCGTCCTCCTTCCATGTTTTCCATAATTCTGGCCTGTTTTTCTGTCTCTGAGTATACCACGTTTTTTTCCTCCGCTCAAGATCGAAACATCTGTTTGTCCGTAAAAAAATTCACCCCCATATTTTGACAAAATCACGGTTCCAGCGCAAGATTTTCCGTCCTTTTGGACCCGTAGGTATAAAATTTAGTATTGACAAGTTTGGAAATATATGTCATAGTTATGGGCGTAACTGGAAGTCTTATGGAAAGCGGATCGGATTTACGGAAGGAAAGAGACAGATGGATGAGAGAGAAACCAGGAGCGCGGCGGATCCCAAGATTGTCGTTGCGCTGATCTCCGGAGCGGTTTCCATTGCCGTGGCGTTCATCGCCCGGCTCAATGCCAGCGACAGGACCTTTTTCATCCTGCTGCTGGTGGTGCTGGGAGCCCTGGCCCTGCTGTCGGCGGTGCTGCTGGGGGCGGTGCGGCGGAGGCTCTTCGGCGTGTTTGTGACGGCGGCGGCCATCATCGGCTGCATCGCCTTTGTGAACTGGCAGCGGCTGTTTCCCCGGGCCCCGGAACTGGCCTATGTGCCCGCCGGGGTGACGGTGCTGGCGGGCACCGGGGAGCGGGCCTTCTTAGACGGCCCGGCGGAACTGTGTGCCTTCTCCGCCCCGGAGAGTGTGGCCTTTGTGCAGGACGCCCTGTGCCTCACGGACGGGGGCCGGGTGCGCCGCCTGTCCGGCGGCACGGTAGAGACCATGGACTTCCCCTGGAACCAGTACAACGCTCTGCTGGTCCGGGGCCGGGAGGCGGACACCTATGTGCTGGCCCAGACCCGCCGGGAGGAAGACGGCGGGGGAAAATACTATAACGTCTTTCTGCGCCTGCGTGGCGACGGCGCGGAGGTGATCTCGGACCCGCTGGAAGTGGGGGCTTTCTCCGCCAGCGTGGAGGACTTCACCTTCTCCCAGGGCGGGGTGCTGTGGTTCCTCCACACGGTGGACGCCCCCGGGGCCGCCACGGCTACGCTGGAAAAGCTGTCCTATGACCGGGACACGGACAGCTACGGCTCCCGGGAGTGGGTCATGGACCTTCCCTACGGGGCGGATGTCATGCGGGGGGCCCGCATGGTGTTCGACAGCGACGACAACCTGTACCTCTCTGTCCCGGGTAAGGGACTGGTGCTCCGGCTGGGCCGGGGGGAACAGGACTGGCGCACCTTCGCCGGTACGGAGGACGCCGCCGCCCAGAACGACACCGGCGGCGCGGCCTTTGCCTATCCCACCTCCCTGGCGGCCCGGGACGGATACCTGTATGTCATGGACAACGGCATTCTCCGCCGGGTGACGGTCCAGGAGGACCGGGCGGTGAAGTGTGAGACCCTGGCAGGGGTGCCCCCTCAGACCATGGAAGACCCCTCCGTCACCACCCACGAGGCAGGGTTTGGCGACACGGTCCCCGGGGACCAGATGGCCTTTTCTTCCAGCGACCGGGCGGAGATCGCCGTAGACCCCCAGGGCCGGGTGATCCTCACCGATCCCTTGAACGCCTTAGTCTATCAAATTCAGACGGAAGCATGAGGAACAGGATGAGAAATCATATGTGTGATAAATTTGGCGAATCTGGATATGCTGTGGGTACGAATGGTTTCCCCCTCCCCTCAAATTAGGCGGGGGGGAGTAAAATTTTCCAGTTGTATGACCAGCTGTATGAGAAGTACCCTGGCAGGGAGCGTGAGGAGGTGTCCACATGACGAGAGGCTGGAGAAAGAGACTGCTTTGCGCGGCCGCGGCTGTGGGAATGCTTTTTCCCACGGCTCATGGGGAGGGCATCACCTTAGACGCCCGTTTGGACGCCTATGAGGCCTTTGCCGCTGATGGCAGCGTCCAGCTGCACACGGAGTTCCTTACCGGCGCGGACAGCGCGGTCCACGCGGCGGAGGCGGTGAGATTGCAGCTGAACGCCATGACGGAGGCCCAGAAGGCCAATCCCGCCGACGTGGACCAGGCCTCCGCCTTTGCCGAAGAGGCCATCGCGGCGGTGGCCCGGAAGCGGGTGGAGGGACCGGAGATCCACATCAGCCGGGAGAGTACGGCGGAGCTCTTGCAGTCCGCCGCCCTGACGGGCACGGAGGTGGAGGCGGCATTGCGGACCGGCGGCGTTTCCGTCCACCGGGACCTCTCCCGGACGGTGGTCTTTGTGACGGACCGCAGCGAATTTGCCATTGTGGTCCACTCGGACATTTTGGAGACTTTGGCGGACCGGATCCGGGTGGAGCGGACGGGTACCCCGCCCTTTGCGGTGACCATCCGGCCCGGGGACCTGAAAAAGGAGCTGCAGCCCCCGGGACTGGAACCCACCCCCCGGACCGTGCGTATTGTGGTGCGGGAGAAGGGGGACGCTTTTGAGCCGGGCACGGACGTGCCGGTGCCGGCGGTGGAGGTGGAAGTCCCGGAGGGACAGATCTCCGCCCCTGTGACCTTGTCCCTGTACCCCGGCAGCGCGGAGCCTTCCAGCCTTCTGATTGAGGGCCGGAACGGGGAGGACTCCGCCAGCCGCTACAATCCCGCTACCCGCACCCTGGACGCCCGGGTGGACGCCACGGATGTGTACACCTTTGGCCGGGGCAGCGTGAAGTTCCCGGACCTGGTGGGAAAGAACGGAAAGCTGTGCGCGGCGGTGGAGGCACTGTCCCGGGTGAACGTGGTCTACGGCTACGCCGACAGCACCTTCCGGCCTGACAGTTCCGTCACCCGGGCGGAGTTCGTGGCCTTCGTCATGCGGGCTTTGGGACGGGTGAACAACTCCCTGAAAGCCCCCTTTGAGGATGTGACCCAGTCCAGCGCCTGTTACCACGAGATCGCCTCCGCTTACGACTACGGCATCATCAACGGCTACGACGCCCTGCACTTCCGGGGGGACCTGCCCATCAGCAAGACCCAGATCTACGCCATCGTGGGCCGGATTCTGACCCGGGAGATGAAGTACCATCCTCCGGCGGACCCGGCGGGGTATCTGGCCGGGGAGTATCAGGACCTTGTGGCCGCCTGGGCCCAGGCGGATGTGGCCCTGGCCACCCGGGAGGGGTTGGTGATCCGGCAGGAGGACGGCCGGTTCAACGGCGGGATCTCCATGAACCGGGGAGACGTGGCCCTGATCATCTACGGGCTGTACCAGCGTCTGGCGTAAGCGCGTGATAGCGCGGAAGCGGGTGCGGAGACAATCATAGACGGAACACAACATCGACTTGCGGTAAAATTGAACAGCGCAGAAAAAGAACCACTCCGGGCCCTGCGGCAGCAGGGTCCGGAGTGGATGAAACAATGGATAGAACCGTGGGATCACGGGCCCCGTCTCCGAAAGCGGCGCTTTTCCGGCAGAGGGGCTATGATTAGGAGGGACTTATGTGAACAAGCGGATACAGCGCGCCTTGAGCGTTCTGATGGCAGGCTTCTTATTGGTGCCGCAGTTTGCCGCTGCCGTGGCGGATGTGGACCCGGTGGAAGAGGAGGACAGTCCTGTCATCGCACCCTTTGTCAGCCAGGCCGAGGAGGTCAAGTGGTCGGATCTGGCCTTCCCCTTTGTGAACTCCGAGAAAGAGGTCACCAGCAAGAATATGCCCGGCTTCGGCTACGAGGCCTATTCCACCGCTGACGGGGAGCCCTATAAGATTCCCTTTGAGCGGTACACGGAGATCTTCAGCCAGACCGCCCAGGCCATTGCCTACTACAACAGTACGGAGAAGTGGAAGGGCAGCTGCTACGGCATGGCGGTGGTGGCGGCGCTGCTGTACCAGCACCAGCGCCAGCTGAACTCCACAGGCCACCTGCCGGTGACGGGCCGTCCCGGGGAACTGACGGTGGACATCGGCAACCTGGAAAAGGACGCCCTGGTCCAGTTCATTGAGGCCATCCAGGTCAGCCAGCAGGACTCCATCATCCAGCACGACTACGCCAAGAACAAGGACCGCTATGACGATCTGGTGTCGGAGGTCCGGGCCTTCCAGCGGAGCATGGACTTTCCGGTGCTCATTGCCATCGGCGTCACGGGCCAGGCCCACGCCCTCATCGGCTATAAGGTTGTGGAATACAGCGCCACGGAGACCCGTATCATGGTGTACGACTGCAACCTGCCGGGGCCGGACCGGTGGATCACCCTGGAAAAGGACACCCAGGGCCACTACTACCGCTGGTATTACCGCATGAACGACACCCAGGACTGGGGCCCCAAGTACGACCCCAAGGGCAGCTGGATCTCCTACGTGCCGTACAGCGACTTCTACCAGACCTGGATCAACCGCCCGGACGTGAACGGCAACAGCAAGGAGCAGCTCCTGACGGTCAACACCACCAACGCCCTCATTACGGATGAGTACGGCGAAAAGACGGTGGAGATTCTGGACGGCGTGGTCTACACCACGGAGGACAACATCTATCCCATGGTGAACCTGGCGGTGACGGCGGACGCCCCCCTGACCCCGGAGGACAACAGCGGCAAGGTCTACGTGTGGCTGCCCACGGGACACCAGTACACCGTGTACAACCGGAACAGCGGCCCCTTAGAGGCCACCATGGTCCACGTCAAGCAGTATGCCAACGTGTCCACCACCGGCAGGACCGTGTCCTTCTACGTGGACGACGCCCAGAACCTGAACGCCGTGGAGATCGGGGATCCGGGGGCCAAGTACGAGATTGAGCTGTATTCCACCCTGCCCAACACCACCAAGGTGGTCCGGCTGAAAGGCACCACCACGTTGATGGTGTCGGCGGAGAGCAACCCTCTGTCCCTGGCCCAGGTTTCCGGCAATCTGTACGGCGACAATCTGAATAACGCCGTGGTGACGCTGGAAGGGGCGGAGGCCTCTCCTGCCAGCGTGCCGGAGGGAGCCCACGTGAAGATCGACACCTTCCTGCCCTTCACGGACGTGCCCGCCTCTTCCAGTTACTATGAGGCGGTGCGCTGGGCGGTGGAAAACGGCATCACCAAGGGCACTTCGTATAACCCCAAACGGTTCTCTCCCAACAGCCCCTGCAAACACAACCACATTTTGACCTTCCTGTGGAGAGCCAACAACGCCCCGGACCCCGTGGGAAAAACCAATCCTTTCAGCCTGAACCCGGACAGCGATTTCGGCAAGGCCGCCCTGTGGGCATACAGCCGCAATTTGATTTCCTCCACAGGCTACAACGGCTATAAGGACTGCACCCGGGCGGAGGCGGTCATGTACCTCTGGAAATGCGCCAAGAGCCCCACGGTGAAAGCCAGCGTGTTGGAGGAAGTGCTGGAGCGCTTTACCGACGTGTCCCCCACGGATGACTGCGCCCAGGCAGTGGTATGGGCCGTGACCTTGGGGATCACCAAGGGTACCACCGACACCACCTTCTCCCCGGACCGTGTGTGTACCCGGGGGCAGATCGTGACATTCCTGTACCGTTGCTACGGAGAGGGTGCCGCGTAATCCGGGACAGCACACTTTCCTCTGAGCATTCAAGAGCTTTGAGGAGAAGTCCCTGCTTCGTCCGCCTTCCGGAAGGTTTCCGGAAGGCCGGACGGAGACCCGCGCAGCGGGTAGAATTCATCATTGGGAGGAGATCATGTGAAGAAACGTGTTTGCGGTGCCATTGCTGGCTCGCTGATCTTGCTTATATCCGCCCAGGCTGACGGCCCTGAGATTTTCCAGGGCTATCAGGCGGATGGAGTGTTGATAGAAGCGGATGAAATGGATATCTTTCAAGGATATCTCATCGACGGGGTTCTGGTAGACGGGGAGATGTCCGGAGCCAGGACGCCCCAGGCCCAGGAATCCTTTACCGTATACTTTGACCCCAACTGTGCCGACGCCACGGTGGATATCCCGTTTAAGGTGGTTACCAATGGCAAGGCCTATGGAGAACTGCCGGTTCCCGTGCGCAGCGGGTATGTGTTCCGGGGCTGGTATACCGGGACCGCCTGGGTCAGCGCCAACACCCTGGTGAGTCTGAGTGGAGACCAGACCCTGTACGCCCAGTGGAACGCCGCCGCCTACCGTGTGACCTTTGACGCCACGGGGGGCTTTTGCGCCACGGGATCCAAGTTTGTAGCCGCCGGGGGCACCTACGGGGACCTGCCGGTGCCCACCCGGGAGGGCTGCCGGTTTGACGGCTGGTACACCGCTCCCAACGCCGGAGTGCTGGTGAACACCCGGACCTCTGTGGTCCTCAGCGGAGACCACACCCTCTACGCCCACTGGACGGTGATTCCCGCCCAGATCGCGGCCCAGTCCCAGGCCCCGGACATTCAGGAACAGGTTTTCGCGGATGTGCCGGTCACGTCCAACTATTTTAACGCCGTAGGCTGGGCCGTCCAGCGGGGGATTACCAGTGGGACCTCTCCCGTCACTTTTTCGCCCAACGACCCCTGCAAGCGCAAGTATATCCTGACCTTCCTGTGGCGGGCCAACGGCAGTCCGGACCCCGGTGTCACAGATCTTTCGGAATCCGCCCAGAACGACGCCCTGGTAAAGGGCTGTCTTTGGGCCTTTGAGAAGTCCCTGATCACCCGACAGGAGTACCTGACCCGGGAGGATCCCTCCACCCGGGCGGACACCGTCACCTATTTGTGGAAGCTGGCAGGCAGTCCCTCCGTCAGCGACTCCGTTCTGCGGCAGTCTTTGAACCGGTTCCAGGATGTGCCCGCAGAGAGCGAATTTGCGCAGGCAGTGGCCTGGGCCATGAAGCTGGGCATCACCAAAGGCACTACGGACACCACCTTCTCTCCGGACCGGATCTGCACCCGGGGCCAGATTGTGACGTTCCTGTACCGGTGCTACTCCAACTGAACAAAGAAACCGCAAAATTTTTTACGCAAAATTCCCTCCGAGTGGCCGGAGGGAATTTTGCTTTACACTCACATCTGAGGCGCAAGTGGTTTCACTTTCAATCTGCTGTTTTTGCCAATTTTCGACTTACAGCGTTTTGGTGTACTTCAAGCTAACCCAGCCTCCGCTGTAAAGGCGCCCCCATCCATTCCGCTGTTCCAGAATGGGCACCTGCTGTCCCGGGGGAAGGGTGTCTAACTGGGCATAGCCTGTGCCGGGCCCGGAACGCACCCGCAGCACAGACTTCGCCGTCACTTCCACGATCCGGATAGGCCGCTCTACCAGGACCAACTGAGAGGAAACCGGAATCTCCGTCTCCGGCAGGACAGGGGCCATCAGTGTTTCTCCGACTTCCGCGTCCAACACGATTTTGCTCCCGGCCGCTTCCCCCGCTTCCGGCGTAGTTTCCCCGTCAGACGCCGGGGCGGGTTCCGGCGTGGCCTCCTCCGCGTCGCCGATGTCCGCCGCGTCCACCCAGCCCTCTACGTTGTCGCCGTAGAGGTAATAGGGGTGGGCCGTGCCGGACTGGAAGGCCCCTACCCGGGCCATACAGGCCATGGCGGGCAGGGACGCCGCTCCCTCCCCGGAGGCGAAATACTGTAAGGCCCCCAGGAACTTCACCAGGGTTCCCGTCAGGAATCCCTCCTCCTCATAGGCGGGTCGGAAGGCCCCCACAATGAGGGACAGGTCCCGGGTCCGGCGCATGACCTGGCCGCCGTTGGAGTCGTTTCCGGCGGCGGTGTTGCCCTCAATGGTGATAGCGTTCCCCTCCTCCACGCGCTCCACAATGCCCACATGGTCCGTCGGCACGGCGTTGCCCGGAAAGTCAAAGATGACAATGTCCCCGGGCTGGTAGTCCTGGGTCAGCCAGTTGCTTAACTTTATGGACTCCCGCATAAACTCCCCACAGGAGGCGGTCCGCATGGGCAGCAGGTCCGATGCCTTGGCCTTGTTGAACAGCCACATGACGAACATCATGCACCAGGGGTTTCCGTTCAGTCCGTACCACTTGCCATACTTTGTCTTGTTGCTGTTGGCGGGCGATTCCTTATAGCCCAATTCCTTCCGGGCCAGTTCCAGTATCTTTTCCGCGGTTGCCATAGGAGGTCCCTCCTTCTTTTCTATTCGTTTATTCTCGCGCCTATCGCGTAACCCACAGTATAGCGGTTCCCGCGGGGGAATGCAAGGCCGCTTTTCCAGAATTCGGCAAAATTTCTATTGCGGTTTCCGTCGAAATCGTGTACAATAGGCGGCATACGTGTGAAAAGGCATGGGAAGTAGAGAGGAGGAGCGCAGTTGGACGGTATGGGACTGGTCATGGCAGGCGGCGGCGGCAAGGGCGCCTACCAGATTGGCGTATGGAAATATCTGAGGGAGACGGGACTGGACCGCTTTGTCCGGGGGGTCTCCGGCACCTCCGTGGGGGCGCTGAACGCTGCCCTGTTTGCCTCCGGGGACCTGGATCAGGCAGAGATGATCTGGCGGAACATCCGCCCGGAGCTGATTTTAACTCCCCGGAACTATTCCAAGGAGGAGGCGGCGGGCTGGCTGGCAGAGACGGGGATCTCTGTCTCCGCGGAGGATCTGGCCCCTGCCGTGACGGAGCGCAGCAGTTCTCTGGCTTTCTCCCGGGACGGGTTGCTGGCCATTATGCGCCAGGGCGTGAACTTTCCAGCCATCCAAAACGCGCCCATCCCCTGTTTTGCCACCTGCCTGACGGTGCCGGGGCTGGAAGTCCGGCGCTTTGACCTGCGGCGCTATGCCCCGGAGGACGCCCAGTCCATTCTCCTGGCCTCCTCCGCCATCCCCCTGGTGTTCGACACCGTGAGCATTGAGGGCGTGTCCTACTGCGACGGCGGCGTCCCCGGCCTGGGGGATAATGTACCCATTGCTCCGTTGTATGAGATGGATCTGCGCTATATCCTGGTGGTGAACCTGACCCGGGACGCCGTGGCGGACCACGCCAAATTCCCCGGAGCCAAGCTCATTGAGATCACCCCCCAGGAGGACCTGGGAGGGCTCACCAGCGGCACGTTGGACTTTACCGCTGCCGGAGCGGCGGAGCGGATTGGGCAGGGCTACCGGGATACGAAGAAGTCCCTGGGGAGCTTTGTGGAGGCGGCGCTGATCCACCGGCAGAACCAGATGATTTTCCAGGCCTTTGAGGAGTCGGAGCGGAAGTACCAGGACCGTCTCACCATGCGCAGGGCCCAGAAGGTGCAGTCCCAGCGGGAACAGGACGAGCTGTCGGAAGAATTCGCCATGTCGGATAATTGACGGGAGGGGAGACTATGGAGGGACACGCGGAGGATCAGGAGCTGATGGCGGCGCTGGAGCGGCAGTTCTCTTTGAGCGCGGTGGGCGCGGACCAGCTGGAGGCGGCCCAGGCCGGGGAGATTGACGCGGTGATCAATGAGATGCTGGTCAAGAGCCGGGACAACTACTCCCAGATTGAGGGCCTGGCCTTTGAGTGCGCCTCTGCCCTGGCCAGCGCGGAGGCAAAAGCCAACGGCCTGTCGGACCAGGGGGTGTTCCGGCGGCTGTGGAATGAGCTGACGGGGAAGAACGAAAAACTCCGGGGGGCCATTGACGCGGACCGCACCGTGGCCATGTACGCCATGCAGCAGGCGGTGAACAGCGTACTGCGGGAGTGTACCCAGAACCGGCTGCTGGCCCTGGCGGTAAAGAGCAAACTGGAAGAGGAACTGTCCGTGTAAGAGGCAGACGCAAAACAGGAGGGGGCTGTCTCACCTTCGCTGGTGAGACAGCCCCTTCCTGTTTTTGCGTTTCTGTTTACCGTGTCGGACGCAGACAGCAACTTACTTGATAAAGCCCACCTGCTTGCGGATTTCCGCCACCTGTTCATCCTTGCGCTGGTTGTACTCCACTTTCTTCTCCTCGAAGTAGTTCCGGCCCTCACTGTCGATGGAGACAATCAGGGGATCAAACTCCTTGACGCGGCAGTTCCACAGCGTCTCCGGCATTCCCAGATCGCGCCACTCCGCCCGGACGATTTCTTCCACTTCCACGGCGGCCACCACGGCGTTTCCGGCGGGGAACACACAGTGAATCGCGCCGAACTCCTTACAGGCCCGTAAGGACTGGTTAAAGTCCCCATAGCGTTCCGCGTCCTGCCGATCCAGGGCCTCCTGGGCGGAGCGGACAGAGAGGGCGATCTTGTCAAGGTCCGCGCCCTTGGTACAGCACAGTAGACACGCCTCCCCTTCCAGGGCGGAACGGACCTGATAGTGGTCCCGCAGGGTTTCCCGGGTCATGTCCAGCACCACAGCGCCCTTGTTGGCTTTTAATCTCTAACGCTATGGGCTTAGGTATGCCACACAGCAGAACAGTCGAAAGGGTGACGATTTTTCCGATATTTGGATAATTTAGTGATTTTATGTTGACTTCCTGTGTTGACCTGGTATAATATAGCATACCTAATTAGGTATGCTATAAGGGGGTAACTATGGACAAGAAGCCAGCAGATAAGCCTGTATATGTTCAGAATTTTACTAAACC
>CAJOHW010000005.1 GCA_905234565.1 uncultured Oscillibacter sp. | reverse complement strand
TCATGGAACACGACCCGCGCCGTGACCATATCCTCCTCACCGAGCGCGTTGCTCATATTGGCAACAAGGAGATACCCGTAGGCATCCGCTATATCCCGGTGGGATACCCTCTGGCCATCGCGGACCTGCCGGAGCGTCTGTTGCGCGTTTTTGACCTCCGCAGAGAACACATTGTCCATCTCAACACCCCCTTTCTCTCTGGAAATGAAAAAAGCCCTCTTTGGATGGAAAGGTCCAAAGAGGGCTATGTACGTCTGCTTGAATATTATTTTGTGCGTCTGATAACGAGGGGCGCTCCCTCGGAACCAGCTTTCACGGAAGTCTCGAAAACTGTTTTGAACAGCTTTAACAGGTTGTCATCCACCTTTTTCATTAGCTGGACGGCGACCTCCTTTTTCCGGCAAATTAGCAGGAGGCCGATTTTCATTAGCTGGAAATCTGAAAATCTTGCTAATCATTAGCTGGCTAATTTTGGTGGATGGCAGAGAGTATGCCTTCTCTTGGGGTCGCATCCATTTTTACAAAGTTGCAAAAAAAGTGCCGAAAATCGCTGATTTTCGGCACTTTTCACTGGCACCCGCGAGGGGATTCGAACCTCCGACCTACCGCTTAGGAGGCGGTCGCTCTATCCTGCTGAGCTACGCGGGCGTATTAGATTGTATTACTTAGCACTTGTGTCATCCACCTGGAAGCCCGCAGGTGGACGCTGTTGCGTCCACTTAGGAGGCGGCCGCTCTATCCTACTGAGCTACGTGGGCAGAGAACAACTTTCCCTGGTCCTCTTATTTTAGCCATTTTCCCCGGATTTGTCAACGGGTAGATTCTTCTCCTTCCCTCCACGCCGCTTTCGCCACGAGTTTCGCCAGCACCGGGTCCTCTTTGCGCAGGGCTTTCTGATACCGCGCCCGCTGTTCTTCCAACAGTGCCTCCGCCTCCGGAAGCCGCTCCAAAAACTCCGCCTCCCGCTGTTCCCGGAACCGGAGGAACCGTTCCAGCAGGGCCTGGTGTCCGCTGTGGTAGAGCTGGCGTTCCAGCATCACCCGGTGTTCCAGCATCTCCCGGGCCATGGTGTGGAAGGAATCCCGCTGTTCCGCGTCCTCGGCGGCCAGGACCATTTCCAGCATACTGAAGTATTCCTTCTCGTCCTCGCTGTTCCACAGTTCCCCAGCGATCTCCTGCTCCGCCTGGCTCATATGCGCAAAATCCAGTTCTTCTCCCGCCAGGACGTTTTCCGTCAGAGTACAGGAGAGACACGCAAGCCGTTCTCCGGCCTGGGTGCCGTAAGCCCAGGAGAAATTCTCCAAGGCTGCGTTGCCCCGGCTCCAATGCTCCTGCCCGCCGGATTCTAAAGGATAGGGCGGAGTCAGTCCCCCGGCAATCAGGGCCTGGGTCAGCCTCTGACGGACCGCTCCCTGCTGGATCAATTCCTCCGCGCCATAATCAATGAGCTGCTGGTTGACGGCAGCGGCGTGTCCCGCCAGAAAAAAGAGAATGTCCCGCTCCCGCAGTTCCTTGTAGAAATGTTCCAGCCGCTCCGCCGCGAACAGGTCCACAGAGGATACCCCGGTGACCACCACCAGAGCCGTATCGTCCCGCAGAGCGCCCCGGAGATCCTGTTCAAAGCCGTCGATGGTGGCAAAGAACAGGGGACCGTTGAACTGATAGATCACGGTCTGCTCAATGGGCCGGGCGTGGGGGGTCTGGCTCAGGTCAAAGAACCCGTCATGCCCCTCCATGCAGCCCAGAAAGTAACTGGGCTGGGCGGTGGCCCGCATGGTGAAGGCCGCGAAGGACAGCACCACCCCCACCAAGACGCCCTCCGCCAGTCCCAGCATCTCCGCCCCAAAGGCCGCCGCGAAGATGAAGAAACTGGGCCGGTCCAGCTTCCAGAAGGAGGCCGCCAGGGAGAATTCCAAGATCGTACACAGAGACGAGATGACGATCCCCGTCATCACAGGCACTGGCAGATAGGACAGCAGCGGCGCGCCAAACAGCAGAACCAGGGTCGTCACCACAAAGGCGGAGATGCTCATCCACTGGCTGGAAACGCCTAAGTAATTGGCCCGGTTGGTCCGGGACAAACTGCCCGTCACAGGGCTGCTGCCAAACAGGGCGGCGGTGAAGTTTCCCACCGCGTAGGCCAGCAGTTCCCTCTGATTGTCGATAGGCTCCCGGTATTTTCTTCCCCGGTCTTTAGTGGCCACCAGGGTCTCCGCCGCGATGACCAGGGCAATGGCCAGGGTGTCTACCGCAATGGCCTCCTTATGGTGGACCAGATGGGCAAAAGAGAAGGGACGGATTAGAGGCAGTCCCGTGGGAACCGGTCCCGCCAGGGCTACGCCATAGCGGTCCAGGTGGAATGCCGCCTGCAAGACGATGCCAATCCCCATGGCCACCACGGACAGGCTCATTTTCGTATAGCGCCGTCCGATGAGGATGGCCGCAATGGTGGCAAAGCCCAGTACAAAGGACAGCGGATGGAACCCGGACAGTTCCCGGAGGATCTGGGCAATCAGGGCCGGGGCCCGTCCTCCGGTAGTGGCTCCCCCAAAGAGTTTGGGGACCTGGGAGAGAATCACAATGCTGGAAATCCCCGTGACGCAGCCTCCCAGCACCGGTTCCGACACGAATTGGGCGAACCGTCCGCCCCGGACTGTCCAAAAGAGAAACAGCCAGAAGGAGGTCAGCAGGGTGATGGCGGCCACGGTGGACACCGCCTCCTCCCCTCCGGCGGCCACGCCCAGTTCCGGCACCAGGGCCGCCACCAGGGCCGCCGGGGCGGCGTCCACGCCGAACACGAACCGAGGAGAACTGGTCAGCAGGGCATAGGCCAGCACCGGGATTAAGGAGCCGTACAGGCCGTACTGGGGCGGCAGGCCCGCTACCTGGGCATAGCCCATGGACAAGGGCACTGAGAGCAGGGCAATCACCACGCCCGTCAGGAGATCTCCCGTCAGGGCTTTGCGGCTGTTGACATGGAACTGTTCCATACGCGCCTCCTGTTCTGTTTTGAAAATCACGTGTCCAGGATTGCTTCTCTTTTTACACTCCCCACAGGGAATCGGGATACCGTCCGGTCTGATGGAGTTCCGCGAGTTTCCGGGCCACGTTCTCCCGGTCCTCCCGGTAGGTCATGCCGAACCAGGCATCCTGGGAGTGGAGAACCTCCACTTCCAGTTCTCCCGCCGCCATCTCCGCTCCCACCACTGTGGGCAGTTGGCACTCTGCCTTGGGATTGTCCCCCGCCTTTGTCCGCAGAAACGTCTCAAAGGCCCTTTGGAACACCGGGAAGATGGACGGCGCGAAGCCCCACAGGTTCATGGAGGTCACGGCATCCGGGGACAGTTTTTCTCCCGTGTCCTCGTCCCACAGGCCGCCGTCCGGGGCATAGCCGATTTTCAGCCGCTCCTGGATGCCCCGGAGCATCCCCTGTTCCACTTGGCAGATCCCCCGGGACACGGTGCCTCCCCGGGACACGGTGTTTTCCAAAACATATCCCACCATGGCGGCTCTCCCCCGCTCCGGCAGGGACACCAGTGCCTCCCGCATGACCCGGTAGGCGTCCGCACCGTAGTAGTCATCGGCGTTGATGACGCAGAAGGGCTCCTGTACCGCGTCGGCGGCGCAGAGCAGAGCGTGGCCCGTGCCGAAGGGACGGGTCCGGCCCTCTGGGATGTGGTAGAAAGACGGAATGGAGGAGAAGTCCTGGTAGACATAGGCCACCTCCACCTGGTCCCCCTCCGGCGTCCGATAGCGCCGGAGCCGGTCCCCAATGAGGATCTCCATGGTCTCCCGCATTCCCGGCTTCACAATAAACACCGCCTTGCGGAAGCCCGCCCGGACCGCGTCATACACCGCGTACTCCATCAGCGTCTCCCGGTGGGGGCCGATGCCGTCGGTCTGTTTGTCCCCGCCGTAGCGGCTGCCCATGCCCGCGGCCATGACCACAAGGGTTGTTTTCATGCTCTGGCTCCTTTCTTTTTATCCGGCGCCTGTACAAATCCCGCCGTCCGTGGTATCCTAAGCCTGTATGTGTTTGTTTTATCCGATGAAATCTATGTATGAGACGGAAGGAGGCGTCCGGCATGGAGACGATTACCCGGGCCATTGCGCCGGAGGAAGAGGGGCTGACGGTGCGGCGGTATCTGCGCTCCCGCCTGGGATTTTCCGCCCGGGCGGTGTCTCGGGCGGCCTTTGCCGACACCGGCATCCTGGTCAACGGACAGCGGGCTTTCACAGATCGGGTCCTCCGGGCCGGGGATATCATGATCGTGGAGATCGGGGACCGGAAGAAGCCGAAAAAGGCGGTGGTACCGGGGAACTGGCCCCTGCCCATTGTCTGGGAGGACGAGTATCTGCTCATTGCCGACAAGCCCGCCGGCATGACCGCCCACGCCTCCAACTTTTCTCCGGAGGCCCCTACGGTGGCGGGGGCCCTGGCCTGGTCCCGGGGGACGGACTTCCTGTTCCACCCGGTGAACCGGCTGGACAAGGGCACCACAGGGCTCATGGTGGTGGCTAAGAGCGGCTATGTCCACGACCTGCTGCGCCGGGCCCTCCACAGCCCCCGGTTCCGGCGGGAGTACCGGGGAATCTGCTTGGGGACACCGGATCCACCCATCGGCGTCATCGACGCCCCTATCGGCCGGGACGAGAGTTCCGCCATCGCCCGGCAGGTCCGGCCGGACGGCGCCCCTGCCCTGACCCGGTACGCCGTGCTGGCCTCCGGCGGGGGACTGTCCCTTCTGCGGCTGCTGCCCCAGACGGGACGCACCCACCAGCTGCGCCTCCACATGACCTGGAAAGGCTGCCCCCTGGCAGGGGACTGGCTGTACGGCAGGGAGGACCCAGACCTGATTGCCCGTCCGGCCCTCCACTCCTGTGCTCTGCGCATGGTCCATCCGGTGACGAAGGAGGAAGTGCGGGTGGACTCCTCCCTTCCGGAGGATATGGAGCGGCTTCTCCGGCGGATCGGAACCGGGGATTCTCCCCAGGTCTAACCGATCCGCCGTAAAGGCCGCGGAAACCGTATAGTAAAGATAAGTACTTAAAGAGATCCCCGGTCCGCCACGGCATAGTCTAAGGATTTCTGCCAAGGGGCGGAGGTGGGATCCTCCATGAGCTGCAAGAGGATGGAGGCGGCCTCCCGTCCGCACTGGAACTGATCCAGACAGGCGGAGGTCAGCCGGGGAACGGAGATCTGGTCCGCCCAGTTGTCCCCCACCCCGGCGATGCCCACGTCCTCCGGCACCCGGCGTCCCGACTCCCGCAGGGCCAGCAGCGCCCCCTGGGCCAGAGTATCCGTGGCGCAGAGGACCCCGTCCGTCTCCGGGAAGTTTTCCAGCAGCTGGCACATTCTCCAGTAGCCGCTCTCCCAGGTGAAATCCCCTACGGCTACGGGCATCTCCTCCGCGTTGCGGCCTCCCGCGTACAAGGCGTCCCGGGCCCCCCGCAGACGCTCCCTGCCCACAGCCACATCCCGCTCATCCGCGCCGATGTACACGAACCGCCGCCGTCCCCGGTCCAGCATCCGTTTTGCCAGTTCCCGCATGGCAAGGTAGTCCTCGTGGAACACGCAGTGGAACCCCGGGAACCGCTGCCCCGTGATCACCAGGGGCAGACGGCAGGCCCGGTACAGTTCTAAAAGTTCCTCCGTAACCAGGGACCCCATCAGAATGATTCCCGCCACGTGATAGGCCTGCATCAGTTCCAGATACCGGGCCTCCTGGTCCGGATTTCGGTCCGTGCAGCCCAGAATGGGCAGATAGCCCTGCCGGGACAGCACCTCCGCCATGCCGGCGGTGACCTGGCTGACGGCGTCGGAGTGGATCCGGGGCACAATCACCCCCACCTGCCGGACCCGTCCGGTGCGCAGGGTATGGGCGGCCTGGTTGGGGAAGTACCCCGTGCGCTGGATGACGGCCTGGATGGCGGCGCGCTTTTCCCGGCTCAACGGCCCGCCGTTTAAGTACCGGCTGACTGACGAGGGAGATACCCCCGCCAGCCGCGCCACCTCCTTGAGGGTCATCCCAGGCGGGTAAAGAGCCACCGGAAGCCGTATCCCGGCAGGACGGCCTTGCCTACGATGCCGCCGTTTCCTGTCACCAGATCGGTGTACATCTCCGGTTCGTCAATCCAGGCGGTCTGCTCCGACGGGGAGAAATTGAACAGGGCCACCAGCTTTTCTCCGTGGAAATACCGTCCAAAGGAGAGCACATGGTCGTTCAAGGGGTTCATGGTCCAGGTGTCCGCCGAGGCGTCAAAGACCTGGTAGTCCGCCCGGATGGCTTCCAGCTTCCGCAGGAACTGGTAGATCCGGCCCTGGCGGGTGTCGGGATCCTTCCTGTTTTTCGCCGCTTTCCAGTCGAAGTCTCCCCGGTGGATGTACCGGCTGTCCTCCACCTTCAGGGGATCGTCGTGATAGGCGTTGTCGTTGAGCTGGCCCACCTCGTCGCCGCTGTACAGCACGGGGATGCCGCTCTGGGCCAGGAGGAAGGCGTGGAGGGTCTCGTCCAGCCGCAGGGCCAGGTCCAGGGCCTCATAGTTCTTGGCCTCCTCCGCCCCTTCCGCGCCGCACAGGGACGCCGTAGTGCCGCACATCCGGGCGTCTCCCAGTCGGGGATCGTCGTTGTACAGCTCCCCCCGGGACAGGCTCCCCGGAAATTTGCCGGTGAACCAGTCGTTGAGGTACTTCTTGTGGGAGACCTCCTCAAAGCCGAAGGGACGCAGGTACTGGTAGTCCAGGCCCCAGCCGATGTCGTCGTGGCAGCGGAGGTAGTTGAGGAAGGTGTACTGCTTGGGCAGGGCGAACACCGCGTCCAGCTGGTGGCGCAGAAGCCGCACGTCCTGGGTGGCCACGGTGTGCCAGGTGCTGGCCATGGTGGTAACGTTGTAGAGCATATGGCACTCGGGCTTCTCCACTGTGCCAAAGTAGGGCACCACCTTGGACGGCTCCATGACCACCTCGCCCAGAAGCAGGGTGCCCGGGCACACGATCTCGCAGGCCAGGCGCATCAGCCGCACCAGGGTGTGGACCTTGGGCAGGTTCCGGCAGGAGGTGTACAGTTCCTTCCAGATGTACGGCGTGGCGTCCAGGCGGATGATGTCCACTCCCTGGTTGCACAGGTACAGCATATTGTCCGTCATCTCGTTAAAGACCACGGGATTGGCGTAGTTCAGATCCCACTGGTAAGGCCAGAAGGTGGTCATAACCACCTTCCCCACCTCCGGGCACCAGCTGAAGTTGCCGGGGGCCGTCTGGGGGAACACCTGGGGCACGGTCTTTTCAAACTCGTTGGGGATGTCCCAGTTGTCATAGAAGAAATAGCGGTCCTGATACTCCGGGTCCCCGGCCTTGGCCCGGACTGCCCACTCGTGGTCCTCGCTGGTGTGGTTCATGACGAAGTCTAAGCACACCGCCATGCCCCGCTTGTGGCACTGGCCGCTCAAATGGGCCAGTTCCTCCATGGTGCCCAGTTCCGGCTCTACCTTCCGGAAGTCCGACACGGCGTAGCCTCCGTCGCTGCGGCCCTTGGGGCTTTGCAGCAGGGGCATCAGGTGCAGGTAGTTGATGCCGCTCTCTTCCAGATAGTCCAGGTGCTTCTCCACGCCTTTGAGATTTTTGCCGAAGCACTGGACGTACATCAGCATCCCCAGGGTCTCCTTGTCCCGGTACCACTCGGGGTGGGCCTCCCGGGCCTGGTCCAGGAGTTTGAGCTCGTTGCTGCGCTCCTGATAGGCCTTAAAGAGCATCTCCCGGAAGTAGCCAAAGGCGGCGGAGTTGTTGTAGAGCTCCATGTACAGCCACTTCAGCTCCCCGTACCGGGGCCACAGCCGCTCCTGGAACAGTTTCTCCTCATTCGTCATGTCGCTGCCTCCTCTTTCACCTCGTCCTCCAGGACGGCGATCTCCCGCTCCAATTCCGCCACTTTCTGTTTCATGCCGGCCACTTCTTTTTCCAGTTCCGACAGGTAGGGCATGGCGGGAATGGCCCCGGGACGGCTGACGGTCAGGGACGCGGCCTTGTTGGAGAAGCGCAGGATCCGCTCCAGTTCCTCCTGGCCCAGATCGTCCAGCAAACCTTCCCGGCGGGACAGGCACCGCAGCACCGCGCCAAAGAAGGTGTCCCCGGCACCGTTGGTGTCCGCCACTTTCACGGAGTACCCCTGCACCGTGCCGGACAGGTCCCCAAAGCGGTAGTACACCCCGGCATCTCCCAGGGTGATGAGTACCAGCCGGATCCCCTGGGCGGCCAGAGCCGTTGCGGCGGCGGCGGGAGTGCTCTCGCCGGAGAGCAGCACCATCTCCTCATCGCTGATTTTCAGCACGTCCACAAGAGGCAGAGGCTTTCGCATCCAGCCCTGGGCGTCCTCTCCCTGGGGCCAAAGGGCGGGGCGGTAGTTGGGATCGTAGGTGATCAGCGCGCCGTGGGCCTTGGCGTCCTCCGCCGCTTTCAGCGTGGCGGTCCGGGCAGGATCCCCCGTCAGGCTGACGCTGCCAAAGTGGACGATTCTGGCCCCATAGAGCAGATCATTGGGGATCTGTTCCCGGGTCAGGCGCAGATCCGCCCCGGGGGCACGGTAGAAGGTGAAACTCCGCTCCCCCGTCTCGTTCACCGTCACCACCGCCAGGGTGGTGGGGACGCTGCGGTCCACCGCCAGGGCGGTCACGTCCACGTTGTTGTCCCGGAGGGTCTGGGCCAGGCCGTCTCCGAAGGAGTCCGCCCCCACGCACCCGGCAAAACCGGCCTTGGCTCCCAGACGGGCGGCGGCTACGGCGGCGTTGGCCGGCGCGCCGCCGGGGTTGGCCGCCAGCAGACGGACGCCCCGCTCGTCCACGCCGGTCTGGGTCAGGTCCACCAGGACCTCCCCGATGGTCAGCAAATCCAGTTTCATGCGCTGTCTCCTCTCTCCACGTTTTTTCCGCAGTCCCGTGGGATTCTGCCGGAACTGCAAACGTTTTCAAGCCAATTATAAGCGTATCCGCACTTTTTCGCAAGCGTTGGCCGCTGTCCCAAACGCCAGTTTTTTCTCCCTTTCCTTGTGCATATTCACGATCTCCCCAGAGGTTCCGGGAAAATTCTTCCCCTTTTGGACGAAGGGCTTGCTTTTACGGGAGAAGTCTGTTAGACTGAGCGAAACGTTGCTTCGCGTTTTCGGGAGGATGAGACCATGAGAGAACCGCAAGAGCTGCCCAAACTGCCCCTGGGACTGTTTCCCACCCCCTGCTGCCTGCTCAAATCCATCAGCGCCCGGTACGGGCGGCGGATCTTCCTCAAACGGGACGATCTGTGCGGCGTGGCTTTTGGGGGCAACAAGGTACGAAAGCTCCAATTCCTCCTGGCGGACGCGAAAAACAAGGGTTGTGACACCGTGTTCACCACCGGCGCGGCCCAGTCCAACCACGCCATGCTCACCGCCGCCTGCGCCGCCCGCTTAGGGATGCGCTGTGTGCTGTTTTTGAAGGCCCGGGGGGTCATGGAGCGGCGGGGGAATCTGCTGCTGGATGAGCTGTTCGGGGCGGAGGTCCGGTTTGTGGATACGGACAACTACGCCGTGATCTATGACGCCATGGTGGAGCTGGACGAGGAGCTGTCCCGGCAGGGGCACAAGAGTTGCGCCATTCCCGTAGGCGGGTCCACGCCCCTGGGGTCTCTGGGCTACGTGGAGTGCGCCGACGAGATCGCCCGTCAGTGCCCCAGCGTGGAGCACATCGTCTGCGCCGCCGGATCCGGCGGCACGGCGGCGGGACTGCTGCTGGGGGCCAAAATGTACCTCCCCGGCGTGAAGGTCACGGGCATCGCCGTGGACACGGACCCCTTCGCGGACATCATCCCCCAGCTGGCGGCGGACGCGGCGGCCCTTTTGGACCAGCCCTTGTCCCTGGAAGAGGGGGATCTGCGTATCGCCCCCCACATTGGCCCGGGATACGGACAGCCCAATCCGGCGGACACGCCTTACATTGAAGAAATGGCCCGTCTGGAAGGGGTATTGCTGGATCCGGTCTACACGGGGAAGGCCTGGGCCGGAACCCTGGAACTGCTGCGCAAGGGCTTTTTCAATGGCAGCGGCCCCATTGTGTTCGTCCACACCGGCGGCGCGTCGGCCCTGTTCGCCATGGACCTGCCCCATGAGGGCGCTCCGGCGCAAGAGGCATAAGGGAGGAGATTATGGAGTATTTTCCCGCGCCTCTGGAAACGCTGGTGGAACAGTTCGCCCGGCTTCCGGGCATCGGCGGCAAGACCGCCCAGCGCTTAGCGTTTTTTGTATTGGGCCTTCCCGCGGAGGACGTGAACGCCTTCGCCAGCGCCCTTGTGGACGCGAAAAAGAACATTACCCTCTGCCCCGTGTGCCAGAACTTCACCGCCGGGGGGCTGTGCCCCATCTGCGCGTCAGAAAAACGGGACGCCTCCACCATCTGCGTGGTGGCGGATCCCCGGGACGTGGCGGCTATGGAGCGGAGCCGGGAGTATCAGGGACGCTACCATGTGCTCCACGGCGTCATCTCCCCCCTGAACCGGGTGGGGCCGGAGGATCTGGCCATCCGTCCTCTGCTGGAACGGGTCCAGGCTGGAGGAGTGGCGGAGGTCATTATGGCCACCAATCCGGACACGGAGGGAGAGGCAACCGCCATGTACCTGGCCCGTCTCCTGCGGCCCCTGGGGGTAAAGGTCACGCGCCTTGCCTATGGAATCCCCGTAGGCGGGCACCTGGAATTTGCCGACGAGGCCACCCTTCTGCGGGCCTTGGAGGGCCGGAGGGAACTGTAAAGAACTATAAAGATCTGTGCGCGGAAAGGAGTGGGGGACGTGCTGGTTCTGGACTTCATCAATGTGGGCAACGGGGACGCCATTCTGGTCCGGGAGACGGAGGCGGGCTTTTCCATGCTGGTGGACTGCGGCCACGACGCCCTCCGCCGGGACGACCATCCCCAGGACCTTGATCCCCGGTCCCGCCGGATCTTCGCCGGGGACTTTTTGAAAAAACAGGGCGTATCCCACCTGGACGCCCTGCTCTTAACCCACTTCCACCGGGATCACGTAGGGGGGTTAGGCCGGGTGCTGGACGCCGTCACCGTGGGAAATCTGCTGGCAGCCTATGTACCGCCGCCGGAGTGCCCGGATCTGGACCCGGACGGGGACAACGGCCTCCCCGGTCAGGCCCGGAACCTGCTGCGCTGCGTGAATTTTTACGCCGCCGCCTTGCGGGAACACCCCAGACGGATTGCAAACTTTACGGAACTGCCGGGGGACAAACGGGAACAGTTCCGCCTGACGCCGGAGCTGACCATGGACGTGTTCTTCGGGGAGAGCGCCCTGTACCCGGCCCAGAAGCGGATCTACGACGCCGCCTTCCGGGGGCATCGGGATCGGTACGCCCTCATGCACTGGAGCCGGTCCATGAACATCGCCAGCCTCCGCCAGCGGCTCTACTACCATGGGAAAGAGATCGTCCTGGGCGGAGACTTCATCGCGGCCCTGTGGGACCGGGACTCCACCACTCCCTGTGACATCCTGAAACTGCCCCACCACGGCTCCCTGTCCTCCACCACCCGGAAATTCCTCACCCGGCTCCAGCCTAAGACCATTGTGGTGTGCGTGGCGGCGGGACGGCCGGACGAGCTGCCCCACCCCTATATCGTCTCCCTTCTGCGGGAGTACACGGAGGATCTGCGCTTTACGGACGCCGTGTCCATTCCCGGGCTGGTGGATCCGGTGTTCCACGAATCGGTCCACATCGAAATCCCCTGACGAAGCGGTTATGATGATACTTGTGGACGATAAGATTTACCATCCGTTGCCGTGCCAGTGACCTAAAATGTGGAAACTCTTTTAGAGCGCGAGTATGATGCCCCGCCGGATTTCCGGCGGGGCCTTCGTTTGGTGTCTGCGTTTTTCGTGTCTATGTGAGAAGTGTCGCCAGGATCCAGGCGGATCCCACGCTGGCCGCCCCCAGAAACGCCCCCATCTGGGGGCTGATCACCGGGCGGAACCGCCGCTCCGTGGAGCAGTCCCGGGCCAGACGCCGGGCTTCCTGCACCAGGGCCCGGGACGTGACCCCCTCCTCCGGCACATCGTTGCGCACAATGAAAATCGCCTGTTCAAACAGTTTCTCGTCCGGCGCGTCCACCACCACAACCCGCCGGGAAATGCCTTTGACCATCCATAGGCCTCCTTCCTCCGGAAACAGTCTCCCCCTATTGTCCCACGGAGGCAGGGAAAATATACCTGCCAGGGCAGGTTCCGTTTGTTAGAGCAGTTTTGCCGCTGGACGGTAAAGAATCTGGATACCGCAGTCGTCCCGGGCCTTCTGCCGCCGGACGCTCTCCTCCATAATGGCCCCCGCCAGTTCCTGGGGTTCCTCCCCATTCCACTGGGACAGCAGGGCTTGAAGCCACCCGTCCTCCCCAGGGTCCGCCACGCCGTCGCTGACCATGACGGCAAAGCTCCCCGGTTCCAATCGCACCCGGGTGATGTCCGGGGCGGAGGGAGAGGGCCGCAGTCCCACAGGCAGGCTGGCCCCCGTAATGCGACGGACCACCGTCCCCCGTTTGAGATAGCTGGGGGCCGCGCCGAACTTGTAGAAGGACGCCTCCCCGGACCGGGCGTCAAAGGTGCAGAGATCCACCGTGGTGAAACTTCCTGTCTCCTCTCCCCGCAGCGCCATGGCGGAGTTCAGGGTTTGCAGCGCCGCCTCCGGATGGATTCCCGCCTCCAAAAACTCCCGCAGAAGGCGGCAGGTCAGATCCGACTCCCGGCGGGCAAGTTCCCCGCTGCCCATGCCGTCCGCCAGCAGCAGGCACCACAGCCCCTCCTCCGTCTGGAAGGAGGCCAGGGTATCCCCGCACACCCGCTCCCCCCGCTTGGGACGCAAGGCGGTCCCCAGACGGCAGGACGGAGCGGCAAAGGCCGGCACCGCCGGTTCCACCGACGCGGCGGCGGAGGACAGCAGTTCCGACAGCTGGGCGTACTGTCCCCGGGCCTCCCGGCGGACCTCCTCCAACTGCCTCCGGTACCTCCGGCGCAGTAAAAAGGCGGAGAGCTCCGCGTTTACCGCGGCGGTGAAGGTGTTCAAATGCAGGCACCGGCTGGCAAAGACCGGCGGAAACTCCCCCTCCCCGATGCGCCCCCGGTCCAGCAGGGACGGCGTCAGGGCGTCCAGGGCCTGGAAGGTGGAGCGATACTCCGCCTTCCAGCACTGCTGGCACCGGGGGCACTCCCGGCACACCCGTTCCGCCGCCCGGTCAAAGATGACCGCTGGATTTTCCCGGCTCTCCGTCATGCCGCAGCTCTCATACAGGTCCCGCAAGGCGGCGGCGGTGCGGTTTAGGCGCTGACGCAGCCTGTCCGCCGTCTCGTTCTTGGGTTTGGACAGCACCCGCTTTCCGCCGAACAACCGTTCCGGCAGAAGCAGAAAGGCCAGCATTCCCGTGCCGCTCTCAATGAGCAGGGGCTCCGTCATGGGATCCCCGGTACACAGCAGCACCGCCAGAGTGCCTCCCAGAAAGCACAGCGCCGCCCGGTGCCGCCGCCCGCCGCCGTACCGCCCGCACAGCAGGCTCCCAAAGCCCAGTCCCGCGGTCAAAAGCCCGCTGCCGCCGCCGCACAGATCCGCCGCCAGCCCCAGGGACAGCCCCGCCGCCGTCCCCGCCGCCGGGCCCTGGACAAAGGACGTGTAGGCGAGCAGGACGCACAGCAGGGTCCGTCCCAGGGACAACCCCGCCACCGCCACGCCCTGGACCGCCAGCAGCATGGAGGCCGTGAGAAACACAATGCCCTCCGAGGGAGGCCGATCCTCCGCCGGATGGAGCAGGGGCCAGAAGTACCAGGCGGAGGCCCCTGTCAATCCCGCCGCCGCCACGCAGGGCGTCAGGGCCTGTCCCGGGGCGGCGGCGTCCCACACATAGATCAGCTCCACCGCGAAAAACAGCCCCGCCGACATCAGGCTCATGACCCGGGGGCCGGAGAGCGCTTTGTTTCCCTGAAAGGCCGACGCCGCCGCGTAAATCAGCACTGCCGTGGCGAGAAAGGGCAGGGCGTCGGCAAAGTCCATCAGCAGCAACGCCCCTGCCGCCGCCCCCAGCAGGGCGCTGAGGCCCCCCATGCCCGGTCCCGCCGCCGCAATGCTCCCCAGGGCAAAGGGGGCGTAGCCCCCCAGAAGCTGGTTTCCCGTCAGCGCTCCGGCCATGAAAAAGCGGATGCCCCAGGCCAGCAGCATCGCTCTTCGCTCCTGTTTTCTCACTGCCTGTCCCTCCCAGCGCGTAGAAGGCGTCTTTCCCCGCTCTTTGGGACCTTTTCGCCTTCCGCTTTCGTATTTTCCTTATTTTACCTTGTCCACGCGGAGAATTTTGTCGAAAAAACGGGGATTCTCCTGTGGCTTGCATTTTTGTCGGAAATCCGGTACACTGTGGGGGACACACGGAAGAGAGGAGGGGGAAACCATGGACGTGAGGGAGATCTTTGTCCCCTCCCGGCTGGCTCTGGCTCCCATGGCAGGGGTGACGGACGCGGCCTTCCGACAGATCTGCGGGGAACAGGGGGCGGGCTACACTGTCACGGAGCTGGTCTCCTCCAAGGCTCTCTGCTATGGGGACAAGAAAACCCTGGAACTGCTGCGGCGGTTTCCAGGAGAGGGACCCTTCGCCGTGCAGATCTTCGGAAACGATCCGGCCTGTATGGCGGAGGCAGCCCAGATCGCCCGGGAACAAACCAGGGCGGAGGTCATCGATCTAAACATGGGCTGTCCCGTGGGGAAGGTGGTAAAAAACGGGGACGGCGCGGCTCTGATGCGGGATCCGGAGAAGGCCGCCCGGATTGCGGAGGCGGTGGTCCGGGCAGTAGAAGTGCCTGTGACGGCGAAATTCCGCCGGGGCTGGGACTTGGGAAACTGCAACTGCGTGTCCTTTGCCCAGATTCTGGAACAGGTGGGGGTGTCCGCCGTGGCGGTCCACGGCCGGACCCGGGCCCAGATGTATGGAGGCAGCGCGGACTGGCACTGTATCCGGCAGGTGAAGGAGTCGGTGTCCATTCCCGTCATCGCCAACGGCGATATCTGGAAGCCGGAGGACGCCCTTCGGATCCTCCGCTACACCGGGGCGGATATGGCCATGATTGGCAGGGCAAGTTTTGGAAACCCCTGGATCTTTGCCCAGGCCGCCGCCGCGTTGAAAGGGGAACCCATCCCTCCGCCTCCGCCGCTTGCGGAGCGGTGCGACACGGCGGTGCGGCAGATCGAACTGGCGGCCCAGGCAAAGGGGGAGCGCATCGCCGTATTGGAGGCCCGGCGGCACTACTGCTGGTACTTAAAGGGCGTCCCCCACGCCGGGTACTACAAGGAGCAGATTGTCCGGATGGACACATTGGAGGACGTGTACCGCGTGACGAAAGGGATCAAACGGGATTTGGTATGACAAACTGGCAGGAATCCGCCCTGATCGCCGCCGCCCGCCGGGGGGATCGGGACGCCTTTGGAGAATTGGTGCGGCGGTATGAAAAAAAGGTGCTGGCCCTGACCGTGCGGATGTGCGGCAGTCCGGAGGACGGGGAGGAAGCCGCTCAGGAGGCGTTTCTCTCCGCCTGGCAGGGGCTTCCCGCCTTCCGGGGAGAGGCCAGCTTCTCCACCTGGCTGTACCGCCTGGCGTCCAACGCCGCCATGGACGTACTGCGGCGGCAGCGGCGGCAGTCCGCCCACGGGGGGCCGTCCTTAGACGATGAGGAGACACGGCTGGAACTTCCGGATCCCGGTCCCTCTCCCCAGGGCCTGGCGGAACAGGCGGAGCTGAGGGCACAAATCGCGGCCGCTCTCTCCCGGCTGTCCCCCCAGCACCGGCAGATCCTCCTTTTGCGGGAGAGCGGACAGCTGTCCTATGAGGAGATTGGCCGGATTCTGTCCCTGGACCCGGGGACGGTGAAGTCCCGGATCAGCCGGGCCCGGGGACAGCTGAGAAAAATCCTCCTGGCCTCCGGGAACTTTTCCGGGCCGGTTCCGTCTAACCACACAGAACGCAAGACCGGAAGGGGGGACGGAAGATGAGGGAGGATATGCTGCTGAACGGGACGCTGGACGCATATATCGATGGGGAACTGTCCCCGGAAGAGGCAGCGGAGATCCGCGCCCTGTTGGAAGGCCGCCCGGACTGGAACGCCTATGTGGAGGATGCCTTTGCCATCCGGGAGGCTTTCCCCTCCTGGGAGGACACGGAGGTACCGCAGGGATTCGCCGAATCGGTGATTTCCGCCCTGCCGGAGCGGAGACGGCGTCCCCGGCGGTGGATGCGATGGGCAATGCCCCTGGCGGCGTGCCTGTGCCTGGCCGCCCTGGTGCAGGGGAGCGGACTGCTGCGTCCCAAGGGAGGCAGCGGAAGCGCCCCGGAGACAGCCTTGACCGCAGCCCCCCGGGAGGCCCCGGAGGAACATATGGAGGAATCGGCGGTGGAGCAACCGATGCCGGAGGAATTCATGGAGGTCCAGTCCGCCGCTTCCGCCGACGGCGGCGGCGTGAGGCCGGAACCGTCCCGGGAAACTGTCCAAAGCACAGAAGATTGGAATGAGTTTTCTGCCGCGGGCGGCGGGGCTTCCGCCCGAAAGACCGTGCCGTCCAGGGGGGCAGGGGCCCAGACCCCGGCGGCATCGGAGGGCCTGCCGCGGGAATCCGCCGGTGCCGTGGAATCTGAAAACGGCGGGGCGGAGAACGGGACCTATGATATGGCTGATGACAATGCCTATGACGACTATGAAGGCGGCATCATGGAGACAGAAGAGACGGAAGAAGAGGAGGATCCGGAGGAAGATCCGGCCCTGTCCCCGGACGCGGCCTGGGAGGCGGGCGTCCCCTGGGAACAGGAGGTGGATCTGGTGCTTCCCCCGGAGGCGGCGTATCTGCTGAGTGCCTGGAAGGAAACGGAGATCCTTCCCAGCGGTACCCTCTATATTCTCACGGACTGGGAATACTCAGAACTGCTGGACGAACTGTGGGGAGCGGATTTGGGTGCTTACGCCGACGAGTCCCTCCTGAGCCGGGAGCGTGTGGCGGTTTTCGTCTGGCTGGACAGGGATTGAGAAGGGGGAGTACCCGTATGTTTGAGAATCGGATCCGGGAGTTCCGGAGAGCCAGAGGCTGGTCCCAGCAGGAGATGGCGGAGAAACTGCACGTGAGCCTTCGCACGTACCAGCGCTGCGAGAGCGCGCAGTGTACGTTGGAAAACCTTTCCCGGCTGGCAGAGATTTTGGGGACCTCCGCGGACTGTCTGCTGGGCAGAAATGAGAAGCGCCTTTTGCTGCTGGTGAATCCCAAGGCGGGCAAAAGCAAGTCCCGGGAGCCTCTGTACGACGCGGCGGCGGTGTTTTCCGACGCCGGATATAGCCTGACCATCCACAACACAGCGGGACCGGGAGAGGGCCGGGAGTACCTTCTGCGCCACGGCATGGAATTCGGTGCCGTAGTGACAGTAGGCGGCGACGGCACCCTCAGCGAAACCGCCGCCGCCCTGCTGGAACTGGAACGGCCTCCCCTGCTGGGCTACCTGCCCCAGGGCAGCACCAACGATTTCGCCGCCAGCTTAGGGCTGTCCCCGGACCCGGCGAAAGCCGCCGCCGCCATGGTTCGGGCGGTTCCCCGGAAACTGGACATGGGCCAGTGGAACCAGCGGTATTTCATCTATGTGGCCTCCTTCGGGGCTTTTACTCCTGCGTCCTACACTGCGTCCCAGTCGGCGAAAAACGCCATGGGCCACTTTGCCTATGTCCTGGAGGGTATCAGGAGCTTAGACACCCTGCGGCCCTACCGGATCCGCCTGAACGTGGACGGGGAAATCCTGGACGGGGAGTATCTCTTCGGGGCGGTATGCAACTCCACCTCCATCGGCGGGCTCATGAAACTGGATCCGGAGCGGGTGGTGCTGGACGACGGCCTCTTTGAAGTGCTCCTGATCCCCAACCCCCACACCCCCGTGGAACTGCAAAACCTGATGATGGCTCTGGTAAACCAGGAATACGACAGCCTTGTGTTCCGTCACGCCGCCTCCCTGCGTTTGGAGACAGAAGAGGATCTGCCCTGGTCCCTGGACGGGGAGTACGCCCCCAGCGCGGCGGCGGTGGAGATCGCGAACCGCCGTCAGGCCCTTTCCATGCTGCTGTGAGGGGGGAGTTTGAGGCCCTGGCTGCCCGGTTCCGGGACTATGTGCCGGGACTGCTGGGGGCGGAGCGGGAATACGCCGTGCTGTGCCCCTTGGTGGAGCGGCCGGAGGGACTGTGCCTGCTCTTTGAGCGCCGGGGGACGGGGATCCGGCAGGCCGGAGAGACCTGTTTCCCCGGGGGGCGGCGGGAGGCAGGGGAATCCCCTGTGCAGTGCGCCCTGCGGGAGACGAAGGAGGAGCTGTCCATCCCCCGCGAAACCGTCACGGTTCTGGGGACGCCGGATTTTCTGGCCAGTCAGGGGGGCTTTCTGGTGCGTCCGGTGCTGGGACTGGTGTCCCCGGAGGGGTATGCCGCCGCCCGTCCCGCTCCGGCGGAGGTGGCGGAGATCTTTCTGGTGCCCTTGTCCTTCTTCCGGGACCACCCCCCGGCGGTCTACTCCTACGCCCTGCGGCCCGTGCCCCCGGAGGGATTTCCCTATGAAGAAGTCGGCGTATCGGAGCCCTATCCCTGGGCGGAAGGACGGGTGGAGGTGCCGGTGTGGTACTGGCAGGGCAGGGCCATCTGGGGCATGACCGCCCGGATCGTCCGGGGACTGCTGGCATAGAGCGCGTGAAAAACACGCTGGTGGAGGCCGCTTGTGGGCGGCTTCCATCAGCGTGTCTTTTTGTCGGGAGAGAGCGAAATCGCGGCTGGTTCTCATTCATTTATGGCTGGATTGTCCGTGCGTTGGAGCAGATAGTCCACAGATACGTGAAAATAGTCGGCAATTCTCACCAGTTCCTCCAAGCCCGGCTCCCTCTGTCCGTTTTCATACCGGCTGATGGTGTTCTGGCTCATGTTGAGATCCATCGCCATTTTCAGCTGTGTCATGTTCCGTGCCCTCCGTAAGTCCCGGATCCGCGTTCCCGTCATACCGGTCACCCCTGTGCGACGTATCGTCTCACGGTTGGGTACTGGCATCGTCCCGGAATTCCTCTACCCGGAGACAGCGCATGGCGTTGAGAATCGCCAGGAACGCCACGCCTACGTCGGCAAACACCGCCAGCCACATACTGGCCAGCCCCGCAGCCCCCAAAATCAGCACTCCGGCTTTCACGGCCAGGGAGAAGGCCACGTTTTGGCGCACAATCCCCATGGTTTTCCGGGCAATCCGCACGGCGGTGGCCAGTTTGGAGGGGCGGTCATCCATGAGCACCACATCCGCCGCCTCAATGGCGGCGTCGGACCCCAAGGCCCCCATAGCAACGCCCACATCCGCCCGGGCCAGCACCGGCGCGTCGTTGATTCCGTCCCCTACAAAGCACAGCCCCCCGGCATCTTGGGACAGTTTCTCCGCCATAGCCGCCTTGTCCTCCGGCAGCAGTTCCGCGTAATACTCGTGGATCCCCAAATCCGCCGCTGTCTCCGCCGCGGAGGACTTCCCGTCCCCGGTGAGAAGCACGATATGGGCCACGCCGCTGCGGCGCAGGTCCTCGATGGCGGCTTTGGCGTCGGGCTTGGGCAGGTCTTTCAGCAGTACCCGGCCGAGATAGGTCCGGTTCGCCGCCACATACACCGCCGCCCCCTCTGGTTCCCCCGGGGGCACGGATACGCCGCAGCGTTCCAGCAGACGGCGGCTGCCCACGCAGATCTCCCGCCCGTCCAGCATAGCACGGACGCCGAAGCCTGCCGTCTCCTCCACATCCTTGATCCGGGCTGCCAGCCCTTTTCTGCCGGAGAGCCGTACTACCAGCCCCCGGGCCTCATAGGCATTCCGGACGGACTGGGCAATGGGGTGGCTGGAATAGGCTTCCGCCAAGGCGGCGATTTCCAGCACTGCCTCCGGGGAAAAGCCCGTGACGGCCTCCACGTCCGTGACGGTGAACTGTCCCCGGGTCAGGGTGCCGGTCTTGTCGAAAGCCACGGTGCCGGCTTTTGCCAGGGCTTCTAAACACACGCCGCCCTTCACCAGAATGCCGCACCGGGACGCCCCGCCGATGCCGCCAAAGAAGCTCAGAGGCACCGAGATCACCAGGGCACAGGGACAGGACACCACCAGGAAGATCAGCGCCCGATGGAACCACTCCCCCCAGTTTCCCGTCATGATGGGGGGGATCAGGGCCAGAAGCGCCGCCGCAGCAACCACACAGGGAGTATAGTACCGGGCGAAGCGGGTGATGAACTGCTCACTGGATGCCTTCTTCTCCCCTGCGTTTTCCACCAGTTCCAGGATCCGGGCCACAGTGGATTCCCCGCCGGGGCGGGATACCCGGACCCGCAGCAGTCCGGAGCCGTTGACGCAACCGCTGATGACCGGGTCCCCAGGCCCCACGTCCCGGGGCAGGGCCTCTCCCGTCAGGGCGGCGGTATCTAAGGAGGACTCCCCGGCAAGGACTGTGCCGTCCAGAGGCACCCGCTCTCCCGGGCGCACCACAATGACACTCCCCGCCTCCACGTCCTCCGGATCCATCTCCTCCAAGGACCCGTCCGGCTGTTCCACATTGGCGGTATCCGGGCGGATGTCCATCAGTTCCGCGATGGACTGCCGGGAGCGGCCCACGGCGTAGTCCTGGAACCACTCTCCGGTCTGGTAGAACACCATGACAAACACCGCCTCGGCGTACTGCCCCGTGGCGAAGGCCCCGATGGTGGCGATGGACATGAGGAAGTTCTCGTCGAACACCTGCCCGTTCCGGATGTTCCGGACCGCCTTAGAGAGCACATCCCATCCGGCAATGAGATAGGGGACAAGATAGCACAGGGCGGAGAGCACTCCGGTCCCCAGGGGCAGAAATTGAAGCAAAAGCAGGACTGCCGCCGCCAGCAGAACCCGTCCAACACGGCTCTGCTGCTTTCGGGACAGGGAGCGGAACCACCCCGGCGCGGATCGGGCGGCTTTTTTCAGCAAGGTCAGCGGTTGATGACGCACTCCGGTTCCACCTTTCTGCACACGGCCTGGACCTGGTCCATGATCTCCTCAAACCGGGCGTCGTCCGCCTCAATGGTCAGTTTCTGGGCCATGAAACTGACTGTGGCATCCTTCACGCCGTCAATCTTCTTAATGGCGGCCTCCATTTTCGCGGCGCAGTTTGCGCAGTCCAGATCCGTCAGCTGATAGCGCTTTTTCATGACGCTCTCCTTTCTAAAACTCCTTTGTTTTTTCGCTTCGCTGCTGTGTTCAGCCGATCCCGCGGTCCGCTCCGTCCTCTTGCACGTGGTCCAGTCCCTGGGCCAGGATAGTCTGGACGTGGCGGTCCGCCAGAGCGTAAAACACGGTTTTTCCCTCCCGGCGGGGCTTCACCAGCCGCACGTTTTTCAAGGCCCGCAGCTGATGGGACACAGCAGACTGGGTCAGGCCAAGCAGGGCGGCGATGTCGCACACGCAAAGTTCCGACGCGGACAGGGCATAGAGAATGCGCACCCGGGTGGAGTCCCCAAAGACCCGGAACAGCTCCGTCAGGTCATAGAGGGTATCCTCATCCGGGAACCGGACCTGTTCCATAGCTTCCGCGTGGGTACAGGCCTGGTCGCAGCACTCCACATTGTAGCGGTCCTCCATCCTATCCCTCCTTTCTGACAGATACGTATGAACAAATGAATAAGTGTTCATATGTTCATGATATACTCTTCCACCCTCCTTGTCAAGCCGAACGAAAGAAAAATTTCCGCTTTACAAGAGCGGAAAAATGTGGTATAGTAGGCAAGGTTCCAATAGTATTTTGGGGAGGCATCCCTGAAATAGATGCCCGGGCTTCGGGAAGGCTTCCTTTCCTGGTCCGGGAAACCCCAATGGCGCCCGTCCACTCCACAAAAATGGGCGGCGTACATCCAAAAGGAGGTCAAGAAGCAGCCGTGGGGCTCGCGGTGCGGCAGTGTGGAGACCTGCCGTAATGGATCTGCGGCAAAGCGCGCAGTTTCCGAGACGGATTTGCGGAGGCTTATCCGCCAGGGCCGGATGCAATGGCAAGTGTGACGATCAAGGGACTCAAGAAGATCTACGACAACAAGGTGACGGCGGTTCACGATGTGAACCTGGAGATCAAGGACAAGGAATTCATTGTCCTGGTCGGTCCGTCCGGCTGCGGCAAGTCCACGACGCTGCGGATGGTGGCCGGTCTGGAGGACATCTCCGACGGCGAGCTGTACATCGGCGACCGGCTGTGCAACGACGTGGCCCCCAAGGACCGGGACATCGCCATGGTGTTCCAGAACTACGCCCTGTATCCCCACATGACCGTCCGGGACAACATCGGCTTCGCCCTGAAGCTCAAAAAGGTCCCCAAGGACGAGATCACCAAGAAGGTCAACGAGGCGGCGGAGATCCTGGGCATCACCCAGTATCTGGACCGCAAGCCCAAGGCCCTGTCCGGCGGCCAGCGCCAGCGTGTGGCCATCGGCCGCGCCATCGTCCGGGAACCCAAGGTTCTGCTCATGGACGAGCCCCTGTCCAACCTGGACGCCAAGCTCCGCAACCAGATGCGGGCCGAGATCATCAAGCTCCGCCAGCGCATCAGCACCACCTTCATGTACGTCACCCATGACCAGACCGAGGCCATGACCCTGGGCGACCGGATCGTCATCATGAAAGACGGTTATGTCAACCAGATCGGGACCCCGCAGGAGCTCTTTAACAAGCCGGTGAACCTGTTTGTGGCTGGCTTCATCGGAATGCCCGTGATGAACTTCTTCGATGGGTGCAAGCTCCTTCTGGAAAACGGCGTGTACTACGCGGAGATCCGGGGCGTGAAGTTCAAGCTGGATGACTTCCAGCAGAAGGCCCTGAAGCAGAACGGCCAGCAGCCCACGGACATCGTGGCGGGCATCCGTCCGTCCCACATCTCCGTCGGCAAGGGTGAGCTGACCGCCACCATCAGCGTCTCCGAGATGCTGGGCTCCGAGGTCCATGTCCACGCCAGCAGCAACCAGGACGATATCGTCATGGTGGTGCCCACGGTGGATCTCAAGCAGGATCTCAAGATGGGCGATACCATCAAGTTCACCACCCAGCCCGGCCTGATCCAGCTCTTCGACAAGGCTTCCAGCAACAACCTCATCTGGTTCGACAAGGAATCCGCCGACCGCTCCGCCCCCGGCTGCAAGGTCTATAATTTCTAAGGGAGCATCCGCGTTTTTCTTCGTCCCTTATGGAAATCTGTAAAAAAGCCCCTCCGCCTTCGGCGGAGGGGCTTTTTTGTGGAAGTCGTTTAGATTTTCATTGACGGCAGGGAGATTTATGGTAAAATAGAGGAAACGCCGGCGGAATCCAGTGTTCCCCGCCGGCGTCACATTCTTTGGGAGGGATGCAGAATGCCAGTTACCGCGAGACCCTTTGGCACCCTGGCAGACGGGACGGCAGTGACCGCTTACCGTCTGGAAAACGGCCGGGGCGTGTGGGCGGTTGTGCTGGACTACGGAGTGACCATCCAGTCCGTGTGCGTACCCGGACGGGACGGCACCGTCGTGGACGTGGTCCTGGGCTATGAGACTGCCGGGGAGTATGAGAAGAACGGGGGATACTTAGGGGCCACCATTGGACGGGTGGGCAACCGCATCGGCGGGGCCCGGTTCTCCCTAAACGGAAAAGTCTACCAGCTGGCGAAGAACAAAGGGGAGAACCACATCCACGGCGGCGTCCGGGGCTTTGACAAGTACGTCTGGGACGCCGAGATCCAGGGGGACAGTGTGGTGTTCTCCCGCCTGTCTCCGGACGGAGAGGAGGGCTATCCCGGGAATCTGCGGGTACAGATCCGCTATACCCTGACGCCGGACAACGTCCTGCGCATTGCCTATGACGCGGACACGGACCAGGACACCCTGGTGAACCTGACGAATCACACCTATTTCAACCTCAGCGGCGGCGGCACGATTCTGAACCACCGGATGCGGGTGTTCGCGGAGCGGTTCTGCGAAAACGGTGAGGGCGGACTGCCCACGGGAAAGTTGCTGTGGGTGGAGGGTACCCCCTTTGATTTCCGGACGGAAAAGGCCATCGGCGCGGACATTGAGCAGGACCATCCCCAGCTGAAAATCGCCGGAGGCTATGATCACAACTACGTGCTGTCCGGGAAGCGGGCGGCGGAGGCGTACAGTCCGGAGACGGGAGTGGAGATGACCGTGGAGACGGACCTCCCGGGAATGCAGGTCTACACCGCCAACGGCTTGAAGCCCCGGCCCGGCAAGTGGGACATGGGGATCCGCACCGCCGTGTGCTTTGAGACCCAGCTGTTCCCCAACGCCATGAACTGTTACGGCTTCCCCTCCCCGGTCCTCCGGGCGGGACAGCACCTGCACACGGAGACCGCCTACGGCTTCCGGGTCCGCTGATCCTCTGTCCGTGCTGTGTGGAACTTTTGAAATGCCTGGATAGGTTTGTTTGCATGATTTGTTAGAGTGAGAAGAAAGGAGAAAGAATCCCATGACAGGCCTGCCTCTGATTCTGGTGTTTATTGTGGCGGTTGCGGTGATGATCGTCATGATCTCCCGGTTCCGGATCCATCCCTTTATCTCTATTATGTGTATCTCCCTGGTGCTGGGCATCATTGCGGGCATTCCCATTGTGGATCGTCCCGGCCCGGACGGTACTACCGTCAGCGGCCTTGCCAACGTCATTGGACAGGGCTTTTCCAGCACCTTTTCCAGCATCGGCATCGTGATCATCCTGGGCGCTCTGATCGGCTCTATTCTGGAACAGACCGGCGCGGCGCTGAAACTGGCGGATATGGTGATCCATCTGGTGGGGAAGAACAACCCGGTGCTGGCGGTGGAACTGATGGGCTGGGTGGTATCCATTCCGGTGTTCTGCGACTCCGGCTTCGTAATTCTCAACCCCATCCGCAAGGCCCTGGTAAGACGGACTGGAGCGTCCTCCGTCGCCATGTCTGTTGCCATGGGCGCGGGCCTCTACATCGCCCACGTCTTTATCCCGCCTACCCCCGGCCCCATTGCCGCCGCCTCCACCTTGGGGATTGGCAATAACCTGCTTCTCGTCATGGGCTTGGGGGCTCTGTGTTCCGTATTCCCCCTGATCGCGGGCTTCTTTTACGCCAGCTACATCGGCAAACGGGTCAAGGCGGACGATGAGGCGGATATGGGAGAGGTGACAAAGACCTATGAGGAGCTGGTGGCGGAGTACGGAAAACTCCCCGGGGGCTTCAGCTCTGTGGCTCCTATTGTGGTGCCCATCATTCTGATGGCAGTCTCCTCCGCCGCAGCCATGGCAGGGGCCACGGGGCTTTTGGCGGATCTGATCGCATTTCTCGGGACGCCCATCATCGCCCTGGCGGTGGGCACAGTGTTCGCGGCGGTCCAGCTTCAGGGCGCGGGCAAGATGTCCGAATTCTACAAGATTTGCGATGACACGTTGAAAACCGTGGGCCCCATCCTGTTTGTCACGGCGGCGGGCGGCGTCCTGGGACGGGTGATCTCCTCCTCCGACATGGTCAATTACATCAAGCTCCACGCGGATGTGCTCAGCACCATGGGCATCTTCTTCCCCTTCCTGCTCTCCGCCATCCTGAAATCCGCCCAGGGGTCCTCTACGGTGGCCCTGACAACGACGGCGGGCATTGTGGCCCCGCTGCTGCCGGTGCTGGGCTTTGAGACGCCGGTCCGGGCGGCTTTGGTGTGCATGGCCATCGGCGCGGGAGCCATGACCGTGTCCCACGCCAATGACTCCTTCTACTGGGTGGTGACGAACTTTGGCGCCATGTCCCCGGAGCGGGGCTATAAAACCCACACCGTGAACACCCTGGTTATGGGCGTGGCGGCTGTCCTTGAGATTGCGATTTTGAGCCTGTTCCTGCGCTGAGAGGAGGTCTTTTCATGAAGCTTTTATTCGCGTCGGATTCCTTCAAGGGAAGCCTCAGCAGCGAGAAGACGGTGGAACTGCTGGACAGGGCCGCCCGGGAAGTGTTTGGGAACTGTGAGACGGCGGGAGTGCCCGTGGCCGATGGCGGAGAGGGCACCGTGGACGCGGTGACTGTCGCCGAACAGGGGCAGAAGGTTTCGGTCCGGGTCCACGGGCCTCTGATGGAGGACGTGGAGGCGGAATACGGCGTGTTTGACGACGGCAGAGCGGTCATCGAAATGGCCGCCGCCTCGGGACTGCCTCTGGTGCCGGAGGAACTGCGCAATCCCTTGAACACCACTACCTATGGCACGGGAGAACTGATCTTGGACGCTCTGGCACGGGGCTGCTGGGATCTGTCCGTGGCCATCGGCGGCTCCGCCACCAACGATGGCGGCCTGGGCTGTGCCCGGGCCTTGGGGGTCCGGTTCCTGGACGCCCAGGGCAGGGAACTGGAAGGCTTCGGACGGGATTTGGCAAACGTGGCGGAGATCGACTTATCCCGCATGGATTCCCGGCTGCGGGACGCCAAAATCACGGTGATGTGCGATGTGACAAACCCCCTCTGCGGGGAACGCGGGGCTACCTATACCTTTGGGGCCCAGAAGGGCGGTACGCCGGAGATCCTGGCGTCCCTGGAAGCGGGCATGGAGAACTACCGCCAGGTGATTCTCCGGGACTTCGGCGTGGACTGCAACGCGGTCCAGGGAGCCGGAGCCGCCGGGGGACTGGGGGCGGCACTGCACGTGTTCTTCCACGGGACCATGAAATCCGGCATTGAGACGGTGCTGGACCTCATCCACTTCGATGCGCGCTTGGAGGGCGTGGATCTGGTGGTGACCGGCGAGGGCCGGACGGACTGGCAGAGCTGTTTTGGAAAGGTGATGCAGGGCGTAGGCCGGAGGGCAAAAGCCAAAGGGATCCCCGCTGTGGGCCTGTCCGGATCCTTGGGCCGGGGGGCTCTGGACATCTGTGACCACGGCATCGCCTCCCTGATGACCACGGTGAATGCCCCCATGCCTTTACAGCAGGCCCTGGACAATGCGGAGGCGCTGTACTACGAGGGCGCGGTCCGGATGTTCCGCTTCCTCCGTGCGGGTATGGAGATTGGAAAAAGGACTTGAAATGGAGGACCTTTTAGAAGGTATGACGGATTTCCAGTATAAGGGAATGCTTCTGGAAGATCTGGAAAACTGGCAGAGGGTTAAGAGCCTGGCCGAAAAGGAAAACGCGAAGGAAACCGAGGAGATGGCCCAGACGCAGATCGACAAGATCAACGAAAAACTCAAATTTTAGATTTAGAGGATAAAGGGTTCCCTCTCCCGAAAGGAGAGGGAACCCTTTATCTCACCAGCACCCCGTTTCCGCCGTAGGGGGCCATTTCCAGACGGAGGAAGAACCCCTGGGGGTGGCTGCACACGGGACAGATCTTCGGCGCTTCCAGGCCGTTATGAATGTGCCCGCAGTTGAGGCACAGCCAGCCGCACTGGACATCGGACACAAAGAGCTGTCCCTGCTCCATCAGTTCCCGGAACCGGGCGAACCGGTTGGCGTGGGCCTGTTCGATCTGGGCAATCTGCCGGAAGGAGCCGGCGATCTCTGGGAACCCCTCCTTCTGGGCAGCGTCGGCGAAATCCGGATACACTGGGGAACACTCCTCCCGCTCATGGGCCTCCGCCCGGCGCAGCAGTTCGCACACATCATTGGTGAGATCCACGGGATAGTCCGCCTGGATAGAGATCTTTTCTCCGGCGGCCTCTTTCATGTGGTTGTAGAAGATCTCCCCGTGTTCCTTCTCCTGGTTGGCGGTGAAGGTGAACACGGCGTCCAGCACATGGAGCTTCTGGGTCCGGCACAGGGCGGCCGCAAAGGTGTAGCGGTTGCGGGCCTGGCTCTCGCCGGAAAAGGCCCGCATGAGATTTTGAAGCGTCTGGCTCTCTTTCAGCGGTACGGACATGGGCATCCCCTCCTATGGATTTCGAGAATCGGTTTATACTCGCGCTCTTTCACATTTGCCACATTTTTAGGTCACTGGCACGGCAACGAATGGCAAATCTTATCGCTCACGAGTATAGAGAGAGGATACCCGTTTTCCGGCGGCGCTATACATGGGCGGAAAATCTCCCCCTTGCCAATTCCCGAAAATATGGTATAATGGCAGACACTTCAAATCTCATAGAAATCCGTAAGAAATCAGGTGGTTCCCATGGCTTCTCTCAAAATCGCGCAGATCTTCGCGGACAGCGAACGCTTCTCCGGCGAAACCGTCTCCGTGGCCGGCTGGGCCAGGACGGTCCGGGACATGAAGAACTTTGGCTTCTTAGAGCTCAACGACGGCTCCTGCTTTAAGAACTTACAGGTGGTGCTGGACGCCGCCGCCCTGCAAAACTACCGGGAGATCGCGTCCCAAAACGTGGGAGCCGCCCTTTCGGTGACAGGCGTAGTCACTTTAACCCCACAGGCCAAACAGCCCCTGGAACTGAAGGCCGCTTCCGTGAAAGTGGAGGGAACGTCCTCCCCGGACTACCCGTTGCAAAAGAAACGGCACACGGTGGAATATCTCCGGACCATCCAGCACCTGCGGCCCCGGACCAACCTGTTTTCCGCCGTGTTCCGGGTGCGAAGCGCCGCCGCCTACGCCATCCACCGCTTCTTCCAGGACCGGGGCTTCGTCTATGTGCACACCCCCATCATCACCGCCAGCGATGCGGAGGGGGCCGGGGAGATGTTCCGGGTCACCACGTTGGATCTGGGGGACCTGCCCCGGCGTGAGGACGGAAGCGTGGATTTCAGCCGGGACTTTTTTGGCAAGTCCACCAACCTGACGGTGTCCGGCCAGCTGGAGGCGGAGAACTTCGCCATGGCCTTTGGCAATGTGTACACCTTCGGCCCCACCTTCCGGGCGGAGAACTCCAATACTCCCCGCCACGCCGCGGAGTTCTGGATGATTGAACCGGAGATGGCCTTTACAGACCTGCGGGGGGACATGGATGTGGCGGAGGCCATGATCAAGAGCGTCTTGCGGGAGGTCATGGACGGCTGTCCGGAAGAGCTGGACTTCTTTAACCGCTTTTTAGACAAGGGACTTTTGGATCGCCTGCACCACGTGGCGTCCTCCGACTTTGGGCGGGTGACCTACACGGAGGCGGTGAAACTGCTGGAACCCCACAACGATGCCTTCGATTATAAGGTGTTCTGGGGCTGTGACTTGCAGACAGAACATGAGCGGTATCTGACAGAGCAGATCTTCAAGCAGCCTGTGTTCGTCACGGACTATCCCCGGGAGATCAAGGCCTTTTATATGCGCCTGAACGATGACGGGAAAACCGTGGCGGCGGCGGACTGCCTGGTACCCGGGGTAGGGGAGATCATCGGCGGCAGCCAGCGTGAGGAGCGTCTGGACGTGCTGGAACGCCGGATCCGGGAGTTGGGCATGGATCCGGAGACGTACAAGGCCTACTGCGATCTCCGCCGGTACGGCTCCTGTCCCCATGCGGGCTTCGGCCTGGGCTTTGAGCGGCTGGTGATGTATCTCACCGGCGTCGGCAACATCCGGGACGTGATTCCCCATCCCCGCACGGTGGGCAACGCTTAAGAGCATAAGAGCGAGAATAAACACTCCGCAGGGGCGGGCCTTCCCTGCGGAGCCTGTCTTTTTACGCACAAAACTTGCCGGAACAAAGGAGGTACCTCTATGCGCATTCTGTCTGACATTGAGATTGCTCAGGCCCACACCCCTCGTCCCATCCGGGAGATCGCCGGGAAACTGGGCGTGGACGAGCAGGATTTGGAGCTGTACGGAAACTACAAGGCCAAAATTGACCCCGCCCTTTTGCGGAAAACGGACCGTCCGGCGGGAAAACTGATCCTTGTGACTGCCATCAACCCCACCCCCGCCGGGGAGGGCAAGACCACCACCACCGTGGGGCTGGCAGACGCCCTGGGGCGGTTGGGAAAGCGCACTGCCGCCGCTTTGCGGGAGCCGTCCCTGGGCCCGGTGTTCGGCGTGAAGGGGGGAGCCGCCGGAGGGGGCTATGCCCAGGTGATCCCCATGGAGGACATCAACCTCCACTTCACCGGGGACTTCCACGCCATCGGCGCGGCCAACAACCTGCTGGCGGCCATGCTGGACAACCATATCCAGCAGGGGAACGCCCTGGGAATCGACACAAAGCGTATCGTCCTTCGCCGCTGCGTGGATATGAACGACCGTCAGCTGCGCAATATCGTGGACGGCTTAGGGGGCCGGATGCAGGGGGTGCCCCGGGAGGACGGCTTTGACATTACGGTAGCCAGCGAGGTCATGGCGGTGTTGTGCTTAGCGGACGGGATCACAGATCTGAAAGCGCGTCTGGGCCGCATGGTGGCGGCCTATACCTATGACGGCAAGCCCGTCACCGCCCACGATTTGAAGGCGGAGGGGGCCATGGCGGCCCTCTTGCGGGACGCCTTAAAGCCCAACCTGGTGCAGACCTTGGAGGGCACCCCCGCCTTTGTCCACGGGGGGCCCTTCGCCAACATCGCCCACGGGTGCAACTCCGTCACGGCCACCCGCCTGGCCATGGGCCTTGCGGACTATGCCGTCACAGAGGCGGGCTTCGGCGCGGATCTGGGGGCGGAGAAGTTTTTGGACATCAAGTGCCGTCTGGCGGGACTGCGGCCGGATGCCGTGGTGGTGGTGGCCACGGTCCGGGCTTTGAAGCACCACGGCGGCGCGTCCAAAGAGGACTGGACCCGGGAAAACTTGACCGCTCTGGAAGCGGGACTTCCCAATCTGCTGCAACACGTGGAGAACCTAAAGCAGGTGTTCGGCCTGCCCTGCTGCGTGGCGGTGAACGCCTTCCCCACGGATATGGAGGCGGAACTGGCCCTGGTGGAGGAGCGGTGCCGTGCCTTAGGCGTCCCCGTGGCCCGGAGCCAGGTGTGGGCGAAAGGCGGAGAAGGGGGGATCGCCCTTGCCCAGGAAGTGCTGAAACTCTGCGACGCGCCCAACGCCTTCCGCTTTGCCTATGACACCCACAGCACCATCCAGGAGAAACTGGACGCCATTGCCCGTAAGGTCTACCACGCGGATGGAGCGGTCCTCACCGCCGCGGCAAAGAAACAGGCATCGGAACTGGAAGCCCTGGGCTATGGGGATCTTCCGGTGTGCGTGGCAAAGACCCAGTACTCTTTTTCTGACAATCCGTCCCTGCTGGGGGCGCCGGAGGGCTTCTCCGTGACGGTGCGGAACGTGAAGGTCAGTGCCGGGGCCGGATTCCTGGTGGCCCTGACCGGGGAGATCCTCACCATGCCGGGCCTGCCCCGGTCCCCCGCCGCGGAGCGCATCGACGTGGACGACACGGGCCGGATCACGGGGCTGTTCTGAAAACGGACCGGATTGCTTCGGGATTTTGCCCCGGTTTGTGGCGAAAATGTGAACAAGTGCGGAAAAATGGCGTCCCCGGCTTGCATTTCCCGGGGACGCTGTGCTATGATGGAGCGGATCAAACGGGGAAGGAGGCCTGGAATGGAACGAATTACCAGCCGGAAGAACCCCCTGATAGCCCATTTTCGGAAATTGGCCGTCTCCGCCTCCTACCGGAGAGAGTGCGGCACGTTCCTGTGCGACGGGTACAAGCTGGCGGAGGAGGCCGTGCGCTGGGGCGTTGTGCGGACGGCCCTGGTCGCGGAGGACCCGATTCAGCCCCTTTTTATGGCGAAACGGCAGATAGAAGTGCCCCCCGCCGTCATGGAGGCGGTGTCCCCCTCCCGGACCCCCCAAGGCATTGTCTGCGAGTGTGAGATTCCGGACCGCCCCCTGCCGGACCCCCTCCCGGGGCGGCGCTATGTGGTTCTGGACGGCGTCCAGGATCCGGGGAACGTGGGGACCATCCTCCGCACCGCGGACGCCTTCGGCGCGGACGGCGTGTTCCTCTTGGACGGCTGCGCGGACCCGTACAGTCCCAAAACCGTCCGGTCCGGCATGGGGGTGGTGTTCCGTCTGCCCGTATGGCAGGTGAGCGCGGAGGCCCTGGCCTCTCTGCTGGACCGTTCCGGCCTTCCCCTTTACGGCGCGGCGTTGGACGAAAACGCCCGGGACATCCGGGACATGGACTGGAATCGGTTTGCCGCCGCCATTGGCAGTGAGGGCCGGGGGCTTTCCCAGGAAGTGCTGGACTTATGCCGGGGAACTTTTCGGATCCCCATGCGGCAGCGGTGTGAATCCCTGAACGCCGCCATGGCGGCGGGCGTGGTGCTGTGGGAGGCGGCAAGAGAGGAGGACTTGGCGTGTCGGGACTGAAATACTGGCTGTGGCTGACCCAGATCCGGGGACTGCGGAACCAGACCCGTCTGGCACTGCTGCGGCATTTCCCCACCCCGGAGGACATATACTTCGCCGACGAGGGGGAAATTCTGCTGACGAAGGGGATCGACCGTCAGCAGGCGGCTCTTCTGCGGAACCGCTCTCTGGAGGCCGCGGACCGGATCCTGGGAGACTGTCAGAGATTGAATCTCCAACTGGTGACGCTGCAGGACGCCGCTTACCCCGGACGCCTGCGGGATATCTACGACCCACCCTGCCTCTTATACGTCAAGGGGCGGCTTCCGGTGATTGACGAGGAGATGGTTTTGGCGGTGGTGGGCACCCGGGACTGTACGCCCTACGGCGTGGCCTGCGCGGAGCGGATCAGTTACGGCCTTGCCAGCGGCGGGGCGGTGGTGGCCAGCGGACTGGCCCGGGGCATTGACTCCGCCGCCAGCCGGGGCGCGCTCATGGCCGGAGGCGTCACTTTGGGACTTTTGGGCTGCGGCCTGGACGTGGTATATCCTCGGGAGAACCAGGGGCTCTATGAAGATGTGGCGGCAGCCGGGGCCTTGATCTCCGAGTATCCCCCGGGCACCAGACCCCTGCCGGGGAACTTCCCCCAGAGAAACCGGATCCTGTCGGGCATCTCCGTAGGCGTCCTGGTGGCGGAAGCCCCGAAGCAGAGCGGCGCGTTGATTACCGCCTCCCTGGCCCTGGACCAGGGGCGGGACGTGTTCGCCGTTCCCGGACCCATCGACGCCTGCGCAAGCCAGGGGTGCAACCGCCTGATCCGGGACGGAGCCGGCCTGGTATCGGAGGCCGGAGAGATTTTGGAGAGCTACGCCGCCCGGTTCCCGGAGAAGCTTCGGACAAGCCGGGAACTGCCTGTGGTGTTGGAGGAACCCCTGCCAAAGGCGGAACCCGCCCAGGCAGAGGGGGAAGCGGAGAAACCGGCGGTGCCGGTTCTGTCCCTGCTGGACAGCGGGTTGACGGACGATCAGATAGCCCTTCTGCGGCTCATGTCCTTAGAGACGGGCGTTTTGGCGGACGAACTGGCGGAGGGCAGCGGCATTCCCATCCGGCGGGTACTCTCCGCCCTGACAGTGCTGGAAATCGACGGCTATGCCGTACAGCAGGCGGGAAAGCGCTATACCCGCACGGTGGAACTGCGGGAGAACGCATAACATTCCCCGGAAAGAAGCATTCAAGGCAGCATCACGCCCGATATGGGCGTTTGGAGGGTTAGACAGTATGCACAACCTGGTGATCGTGGAGTCCCCGGCAAAAGCGAAAACCATCGGGAAATATCTCGGCAAGGAGTTTGAGGTCAAGGCCAGCATGGGCCATCTGCGGGACCTGCCCAAGAGCAAACTGGGCGTGGACGTGGATCGGGACTTTGAGCCGGTCTATGAACCCATCAAGGGAAAAGAGGACATCATCGGAGATCTCAAAAAGGCGGCGGCAAAGGCGGACACCGTGTATCTTGCCACGGACCCGGACCGGGAGGGAGAGGCCATTTCCTGGCACTTAAAGCGGCTTTTGGATCTGCCGGACGACAAGGCCCGGCGGGTGACGTTTAACGAGATCACCAAGCGGGTGGTGCAGGAGAGCATCAAGGCCCCCCGGGAGATCGACCAGGACTTGGTGGACGCCCAACAGGCCCGGCGGATTCTGGATCGGCTGGTGGGCTATAAACTCAGCCCCCTGCTGTGGAAGAAGGTCCGGAGGGGCCTGTCCGCTGGACGGGTCCAGTCCGTGGCCACCCGCATGGTGGACGACCGGGAGCATGAGATCGAGGACTTCCAGCCGGAGGAGTACTGGACCTTAGACGCCAAACTGGACCCAAAGATTCCCGGCCAGATCCCCTTTTCCGCCCGGTTCCACGGCACTGACGGCAAGAAGGTGGAGCCCCACAGCAAGGAAGAAGTGGACGCGGTCATCCAAGAGACGGAACACGAGACGTTTGTGGTCCGGAAGGTCAAGCGGACGGAGAAGCGCCGCAATCCCGCGCCCCCCTTCACCACGTCTACCTTACAGCAGGAGGCGTCCCGGAAGCTGAATATGACTCCCCGGCGGACCATGGCCGTTGCCCAGCAGCTCTATGAGGGGGTGGAGATCGCCGGGGAGGGGGCCGTGGGCCTCATCACCTATATGCGGACCGACTCCCTGCGCCTGTCGGAGGAGGCCATCCAGGCCGCCCGGACGTTTATCTCAGGCCGCTACGGGGAGAACTACCGTCCGGAGAACCCCCACCGCTACAAGGCCAAGGGCAACGCCCAGGACGCCCATGAGGCCATTCGCCCCAGCGACGTGTTCCGGACCCCGGAACAGGTGAAAAAGGACCTGACCCGGGAGCAGTACAACCTGTACCGCCTGATTTGGAGCCGGTTTGTGGCCTGCCAGATGTCCGCCGCCCTGTTCGACGCCGTGTCCGTGGAGATCGACGCGGGACGCCATGACTTTAGGGCCAGTTCTTCCAGCCTGAAATTCGCCGGATACACTGCCGTCTATGAGGAGGGGAAGGACGAGGAGAAGGAGGAGAAATACTCCCCCCTGCCCTCCTTGCAGGAGGGACAGGTCCTGGGGCTTCTGGGCTTCGACCCCCAGCAGCACTTCACCCAGCCCCCCGCCCGGTACACCGATGCCACCCTCATCCGGGCCATGGAGGAACAGGGCATCGGCCGCCCCTCCACCTACGCCCCTACGGTGTCCACGATTCTGGATCGGCAGTATGTGGCGAAAGAGGGCAAGTATCTGCGCATTACAAACCTGGGCCGGGTGGTGACGGAGCTGATGAAGGAGCGCTTCGCGGACATCGCGGATCTGCGCTTCACTGCCCGCATGGAGGGGGAACTGGACGCCGTGGAGGCGGGGAAGGCCCCCTGGAAAAACGTACTGCGGGAGTTTTACGGCGGCTTTAACCAGAACCTCCAAGACGCGGAGAAGGCCTTGGAAGGGGTCCGGATCAAGGTGCCGGAAGAGGTCAGCGAGGAGATCTGCCCTCAGTGCGGGCGGAACCTGGTGATTAAAACCGGACGCTTTGGCCCGTTCCTGGCCTGTCCCGGGTATCCGGAGTGCGGCTTTACCATGCCCTTGGTGGAGGTCATGCCCGGACGCTGCCCCAAGTGCGGGGGACGGCTCATGAAGCGCACCGGCGTCAGCCAGAACACGAAACGCCAGTATACCTACTACTGCTGTGAGCATCAGGTGGCCAATAAGGCCGCCCCTGCCACCTGTGATTTTCGCACCTGGGACGTGCCGGTGAAGGACGACTGTCCCTCCTGCGGTCAGACCATGTTCAAGCGGGCGGGCCGGGGGTTTAAGAAGCCCTTCTGCATCAACCCGGAGTGTCCCAACTTTCTGCCGGAGGATCAGCGTGGCTGGACCAAAAAGAAAACGGAAAGCACCGAAACCGCCCCGGCGGAGGAACCGGCTGAGCCGGAAAAGCCCAAAAAGGCCGCGGCAAAAAGGGCAACGAAAACCACGGCGAAAAAGGCGTCGGCCTCTAAAAAGACCGCAAAGACCGCCGAAAAGGCCCCGGCAAAAACCACCGCCCGCAAAACCACTACCCGGAAAACCTCCGCCAAGAAGTCTGAAAAGGAGGAGGCCTGATGGACGCCGTCACGGTAGTAGGCGCGGGACTGGCGGGCAGCGAATGCGCCTGGCAGCTGGCCCAGCGGGGGATTCCGGTGATACTGCGGGAGATGAAGCCGGAGAAGCGGACCCCCGCCCATGTGACGGAGTATTTCGCGGAGCTGTGTTGTTCCAACTCCCTGCGGGGGGACCAGCTCAGCAACGCCGTGGGGCTTTTGAAAGAGGAACTGCGGCGGCTGGGTTCCCTGATCCTCTCCTGCGCCGATGCCACACGGGTGGAGGCCGGAGGAGCCCTGGCGGTGGACCGGGAGGGATTCGCCGCCCTGGTGACGGAGCGGATCCGGACCCATCCCAGCATCACGGTGGTTCCGGGAGAGGTGACGGAGATTCCGGCGGGGGAGGTGGTTATCGCCTCCGGTCCCCTGACCTCCGATGCCCTGGCGGAGCGTTTGCGGACTCTTCTGGGGGACGCCGCCGCCCTGCACTTCTATGACGCCGCCGCGCCCCTGGTGTCGGCGGAGAGCGTGGACATGGAACGCGCCTGGATGGGTTCCCGTTACGGAAAGGGTTCGGCGGACTACGTGAACTGTCCCCTGACGGAGGAGGAGTACGGCGTATTCTGGGAGGAACTGACCCGGGCCCAGGAGGCGGAGGTCCACGGCTTCGAGGACAGCAAGGTCTTTGAGGGCTGTATGCCCGTGGAGGTCATGGCCCGCCGGGGGAGGGACACCCTGCGCTTCGGCCCCTTGAAGCCCCGGGGACTGCGGGATCCCCGTACAGGTCATGAGCCTTACGCCGTGGTTCAGCTGCGGCGGGACAATGGGGCGGGCACCGTTTACAACCTGGTGGGCTTCCAGACCCACCTGAAATTCCCGGAACAGCGGCGGGTGTTCTCCCTGATCCCCGCCCTGTCCCACGCGGAGTACTTACGCTACGGCGTCATGCACCGGAACACGTTCCTGGACTCCCCCCGGCTGCTGGATCGGTACTACCGGCTGAAAACAGAGCCCCGGATCTCCTTCGCCGGACAGATGACCGGGGTGGAGGGCTATGTGGAGTCCGCCGCCAGCGGCTTTCTGGTGGGGGTGGAGACGGCCCGCCGCCTTTTGGGACAGCCCCCCGTGGATTTCCCCCAGGAGACGGCCATAGGCGCCCTTGCCCTGTACATCTCCAATCCGGCGGTCGCCGCGTTCCAGCCCATGAACATCCACTTCGGCCTTCTGCCCCCTCTGGACCGGCGGGTCAGAGGAAAGAAGTTCAAACACGAGGCCATCTCCCAGCGGTCCCTGGACATCCTTGCACAGACAGCGCCGTCCATCACAGGCGGGAAGGGAAAGGTAGAGATATGAAGATTATCGTAGACGCCATGGGGGGCGATCACGCCCCGGAGGCCGTGGTCCGGGGCGCTCTGGAGGCCCGGAAAGCCCACGGCGTAGACATTCTGCTGGTGGGCCGGGCGGCGGAGGTGCTGCGGGCGGTGGGGGCCAGCGGAGAGACCACCCTGCCGGAGGGCGTGGAGATCCGTGACGCCTCGGAGGTAGTGGAGATCGCCGACGATCCCGCCACCGCCTTCAAGAAAAAGAAGGACTCCTCCCTGACAGTGGGCCTGTCCCTTCTGCGGGACGGAGTTGGGGACGCCTTTGTGTCCGCCGGATCCACCGGAGCCTTACTGGCGGGAGCCACCCTGATTGTCAAGCGAATCCGGGGCATCCGCCGGGCGGCCATGGGGCCCCTGCTGCCCACACCCGGCGGCGGAAAACTGCTTCTGTGCGACTGCGGGGCCAACGCGGAGTGTACGCCGGAGTATCTCTTGCAGTTCGCCTACCTGGGGAGCTACTATTCCCGGCGGATCTGCGGCGTCCCCAATCCCCGGGTGGCTCTGCTGAACATCGGCGCGGAGGAGGAGAAAGGGGATACCCTGCGTAAGGAGACCTATGCCCTGCTGAAAAAGGCCGGGGACGCGGGACGGATTCACTTTGTGGGCAACATCGAGGCCGGGGACGCCATGCTGGGCGGCGCGGACGTGGCGGTGACGGACGGGTTCTCCGGCAACATCATGCTCAAGAGCGTGGAGGGCACGGGAAAGTTCCTGTTGAAGGAATTGAAGGGACTGTTCCTGTCCGGCACGAAAACGAAAATTGCCGCCGCCCTGGTGAAAGAGGACTTGGGGAGGCTGAAAAAGGCCATCGACCCGGCGGAAGTGGGGGGTACCGCGTTCCTTGGCATCTGCAAGCCGGTGATTAAGGCCCACGGTTCCTCCGATGCCCGGTCTATCGCAAACGCTATTTTGCGGGCCAAGGAGTACGCGGAGAGCGGCTTTATTGAGGACGTGCAGAAAAACATCGAACTGATGAAGGTGTGAGGGGAACTTTCCCGGAGGATTTCCCCGAAAAAGTGCGGCTTCCCTCTTGACAGCGGCGGCTTCCTCCCTTATGATGGAACCCGTGCCGGAATCAACCCCTCCGGCCGGATTTTCAAAATTCCATGAGGAGTGAAAGCAGGTATGTCGACAGAGGAACTTTTTGCGGTCATGCAGGCGCTGGTGGCGGAACAGTTCGCCATAGCGCCTGGGGAGATTACCATGGATACTGCCTTTGAGGGCGATTTAGGCGCGGACTCCGTGGATTTGGTAGAGCTGGTTATGGCCATGGAGGAGGAGTTCGAGATCGGTGAGGTCCAGGAGGACGAGCTGGCCGGACTGAAAACCGTGGGAGACGCGGTGAACTTCCTGGCGGGGAAACTGAAATAACGGAACTTAAAGGATACCTATGGAGGCACTGGAGACAAAATTACAATACACCTTTCAGGACCCGGCCCTGCTGGAACAGGCCCTGTGCCACAGTTCCTATGCCAATGAACACCGCTCTGCCCATCTGCGGAGCAACGAGCGGCTGGAATTTCTGGGAGACGCCGTCCTGGGCTTCGTCACGGCGGACTGTCTGTTCCGCCGCCATCCGGACCTGCCGGAAGGGGATTTGACGCGGATCCGCGCCGCCCTGGTGTGCGAACAGAGCCTCTATGAGGCGGCCTACGCCCTGGGACTGGGGAGATACCTTCGTCTGGGCCGGGGCGAGGAGTCCGGGGGAGGCCGGGAGCGTCCCTCCATTCTGGCGGACGCCATGGAGGCCCTGATTGCGGCGGTATATCTGGACGGCGGCATGGAATCCGCCGCGGCTCTGATCCACCGCTTCCTGCTGGACGGACAGGGGGAGGCCGTGGAGGAGCGCCGCAGGGATTACAAGACCGCCTTGCAGGAACTGGTCCAGCGGAAGGCCGATCAGGTCATGGTCTACCGGATGCTGGACGAACAGGGTCCGGACCACGCCAAGGTCTTTACGGCGGAGGTGCTGGTCAACGGCCAGAGCATCGGCCAGGGCAGGGGCCACAGCAAAAAGGAGGCGGAACAGTCCGCCGCCCGGTCTGCCCTGGAAAACTTAGGATGCCAGGAAGATTGATTTGGGTACGATCAAATTTGCCGTTTTACCTGCGCTCTGTATGAGCGCGTTGAAAAAACGCCCTTCCCCTGTGGGAAGGGCGCTGTGCTGTAAGGCTTTCGACTTGAAAGGAGGGAGGGAAATGGCGTCAAAGCGCTTTGCGCAGGTAGACCGGACACGGTGTGTCTCCTGCGGGGCCTGCGCCAAGGAGTGCCCAAAGGGGGCTGTCCAAATCTGGCGGGGCTGCTGGGCGGTGGTGAATCCGGAGCGGTGTGTGGGCTGCGGAAAGTGCCAAAAGATCTGCCCGGCGGACTGCATTCAGTTCCAGCAGAGGGAGGCGGCGTCATGAAGCGGCGGCACTGGTACGACTATCTGTGGATTTGGACCCTGGTGTATTTTGCCCTGGGTTTTTTCAACATCCTGTTCGCCTGGCTGGGGATGATCGACTTCCTCCTGCCCCTGCTCTTTGCGGCCTTCGGCGGCAACAAGTGGTTCTGCAACCACCTGTGCGGCCGGGGACAGCTCTTTACAGTCCTGGCGCAAAAGGCGGGCTGTTCCCGGGGGAAACCCGCCCCCCGCTGCGTGGCGTCTCCCCAGTTCCGGTACGGCTTTTTGGCGTTCTTCCTCGTCATGTTCGGCAATATCCTGTATCAAACCTGGCGGGTATTTGCAGGCGCGTCCTCTTTGCGGCAGGTGGTGAAACTGTTCTGGACCTTCCGGGTCCCCTGGGGCTGGGCCTATACGGCGGGCTCCGCCCCGGAGTGGGCCGCACAGTTCGCCTTCGGCTTTTACAGTCTCATGCTGACCTCCGCCCTCATCGGCCTCATCGTAATGGCTCTCTACCGTCCCCGGACCTGGTGCAGTTTCTGTCCCATGGGCACCATGACCCAGACCATCTGCAAGCTGAAACAGCATGAGAAAATTTTTACTCGCGCTCTATAAGATTTTCCGCATTTTAGGTCACTGGAACGGCAACTGATGGAAAATCTTATCCTTCACGAGGATAAAGTACACAACGGAACAGGCCGTCCGCTTGCCGGACGGCCTGTTCACATAACGGGCCCGTTCCTCTCTCTCCCGTCCCCGGACCCCACGGTCAGCGGCGGGGACGGAAGGGGGGCCGGGGCGGTTCCGGCTCCCGGTCCCGGCGGTGTCCGGGCCGGTCGATGAGGATGATGTCGTCCCCGATGCGCTGGATGCTGTCCCAGGGCACATAGTACTCCTCTCCCTTTCCGAACAGCCCGAAAAACCGGGGCGGTCCGTAGACAATCAGGGCGGTCACCTGGCCCTCCGGGATCCGCACTTCCAGATCCCCCGGATATCCCAGGCGGCAGCCGTCGCAGATGTTGATGACTTCCTTACAGCGCAGATCCCGCATTCTGCATTGCATATCCATCCCTCCCCGCACAGCCTATGCCCCGCCGGGACTGTCCTATGCCCCTTTCTCCGTCCCGATTTTCCGGGTTTTATGGGAGTTTCCCTCTTGCGTTCCGGCGGGATTGTGTGTATGATAGGGAACGCTGTACCGCATACGGAAGGACCGGGAGAATGGAGGAATCCTATGGAAACCATGGAAAAAATCAAAATGACCACGCCCCTGGTGGAGATGGACGGCGATGAGATGACCCGGGTGCTGTGGGGCTGGATCAAGGAAAAGTTGATCCTGCCCTTTGTGGACCTGAAAACAGAGTACTACGACTTAAGCCTCCTGCACCGCAACGCCACCAAAGACCAGGTGACCTTCGACGCCGCCTACGCCGCAAAGCGTCTGGGCGTCGCTGTCAAGTGCGCCACCATTACCCCTAACCGCCAGCGGCTGGAAGAATATCCGGAACTGACAGAGCTGTGGAAATCCCCCAACGGCACCATCCGGGCCATTTTAGACGGCACTGCCTTTCGTGCCCCGATTCTCCTGCCCTTCCTGAAACCGGCGGTGCGGAACTGGGAGAAGCCCATTACCGTGGCCCGCCACGCCTATGGAGACGTGTACAAGGCGGTGGATCTGCGCACGGAGGAACCCGGCACGGCGGAGCTGGTGTTCCACGGGGACAGCGGCAGGGAATCCCGTCTGGACGTGCAGAAGGTATCCGGCGGGGCGGTGTGGCTGGCCCAGCACAACACGGAAAAGAGCATCCGGTCCTTTTCCCGCAGCTGCTTCCAATACGCCATAGACACCCGGCAGGACCTGTGGTTCTCCGCCAAGGACACCATCTCCAAAATCTACGATCAAACCTTCAAGGAGATCTTCCAGGAGGAATACGACCAGCGCTACCGGGCGGACTTTGATCGTCTGGGCCTTACCTACTTCTATACCCTCATTGACGATGCGGTGGCCCGGGTGATCCGGTCCAAGGGCGGCTTTATCTGGGCGCTGAAAAACTATGACGGCGATGTCATGAGCGACATGATCGCCACGGCCTTCGGCTCCCTGGCCATGATGACCTCCGTGCTGGTGTCCCCGGAGGGGGTGACGGAGTTTGAGGCTGCCCACGGCACCGTCACGAAACACTATTACCGCTGCCGCAGGGGGGAAAAGACCTCCACCAATCCCATTGCCACCATCTTTGCCTGGTCCGGGGCCTTGCGCAAGCGGGGACAGCTGGACAACCTGCCCCGGCTCTCCGCCTTTGCCGACGCCTTAGAGGACGCCTGTCTGGAGACGCTGAAAGCCGGGACCGTCACCGGGGACCTGGCGGGTCTTGCGGAACCGGGCTTTGCCTGCACGGTGGTGGACAGCGAGACGTATTTGGACGCGGCGGCGGCGCGGCTGCGGGAGAAGCTGTAAAATAATGGAACTTTCCAGCAGCGGGGGAGCTTTCCCCCGCTTCTTGTGCGGAATCTCCTTGCAAACCCGGAATCCCTGTGCTATGATGGATGCGGAACGTGAACTGACAGAGGCCCCGTTCCGCCGGGAGTCTGCCCCAGGCGGTGAACGGGGGTGATGTTTTCTTATAAGGAGCCATTATGCGCAGAATCGAAGTCTATACCCGCCGGGAATCGGCGGCGGCCCCGACGCTGGTCCATTTGGCGTTGCTTCTCACCGGCGTATACAGCCTCTTAGGACTGCTGGGGGCCATCCCCGCCCTGGGGTGCCCTATGGTGCCTCTGGCGGTGGTGGCGGGACTGGTGTGTTTGCTGCTGTGGTTCTGCCACCGCATCGGCTTTGCCTGGGGGCTGGTGTGCGCCGCCGTCTGCGCCGCCGGATGGTGCGCCCTGTGCGCCGTGTACCGGGAGGACGCCGCGGCGCAGCTGTCCCAGGCTCTGCGGGTACTGGTTGGCGGGGGAAAGGACACCGTGCCCTTTACGGAGACGGCCCTGCTGGCGTCCCTGCTTCTCCCCCTGCTGCTCTATACTTTGGAATTTCTCATGGAGACCCACCTTCTGCCCTATCTCCTGATCTCCGTGCCCATGCTGTTCAGCCCCCTGGGGGGAATCCGGCTTCCCATGTGGGCGGCGGCGGCGGGACTGGCCTTTCAGCTTTGCTTCTGGGCCATGCAGGCGGCGGGACTGCGGCAGAAACACGCGGATTTCGCCCTGCCCAACCGGAGCCGTCTCACGGCCCTGACGGGCGTTTCCTTGGCGGCCATGCTGGGGATTGCCTTTTTAGGGGCCATCCCCCTGGCCCGGAGCCACTCCGATGCCCTGTATGCCCCGGCCTATGAGGCGGAGGGCCTTCTGCGCCGCACCGCCACCCGTCTGCGGGGCACCCACAGCGCCGCCAACGGCTGGATCAACCGGGGCAACAACTATCCCACCGGCGGCGTCCATCTGGTGGTCTACGCCACCCGCCGTCCCACGGAGACGTTATACCTCAAAGGCTTTTCCGGCGGGGACTATTCGGAGGGACAGTGGCTTCCCGACCGGGACGCCGACATCTTTGCCCGCATGGCGGAGGAGTACCGCCCTCTGTTCCGGGACATCTACGGAACGGCGATTCCCGAGGGGTTGGACGTGGCCCGGATGCTGTCGGAGACATGGTCCTCCATGTACCACGACCTGGCAAGCCGTCAGGGGAACCCGGCGGAGCCTCTGGTGCTGTCCTTCCGGAATCTGACCGGGGGGCCAGACTGCATCCCCTATCTTGCCAACGCCGGGGGCTTCTTTGAGGACAGCGACGCCTATTTCTTCCAGCGCTATGAGTCCCAGGACCTGCGTATCGACTGGGAGGAGGCCCAGGCGTCTTGGTTCCGCTGGGTCCGGGACGCATATCTCCGCCAAAGCACTCTTTTGGACACCCAGGTCCCGGAACTGTCCCGGCTGGGGGCCCTGGTCCGTCAGGCGGAGGATCAGGGTGTGAATCTCCACGACCCGGAGGCCGCCACGGAGTTTATCCTTTCCGCCCTCCACGAGCGGGCGGGATACAGCCTGACCCCCGGCTGGACACCGCCCAACGCGGACCCCATTGAATACTTCCTCTTTGACAGCGGCCTGGGCTACTGCATCCACTTCGCCTCCGCCGCCGCCCTGCTGTACCGGATGTGCGGCATCCCCGCCCGGTACGCCTCCGGCTACGCCGCCGCCCCCTCAGACTTCACCTTGCAGGAGGACGGCACTTACCGGGCGGTATTGACGGACGCGGACGCCCATGCCTGGGCGGAGATCTGCCTGCCGGACACCGGCTGGACCCCGGTGGAGGCCACACCCTCCGGCGGCGGCACGGTCCGGCCCTCCTACCGCACGGAGACCGCTGTCCCGGTAGCTCCTGCCCTGTCGGCCCTGTCGGACGCCTCCCGAACCGGGGAAATGCGGATCGGACGGTTTCGTCCGGTACTGCGGTTTCTTCCGGCGGCGCTGACTGCGGTGCCCGCCGTGGTGCTGGCGTACCGGATCCGCCGCCGCCGCTGGGCCAGTGCCTCCTGCCGGGTGGTGTTCCAGCGTCTGCTGGGAATGCTGCGCTTTTCCCGGGTACTTCCCGGCTGTGACGGCCAGGAGCCGGATTTTCCCGAGCGTCTGAGCCGCGCCCTGCCCGCCGTCTCCTATGCCGACGCCCGGCATCTCTGGGAGGCGGTGCGGTCCGCCGCCTACGGCCCCCGGGGCGTCCCCGCCGAGGAACACGCCTTTGCCCGGGACCTGTACGCCCGGGCCGCCCAGGCCGCCCAGGACCGGACCCCCTGGTGGAAGCGTCCCCTGTTCCGGGGGGTGTACGGGGTGCCGGCGGACCCCGCTTAAAGAGTGTCACCCCATTTCCCCTTGAAGGTGCCGCCAAAACATGGTATACTCTCTCTTGCCGTCCAGAAGGGCGGGGAGATAGAACCGGGAAACCGTAAGGAGGTGAGGACCGTGGCGGTGGAAAAAAAAGGAATCAAGGTCATGGCGCAAAACCGCAAAGCCCGCCACGATTACGACGTGGAGGAGTGCTATGAGGCGGGGATTGAGCTGGCGGGGACGGAGGTCAAGTCCATCCGGGCGGGCACCCTGAACCTGAAGGACGCCTACTGCTCCGTGCGGAACGGGGAACTGTTCGTCCTCGGAATGCACATCTCTCCCTATGAAAAGGGGAACATTTTCAACCGGGACCCCCTGCGGGAGCGGCGGCTGCTAATGCACCGGCGGGAGATCCGCAAGCTCCACGCCCTGGTCCAGCGGGACGGCTACACCCTGGTCCCCCTGCGGGTGTATTTTAAGGACGCCCGGGTGAAAGTGGAGGTCGGCGTGTGCCGGGGACGCAAGCTGTATGACAAACGGGCCGCCTCCGCCCAGCGGGACGCGAAGCGGGAGATGGACCGGCATTTGAAAGAGAGGAACCACTGATTATGTCTGAGAAACACCCTGTTGTCACCATCACCATGGAGGACGGCCGCACTATGACGGCGGAGCTGTACCCGGAGAAAGCGCCCAACACGGTGCGCAACTTCCTGAGCCTGGCGGAAAAGGGCTTTTATGACGGCCTGATCTTCCACCGCTGCATCCCCGGGTGTCCCCAGGGCAACGGCATGGGCGGCCCGGGCTATGAGATTGCCGGGGAGTTTTCCGCCAACGGTTTCCGGGACAACGACCTCAAACACACCACCGGCATTTTGTCCATGGCCCGGACCATGGACCCAGACTCCGCAGGAAGCCAGTTCTTCATCATGGTGGCCCCGGCTCCCCATTTGGACGGACAGTATGCGGCCTTTGGCCAGGTTGTGGAGGGCGTAGACGTGGCGGTGGACATCTCCCGGGTGCCCCGGAACATGAACAACGACCGGCCCAAACAGGACCAGCGCATCCAGTCCATCCGGGTGGACACCCGGGGCGTGGAGTACGATCCGCCGGAGACCCGCTGAACCTAAAACACACGCAAAAAAACAGGATCCGCCAATGCGGATCCTGTTTTTTTGCTTAGAGCTTAGAGAGGGGAAACCGTTACTCCGTCACAATATACATGGCGGCTTCATCGATCTCCCGGTTGGTGCCCACCAGCACGTCCTGGCCCTTGGCGTTGACGAAGTGCAGCAGGTTGGCGCAGCCCGTATCCTTGTCGATGAGTTCGGTCTTGTACGCGCCGTCCTCACAGGTGATGGCCACGGTCTGACGGGTGCCTTTCCGCCAGCCTACCACCCAGGTGGGCTTCCCCACCAGGGTTCCGGCCCAGGTGGCGTGGAGCATTTCCGTTTCGCTCTCCGGCAGGGGCAGTTTCCAGCAGGGCACATAGTTGTCGAACTCGTCCAGATGGTAGATGGTCAGGGAGTTGCCGTGGAAGGGGCTGATGGTGCCCAGTTCCGGCTTGCCGTCCCCGTCGAAGTCCAGGAGCACGGAGTCGCTGGCGGGGATGGAGCAGATCTGGCGGATGTCCCAGGGGGCGTCCGGATTCACCGGAGGAGCGAACAGGAAGGTGCCCTGTTCACAGCCCACCAGGGCGGCGTCGTGGCCGTTCCACTTGATCAGGCAGTAGCCGTGGTTGCGCAGAAGCCCGTCCTTGATTTTGGTCAGCTGCAGCTGGTGGTCCGCGTCGAAGCCGGACAGGTCCTCCGGCAGCACCGCCGCGTAGCACGCGCCGGGGAAGCGCCAGTCGTTTTTATACTCGTGTCCGGTTTTCAGGCAGCACACCAGGAGATAGCGGATGCCGTTGCGCCGCAGGATGCCGAAGCGGTGGACGAAGGGGGCGTCGCACAGGGTACGGATCTCCCAGTCGTCCTTGCCCTTGGGCGTGGCGATGACGATGCTGGCCTCCCGGGAGTCGTTGGGGGAATAGAACTTCCGGGTGGACAGGAACTGCCCATCGCTGCCCGGCACCTGTACCATGGTCATGACGCCGCCGGGTCCGGTCCACACCGTCTCCAGCCGCTCCCCTTCCTCGGAGAAGAGATAGCAGGGGTTGTTCTTCTCCGCCGCCACCAGGAACCCATGGCGGCCCTGGTACTGAAGCTCCGCCATGGCGTAGCACTTCTCCAGGTTGGAGATCACTTTCTTTTCCACACGCATCGCAAAAAACCTCCCCAACGCGGCGTCGCCGCGGTAATTGCGAACAGGGGCCAAGCCGTTGTGTTCGATTATACGGGAAATTTGTCCGCTTTGCAAGGGGGAATCCGGGAAAAGCCTCCATCTTTTTGCGAAAAATATTTTCGTCATTTTGACGTGAAAAACAAAAATATGGCTGTGATTTCGGAAAGATTTGTAAGACTTTCCCCGGTTTTGGGCGGTTTTTTCCCGGAAGGCACCGGGAGAAAACTTTGGGCAAAATAGACAAAGGGCCGTGAAAAACGAAAAAAACGAACATAAAAAGAGAAAACGAACATAAAGAGCGGTTGAAAAATCCCACGGGTTTGGTAAAATGAAAATGCGAACAATCAGGGGGCCGTTTGAGGGGATTCCGGGCAGGAAAGGGCTTTCGGAAGCACAGTTTGACAAGGAGGAGACGCATGAGCAAGATTTCGGAGATGACGCGGGAGAAGTGGATTATGTCCACCTTCCCGGAGTGGGGGACCTGGCTGGTCGAGGACATCGAAAACGAAGTGGTGCAGCCGGGAAACGTGGCCATGTGGTGGCTGGGCTGCACGGGCGTGTGGTTCAAGACCCCCGGCGGGGCCAATATCACCATTGACCTTTGGTGCGGCAACGGCAAGCGCACCCACGGCAACGGGAAAATGGCCGTGGGCCACCAGATGGCGAATATGTGCGGCGCCCGGAAGATGCAGCCGAATCTTCGCAACGTGCCCTTTGTGATCGATCCGTTCGCCTTCAAGCAGGTGGACGCGGTGCTGGCCACCCACTACCATCAGGACCATATGTCCGCCGAATGGGCGGCCCATGTGCTCCAGAGCGGCATGACCACCACCGATGGCGATGGCAAGGAGATCCCCGTGCCCTTCATCGGACCCAAGAAGTCCGTGGAGACCTGGGTGAAGTGGGGCGTTCCCGAGGAGCGCTGCGTGACCGTGAAGCCCGGTGACGTGATCAAGATCAAGGATCTGGAGATCGTCTGCCTGGACAGCTTTGACCGCACCTGCATCGTCACCACGGACTCCACCGGCCCGGACCGGGAGGAACTCACCGGCAAGTGCCCGGACGATATGGACGAGAAGGCCGTCAACTACCTGGTCAAAACTCCCGGCGGCAACATCTACCACTCCGGCGACTCCCACTTCTCCATCTACTTCGCCAAGCACGGCAAGGACTACGACATCGACGTGGCCTTTGGCTCCTTTGGCGAGAACCCCATCGGAATGCAGGACAAGATGACATCCATCGATGTGCTGCGCATGGCGGAGAACCTGCGCTGTAAGGTGGTGATCCCCATTCACTGGGACGTGTGGACCAACTTCCAGGCGGACTGCGAGGAGATCAAGCTCCTCTACGACTTCAAGAAGGACCGCAACGAGTACAAGTTCCATCCCTTCTTCTGGCAGGTGGGCGGCAAGTACGTCTGGCCCCAGGACAAGGATAAGATCTACTATCACCATCCCCGGGGCTTTGAGGACTGCTTCGAGGCTCCCCAGAACATCCCGTTCCGCTCCTGCCTGTAAGGCGGCGGGGCAAAGGAGAGGCATATGGATACGGAAAAGAGCATTTTACAGAAGATCGTGGAGCGGGGGCACTACAAGTTTGTGGACCACGTGGACTCCTGGCAGGAGGGGGTCCGCATCAGCACGGACTCCCTGGTGGAGACGGGCTATGTGTCCCCGGACTACTACAAGCAGATCGTCGCCTGTATTGAGAAGTACGGCCCCTATATGGTCTATGAGCATGAGGTCGCCATGCCCCACACCCAGGAGAACGCCGTGGGCGCGTACAAGACCGCCGTGGGCTTCCTGCGGGTGAAGGACGTGGTGGACTTCGGCGAGGACGAGGACGGAGAGAAGAAGCACGCGAAACTGTTCTTCACCCTGGTGGCCAGCGACCCCAATGAGCACCTGGATAATATGCAGGCTCTCATGAGCGTCTTTACCAACTATCCCCTGCTGGACGCCCTCCAGGAGGCCAACACCCCGGAGGACATCCTGAAAGCGGAAGCGGATTACCCGCCGGAGGAAGACGACGATTAAACCCGATGCTCGTGAGCGATGAGATTTTCCGTCAGTTGCCGTGCCAGTGGCCTGCAATGCGGCAAATCTGAAAGAGCGCGAGAAAAGGTCCCATCTTATGTCCCCTCCCCCTGTGCCGCGTCTTGACAGGGGGAGGGGCGGGATCCCTTGAAATTTCTGGATGAAGAGAGGTTCTATATGATTATTCTGGATATTTTAGGTGCCATTTGGAATTTCTTCGCCACCTACATCCTCCAAAAGGCCCCGTACATGGTGGGTTTCCTGACCCTGCTGGGCTACGCCCTCATGGGAAAAAAGTGGTATGACACCCTGGCCGGAACCCTGAAAGCCATCATTGGTATGCTGATTCTCAACGCCGGTTCCGCCGGACTGACCGGAACCTTCCGTCCCATTCTGGCGGGCCTCCGGGACCGCTTCAACCTGACCGCCTGCGTCACGGACCCCTACTATGGACAAAACGCCGTGCAGGAGGCCATGGAGAGCATCGGCAAGAGTTTCGCCGACACCATGATGTTGCTGCTGGTGGCCTTCATCATCAACATCCTGCTGGTGCGCTTTAACAGGATCACCAAGTGCCGTGCCCTGTTCACCACGGGCCACGTCCAGGTCCAGCAGGCCGCCACGGCCATTTGGCTCTTGATCTTCGCCCTGCCCAAACTGGCCGGGGACGGCGCTACCGTCCCCCTGCCCATGATGATCGTCATGTCCATCCTGCTGGGGGCCTACTGGGCCGTAGGTGCCAACCTGACCATCAAACCCATGCAGGAACTGTCCGACGGCGCGGGCTTCGCCATTGCCCACCAGCAGATGTTCGGCATCCGCCTGGGCTATTTCCTGGCCGACAAGCTCTTCGGAGCCAAGAACGGCAAGAAGCTGAAAAAAGTGGGCGATATGGAGATGCCCGGCTTCTTCTCCATCTTCAATGAGAATATGGTGTGTACCGCCCTGCTGATGACCGCTTTCTTCGGCGTGATTCTGGCCATTATCGGCAAGCCCTACTTTGTCAGCACTGGCGACATTGCCGAGAGCACCAACTATGTGTGGTGGTGCTTCGACAAGTCCCTGAACTTCGCCGTGTATCTGGCGATTTTGCAACTGGGCGTCCGGACCTTCGTGACGGAACTGACCGCCTCCTTCCAAGGCATTGCCGACAAGCTGCTGCCCTCCTCCGTCCCCGGCGTGGACTGCGCGGTGTGCTTCGGCTTTGGTGACGCCAACGCCGTGACCTTCGGCTTCCTGGCGGGCCTGGTGGGCCAGATCCTGGCTATCCTGGTGCTGATCTTCACCGGCTCCCCCACCATCATCATCTGCGGATTCGTGCCCGTGTTCTTTGACAACGCCACCATCGGCCTGGTGGCCAACGAGAAGGGCGGCTTGAAAGCCTGCCTGATTATCCCCTTCTTCTGCGGCTTGGCCCAGGTGTTCGGTTCCGCTTTGATCGCCGGCTGGTGCGGCCTGGCGGACTTCGGCGGGTATCTGGGCATGTTCGACTGGGCCACCGTGTGGCCGGCCTTCACCGTCCTGATGAAGTATCTGGGCTACATCGGCGTGGTGCTGGTGGCGGTGATTCTGCTGGCCATCCCCCAGATCGAATACATGATGGATCCCGAGGGCTACTTCCTCATCACCGAGGACTATGAGGCCTACAAGGAGAAAAAGGGCATTGTGACGGAAGAGGACTATTGATTTTCCTCCCCGGATCTTGTATGATGGACTGAGCATTCCGGCTTCCGCCCCCTTCGATGACGGGGGGGCGGAGGCGGGAGAGTTTCGGAACGCGGAAAAGGAGTGTATTCTTATGGCAAAAATGGACAACAAGAAATTCATGGTCTGCTGCGCCAACGGCGCCGGGTCCTCCCTGATGATGAAGATGACCCTGCAAAAGGTGCTGAAAAAGCACAACATCACCCCCGCCAACCTGCACCACTGCGCCCTGTCGGAGGGCAAAACCGCCGCCGCCAATTTCGACGTGGTGTTCTGCGCCCGGAACTTTGCCAAGATGTTCGATGACGCCAAGAGCAAGGGCACTGTGGTCCTGGGGCTGCGGAACATCATGTCCGACAAGGAGATGGAGAAGGCCATGCAGGAGGCCGGGCTTCTGGACTGATAGAGCGCGCTCTTTCAGATTTGCCGCATTTTAGGCCGCTGACACGGCAACTGACGGTAAATCTTATCGTTCACGAGGACAGCTTCTGCCAAAAGGCGGCGCGGAAACGCGCCGCCTTTTTCGCGGTACATTGCGTTGTAAAAAAAATTCGATTGCGCACGGCTGAATTCGTGCTTGATTCTCAGGAAAAACCGTGTTATGATGAAAGGGCTATGAAAATGAAAGCCTTTCTTTTCGACCTGGACAACACCCTGTACAGCTACGACGATGCCCACGCCGCCGCCTTTGACGCTTTGTGTGCCTTTCAGGAGGTGGTTCTGAGCCTGGACCGGGAGACGTTCCGCGCCCGGTACGACGAAGCCATGGGGATCCAGGTCCAACGGGCGGGGGAAAACGCCGCCGCCATCCACAACCGGTTGATCCGCTTCCAGATCCTCTTGGAAGAAATCGGAAAGCCTGTATCCCTGGCCCCGGTGCTGTCCCAGCGGTACTGGTCCGTTTTCTTAGACGCCGTGCGGCCCTATCCGGGGTTGCACACCTGTCTCGATGCCCTGAGAGAAGCCGGATACCGGGTGGGCCTGGGCACCAATATGACCGCGGATTACCAGTACGCCAAGCTGGAACGGCTGAAAGTCCTGGACCGGATGGATTTCATCGTCACCAGCGAAGAAGTGAACGTGGAGAAGCCCCACCGGGGGCTGTTTGAAGCCTGCGCGAAAAAGGCGGGGTGCGCCGCCGGGGACTGCGTGTTTGTCGGGGACAATCCGGTCCACGATATACAGGGCGCGGCGGCGGCGGGCATGGTCCCGGTGTGGCTGTGTCCAGATCCGAAGGTCCCGGATCTCCCCGGGGTCCGTAGAATTTGTTCCTTAGCGGAGCTGCCCGGGCTGTTCCGGGCTGTCTAAGGACAGATTGTTTCTCATTTCGAGCGCGTACGATGCAGGACAGGAAGGGAGCGCCCCATGAAACAAGGCCGCCAGACCGTCGATACCCGGCGCACAAAAATCCTCTCCCTGATCCGGGAGCGGCAGAAAATCCGGGTGGAGGAGCTTGCCGCCCTGTTTAACGTGTCCCTGATGACCATCCGCCGGGACTTGCAGGCCCTGGAGGACCAGGGCCTGATTGGCCGTTTTTACGGCGGGGCCAGCGTAGACCCTTACGCGGTGTCCCTGACGGAGCGGGACGCTGTGGGGGACTGCCGCCGTGCCATCAGCCGCCGGGCCGCCGCCCTGGTGGAGAAAGGGGACCGGCTCTTTGTCAACGGCAGCAGTACGGCTCTGGATCTGCTGGACTACGTCACCCGGGAGGGAGTCCAGGTCTTTACCAACAACGGCTTTGCCATCAACCGTACCTTTCCCCCCGGGGTGGAGGTGACGCTGTCCGGGGGCGTGTTGCGGAGCCAGGGCCACATCATGACCGGGGACTGCGCCATGCGGAATCTCCTGATGATGCGGGCGGAGAAGGCGTTTCTGGGCTGTTCGGGCATTTCCCCCGACGGGGAGATCCTCTGCGACATCCCCACGGAACTGGGGATCAACGAGACCATGATCAGCCACGCCTATCAATACTACATCCTGGCTGACCACACGAAAGTCGGCAGGGCCGGTACCTACGCCAGTTTTTCTCTGGAAGTCCCTGGCACCATCATCACCGACGATCAGGCCCCCTCCGCCGTGCTGGACCGCCTGCGGTCCCTGGGCATGAAAGTAATTCAGGTGGGGCAGAAGGACTGACATTCTGATAGATTATATAGACGCATCACAGAGGGAGGCGCACCATGGAAACAAAATGCCTGTTCCTGGACCTGGACGGGACCCTGCTCAACGACCAAAAAGAGGTGACGCCGGGAAACCGGGAGGCCATGGAGCGGGCCTTGCAGGCGGGACACCACATCGTGATTACCTCCGGGCGTCCCCTGAAAAGCGCCCTGATCCAGGCAAAGCGCCTGAAATTGGACGGCCCGGGGTGCTATGTCATCGCCTACAACGGCGCGTCCATCTACGACTGCTCCTCCAAACGAGAGGTCTTTCGGCAGACTATGGACCCGGCGGATCTGTACGCGGTGTTTGACGAGGCCAACCGCCGGGGCGTGTACATCCAGACCTATGACCGGGAGGACGTAGTGGTGGAGCGCCACAACGACAGTGCCATTGCGCGGCGGTACTGTTCCGCCATCAATATGGACTTCCGGGTCATAGACGACGTGCGGCTGGATTTGTCCGCCCCGCCGGTAAAGGCCCTGCTCATCGACTTCAACGGCAGAACCGCCACGGAACCCATGCGCCAGTGGATTGTAGAGAATCTGTCCGGGCGGGTGGACACCTTTTTTTCCAGCCAGTTCTATTTGGAAGTGGTGCCCACGGGAATGAACAAGGGCCGGGCCTTGGAGGAACTGAGCAGATTTTTAGGGATCCCCATCCAAAACACCCTGGCGGCGGGGGACGAGGCCAATGACCTCTCTATGATCCGCGCCGCCGGGACGGGTATCGCCATGGCCAACGCGTCAGAGGCAGTGAAGGCGGCGGCAGACGCTGTGACGGAGCGGGACAACAATCACGACGCCATCGCGGAGGTCTTAGAGCGGTTTGTGTTCCCGTGAGAGAGAACGTTCCCGCCCCACTGAAGAGCGAATCACGGGCGGAAAAGCCTTTCAAACAAAGACGGCAGGAAGGTTTTTCCGTCCATTGTTCTCATTTCATAGTAAAAATCCTCCCCTATGGGCTTGACAAGTGCCATGGAATGTTATATACTGGCGCAAGAGTTAGTTACAACTAATTTACGTAAAAATTTGGTATCGTTCTTTGACGAATATTTTTTACCCACATGGTTAGAATATACTAACTCATCTTGCAGAGCGGGAGGATTACAGTGTGAAGAGTTTTGAGACGGTTCTGGCGGAGCAGTGCGCACCCACGCTGGCGGGAATTAAACCGGCAAACCTATTCTGCCGAGAACACCTGCAAACGGAAGAACTCTCCCAATGGCATAAACTCCTCGCCCCCTGTGGCATGGAGTTTCGAGTACTGAGAGCCTGTCCCGCCGCCGGGAACTGCCTCCTCTATCTGTTCCGGACAGATTGGCTGCGTCAGATTCTCTCCAATCCGTCTGCCCGCTCCTTTCTGACCCATCTGGGCTACCCGGACGGGGACTGTCCTGCGCTTTTGCGGCATCTCGCTCAAAAACTCCGCTCCGCAAAGGAGTTTCCCCATGAGATTGGCATCTTTTTGGGCTACCCTCTGGAAGATGTGACGGGTTTTATGAAATACCACGGCCAAAACTACACATACTGCGGGTGCTGGAAAGTATACGGAAATCCGGAGGAGGCAAAGAGGCGTTTCGCGGCGTACCACCGCTGCACAGCGTTCTACTGTGAATGCGTACGAGCGGGGGTTCCGCTGACCAGCTTGCTTGCCGCCGCCTGATGAATAAAAAGGAAAGGAAGTATTATCATGAACAAGATTGCAATCGTCTATTGGAGCGGCACGGGCAATACGGAAACCATGGCGGAGTGCATTGCGGAAGGAGCCAGGGAGGCTGGCTCGGAGGTGGAACTCCTGGGTCCAGACGACTTTTCGGCGGACAAGACAGGTGCCTATGACGTGCTTGCCTTTGGTTGTTCCAGCCAGGGCAGCGAGCAGCTGGAGGAGAGCAGCTTTGAGCCCATGTTCGCGGGCGTAGAAGGCTCCCTGTCCGGAAAGAAAGTGGCCCTGTTCGGCTCCTACGGCTGGGGCGACGGACAGTGGATGCGGGACTGGCACCAGCGCTGTGAGGACGCTAAAGCCAATCTCTTTGACGAGGGCCTGACCATCAACGAAATGCCCGATGACGGTGGCAAGGATACCTGCCGGGAACTGGGGCGCGACTTGGCGAAGTGGTAATGGATTTTCATACACCCGGCAGAGATTGCGTTGTGAAATTATCAAAACCACTTTCTCCATGATCTCTCCGGGAGAAAATTTGGCGTGTCCCAAAATAAGAGAACAAAAAGTAAAAAGGCCCCCATGTCAAGACCACGGACAAAAAAATCAGCGTGAACCAGTATTTACCATTTTGCAATAAAATGGGCAGCTTTGGTGCGCGACATCTCTGGGTTAGGAGCATCTCCTACGATGACAACTCTCGTCCCCGCGCCGTGCGCGGACGCAAACCATCTTGCCGCTCCTGGCGGGAGGTGGGGGTCTGGGGG